>CALJUL010000138.1 GCA_937975725.1 uncultured Pseudoxanthomonas sp. | reverse complement strand
AAGACCGCGAAGAAGGCTGCCAAGAAGGTCGCCAAGAAGCCGGCCAAGAAGACCGCGAAGAAGGCTGCCAAGAAGGTCGCCAAGAAGCCGGCCAAGAAGACCGCGAAGAAGGCTGCCAAGAAGGTCGCCAAGAAGCCGGCCAAGAAGACCGCGAAGAAGGCTGCCAAGAAGGTCGCCAAGAAGCCGGCCAAGAAGACCGTGAAGAAGGCCGCCAAGAAGGCTGCCAAGAAGGTCGCCAAGAAGCCTGCGAAGAAGGCCGCCAAGAAGCCTGCCAAGAAGTCCAAGAAGAAAGCGGCCCCGGTCGCGCTGCCGGCCACCCCGGCTCCGCTGATCTAAGCCCGACCCCGATTAGCCGTAACACCATGGACTCCCTCCCCGATGCCCAGGGGGAGGGAGTTTTTTTATGGGCGGCGCGGTAGCCTGCGGGCACGCGCGGAGCGTGGAGGAGCGAGCATGAAACCGATCAAGTGGACGCTGGGTGTGCTGCTGGCGCTGGGGCTGGTGGCCGTGCTGGGCAGCCTGCTGCTGCCGGCCAGCACGCACGTGGAGCGCAGCATCGTCATCGGGCGCAGCCCGGAGCAGGTGTTCGCCGCGCTGAATTCGTTCGAGCGCTTCCAGGCCTGGTCGCCCTGGGCCGAGGACGACCCGCAGGCGGAGTACGTCCTGGAGGGACCGGCGCAGGGCGTGGGCGCGCGCATGCGCTGGAGCGGCAACCGCGCGGTCGGCAGCGGCAGCCAGGAGATCGTCGCCAGCGAACCGCACCGGCGCATCGCGGTGGCGCTGGTCTTTGACGGCAATCCGGCGCGCGCGACGTACCTGATCCAGCCAGACCCGGCCGGCAGCCGGCTGACGTGGACGTTCGACAGCGACCATGGCTACAACCCGCTGAGCCGCTGGCTGGGCCTGCTGTTCGACGCGATGGTCGGCAAGGATTACGAGAAGGGACTGGCCCGGCTGAAGGCGTTGCTGGAACGCGACGGCGGCTGAAGCGCGCCGCGCGTGGCCGCATCGCGGCCACGGATGGCGGACCGTGCAGGAAGCAACGAGCGCGCCGCGACGACGGCGCGCGCGTTGGTCACTCCGGCGACGCGGTGGCGCGGCCCGAAGAAGTGCCGCTGGCTTCGGCCGGCGCGCGGCCGTCCGGCGATTCGGCCAGCATCAGGTCGTAGTCGGCCGGCGTATCGACCCACGGCTGCGCCGGCAGTCCGATGGCGCGGTCGAGGATGGTGGGCAGCAGGCCGGAAGGCAGCGGGCTCTCGCTGTTCCAGACCAGCGCCACGCCCAGATCGCGTTCCGGCACCAGCGCCACCAGGCCGCGATAGCCCTGCACCGCACCGGCATGGAAGACGACCTGATGACCGGCGTAGTCGAACACGCGCCAGCCCAGGCCGTAGCTGGCCGACTGGATGCGTTCGCGGCGCCAGCCGGCGCGCATCTCGCCCGGCGTGGCGATCAGCGGTGCGTGGAGCGTGGCCAGCAGCGGTGCCGGCAGCACGTCGGGCCGGTGACCGGTCTGCGCCACCAGCCATTGCGCCAGGTCGCTGATGCTGGCGTTGACGCCGGCCGCGGGCGGCAGGCGGTAGTAGGTGGGCTTGGGCGACAGCGAGACCCAGCCGTTGCGGCTGCGCACGTGCGGGCGCGCCCAGCGCGTGCTGGCCTCGATGCCCGCCAGGCCGATGCTCGCGTCGTTCATTCCCAGCGGCTTGAAGATGCGGCGGTCGACCGCCTGCTCGTAGAAGGTGCCGCTGGCCGCGAACACCACGTCGCCGACCAGGCTGAAGGCGACGTTCTGGTAGGCGTAGCACTCGCCCGGCGTGCACTTGAGCGGCGCCTGGGCCAGCTTGCGGGCGACGTCGTAGTACTCCGCGTTCGCCTCGATGTCGCGGTCGAAGGCGTTGTGCGCCTGCAGGCCGACGCGGTGGCTGAGCAGGTCGGCGACGGTCACGCGGGAGGAAGAGGCCGGGTCGCTGAGCTGGAAGCCCGGCACGTACTGGGTGACCTTGCTGTCCCAGCGCAGTGCGCCGTCCTGCACCATCAGCCCGGCCAGGGTGCTGGCGAAGGCCTTGGACAGCGAGGCCAGGCGGAACACCGTATGCCCGTCGATCGGCTGCGGCGCGGCCACGTCGGTCACGCCGTAGCCGCGCGCGCTGAGCACGCGGCCTTCGTGCACGATGGCCATCGCCATGCCGGGCACGCGCTGGCCGACGGTCAGTTGCTGTGCCATCGCCTCGAACGCACGCACGTCGAAGTCGGGCGCGAGCGGCGCCGCGGCGGCGCCGGTGAGCGGCTGCGGCAGGGCGGATGCCGCGGGCTGCGCGGCGGCGTCGGTAGACGCCGCCTGGACTGCATGCCAGCGCAGCGGCGTCTGCGCGGTGGAGGAGAGGGTCAGCGGCAACAGCAGGCCGACCAGCCCGAAGCGAAGGGACCGCAGTGGCCGCCGGGAAACCATGTCTTTCATCGTGCGTGACGCCTGCGTAAGCTCTTGCTGTCGGGGGATCATAACGCCGCTTTTTTCGATTGCACAAACAGGGAGAAGTTCCATGTCCATGTTGTTCATCCTGCTGCTGATTGTGGGTGTGGCGGCCGTCGCAATTCTGTGGGGCGTGGGCATCTACAACGGGCTGGTGACCGCACGCAACGCGTTCAGGAATGCCTTCGCCCAGATCGACGTGCAACTTCTGCGCCGTTTCGACCTGATCCCCAACCTGGTGGAAACCGCCCGCGGCTACATGAGCCACGAGCGCGAGACGCTGGAAGCCGTGGTGGCGGCGCGTTCGGCCGCGCAGTCGGGCCTGGCCGCGGCCAAGGCCAACCCCGGCGACCCGCAGGCGATGGCGCAACTCGCCGCCGCGCAGGCGCAACTGAATACGGGGCTGGGCCGCCTGCTGGCGGTGGCCGAGGCGTATCCCGACCTGAAGGCCAACCAGAACATGATGCAGTTGACCGAGGAGCTGACTTCCACCGAGAACAAGGTGGCCTTCGCGCGGCAGGCGTACAACGACGCGGTCATGGCCTACAACAACAAGCGCGAGGTGTTCCCCTCCAGTGTGGTGGCGAGCGCGTTCAACTTCGCCCCGGCGGCGCTGCTGGACATCCCCGCGGACAAGGCGGCGCAAGTGCGCGAGGCGCCCAAGGTGCAGTTCTGAACAGGTGCGTCCGGGAGACCGGGATGAAGTCGCCCGCGACAGCGCCTGCCGGCCGCCGATCGCGTCGGTGCCGGCGGAGTCTTGGCGGCGCGCCGCGCATGCCGGCATCCGCATGAACTTCTTCGAGCACCAGGCGGCGGCGCGGCGCGGTTCGTTCCGGATGGTGGTGCTGTTCGCGCTGGCGGTGGCGGGCATCGTCGCCGTGGTCGACCTGGCGGTGCTGCTGCTGTTCGGCGCACGCACGCTGGGGCAGGAGGAAGGCGGTGGCGGCGCGTTGGCCGCGCTGCTGGCGCTGGCCACGCTGGGCACGCTGGCGGTGATCGGACTGGGCTCGCTCTACCGGCTGGCCTCGCTGCGCGCCGGCGGCGAGGCGGTGGCGCTGCAGATGGGCGCCACCGAGGTGCCGCAGGACCCCGGCGACCTGCCGTTGCGGCGGCTGCGCAACGTGGTGGAGGAAATCGCCATCGCCTCCGGCGTGCCGGTGCCGCGGGTGTTCGTGCTGGAAGGCGAGGCCGGCATCAACGCCTTCGCCGCCGGCTATTCGCCCGCCGACGCGGCGGTGGCGGTGACCCGCGGCGCGCTGGACCGGCTCAACCGCGACGAGCTGCAAGGCGTGATCGCGCACGAGTTCAGCCACATCCTCAACGGCGACATGCGCCTGAACATCCGCCTGATGGGCGTGCTGTTCGGCATCATGATGCTCAGCATCATCGGCCAGCGCGTGCTGGTGTACGGGCGCGGCGGCCGCGGCAAGGACGGCGCGGCGGTGCTGCTGATCGCGATGGCGGCGATGGTGGCGGGCGGCGTGGGGCTGTTCTTCGGGCGCATGATCAAGGCCGGGGTGAGCCGCCAGCGCGAACTGCTGGCCGATGCCTCCGCGGTGCAGTTCACCCGCCAGACCCAAGGCCTGGCCGGGGCGCTGAAGAAGATCGCCGGCCTCGGCGCGGGTTCGGCGCTGGAAGACAAGGGCAAGGTGGAGGAAGTCAGCCACATGCTGTTCGGCGAAGGCCGCGCCTATTCGCGCCTGTTCGCCACCCATCCGCCGCTGTTGCAGCGTATCCGCACGCTGGACCCGCTGTTCGGCCAGGCGCAACTGGACGAGCTGGCGCGGCGCTGGGCGGCGGCGCCGCCGGACGGGTTGATGGAGGACCGCGCGCTGGGCCTGGCGGACGGCGCCGTGCCGCCGCCCTTGCCGCTGCTATCGGCCAGCGTTGCGCTGACGCCGCCGATGGTGGCGGCGCAGGTGGCCGCGCCGGCGGCCGACGACTACAGCCGCGCGCACGTCATCGCCGAGACCCTGCCGGACGCGCTGCGCACGCTGGTGCGGCAGCGCGACCAGGTGATGCCGCTGCTGCTCGGCCTGGTGCTGGACGCCGCGCCCGAGGTCGCTGCGCGCCAGCGCTTCGAGATCGCCGCCCGCCTGGGCGAAGCCACTGCGCAGCGCGCCGACGAACTGCGTGGCGGGCTCCTGCAATCGCTGCACCCGATGCACCGCCTGCCGCTGGCCTCGCTGGCGTTCCCGCTGCTGCGGCGGTTCCCGCGGCCGGAGCTGGACGCCTTCATCGACACCGTCGATGCCGCGGTGCATGCCGACGGCCGCGTGTCGCTGTTCGAATACTGCCTGGCGCGCCTGTTGCAAGTGCAGGTGCGCGAAGCGCTCTCGCCCGGACGCTCGCCCATCTTCGGCCGGCGCAAGCCGCACGACGTCCGCCAGCCTTTCGCCACGCTGCTGGCGGTGGTAGCCCAGGCCGGCAACGACACGCCCGCGCAGGCGCAGCGCGCCTATCTGGCAGGCCTGCAACGGGTGCTGCCGCGCGATCACATGCCCTATGCGCCGCCGGCGCAGGGCGTGCTGGCGCTGGACGAGGTGTGGGAGCCGCTGGACGCACTGGACCCGCTGGCGAAGGAGCTGATGGTCGAAGCCGTCGCCGCCGCCGTCCGCCACGACGGCCAGGTGCGCGTGGCCGAGGCGGAACTGCTGCGCACCGTCTGCGCCGTGCTGCATTGCCCGCTGCCGGCGATGCTGGAGGCGCATTAGCGTCGGCTGCGGTGGCGGGCCGCCTGTCTGCGGCGGGATGACCATGGGTCCACGATGGAGCCGCACTTCCTCCGAGAAGGGCGCAGTGAAGGATGCATTCGCGAAGGTGGCATCGGCGCGTCCGTATCCGCGGCCGGGCACGTTCGGGTGAGCGGTCTGTCCGGCTATCTGCGGAGTAGTGCATAACGAAGGCGTCACGGACAGTGGTGGGCCTGAGCCTATCCACGCCGCATGCCGGTGCCGTTGCGAGCCTTGCGAACGGAACGTCCGTGCGCCCCCGCGCACCGGATGCCGCCGCAGGCCGCGCGCCATGGCGCTTCCGGCCAGGCAGCTCTAGGCAGGCTGGGGCAGCGTGCCCGGCAGCCCGCGGATCAGGTCCGCGGCGCGTTCGGCGATCATCATGGTCGGCGCGTTGGTGTTGCCGCCGATCAGAGTGGGCATGACCGAGGCGTCCACCACCCGCAGCCCGTCCACGCCGCGCACGCGCAGTTGCGGATCGACCACGGCGTGTTCGTCGCCGCCCATCCGACAGGTGCCGACCGGGTGGTAGACGGTCTCGGCCTTGGCGCGGACGAAATCGGCCAGTTCGGCGTCCGACAGGTCGCTGCGCGCGGGATGGATCGGGGCGCCGCGGTAGGCGTCGAACGCCGGCTGTGCGAACAGTTCGCGCGTCAGCCTGGCGCATTCCACCATCATCTTCAGGTCGAAGCCTTCCGGGTCGCCCAGGTAATTGGCCTCGATCCGCGCATGGGTGCGCGGGTCGGCGCTGGCCAGGCGGATCCGGCCGCGGCTGCGCGGGCGCAGGAAGCAGGCGTGCGCGGTGTAGCCGTCGCCGGGCAGGCGGTGGCGACCATGGTCGTCCAGCATGGCCGGCACGAAGTGGAACTGCACGTCGGCGCGCGCGTCCGGCGCCAGCGCCGAGCGGACGAAGGCGCCGGCCTCGGCGATGTTGCTGCTGCCCGGTCCACGGCGGCCGCGCAGGAAATAGTCGAAGGCGGTCTTCAGCTCGCTGGTGCGGTCGTAGGTGATGGGCTGGGTGCAGTGCTGCAGGGTGCAGATGTCCAGGTGGTCCTGCAGGTTGCCGCCCACGCCGGGCAGGTCCACGCGCACGGTGACGCCGTGTTCGCGCAGGTGATCGGCCGGACCGACGCCCGAGAGCATCAGCAATTGCGGCGAATTGATCGCGCCGCCGCACAGCAGCACTTCGCGCGCGCAGCGCACGCTCACCTCCTGCCCGCCGCGTGCATAGGACACGCCGATCGCGCGGCCGTCCTGCAGCATCACCCGGCGCACCAGCGCGCCGGTGACGATGTCCAGGTTGGGTCGCCCGCGGGCCGGGTCCAGGTAGGCGACCGCGCTGGAGCAGCGCGCGCCGTCCTTCTGGGTCACCTGGTACAGGCCGAAGCCGGCCTGCCCGGCGCCGTTGAAGTCTTCATTGCGCGCATAGCCCGCCTGCGCCCCGGCCTCGACGAAGGCGTGCGAGAGCGGGTTCACGTAGCGCAGGTCGGAGACGTACAGCGGACCGTCGCCGCCGTGCAGCGCGCTGGCACCGCGGCTGTTGCGCTCGGAGCGGCGGAAGTAGGGCAGCACGTTGGCCCAGTGCCAGCCCTCGGCGCCGGCGGCGGCCCAGTCGTCGTAGTCGTGCGGCACGCCGCGGATGTAGCACATCGCGTTGATTGAACTGGAACCGCCCAGCACGCGTCCGCGCGGCCACCACAGGCGGCGGTTGTCCAGGTGCGGCTCGGGCGCGGTGTCGTAGTTCCAGTTGACGCCCTTCTGGCCGACCAGCTTGGCCAGGCCGGCGGGCATGTGGATGAAGGGGTGCCAATCGCGCGGGCCGGCTTCCAGCAGCAGGACGCGGCAGGCGGGGTCTTCGCTCAGGCGGTGGGCGAGCACGCAGCCGGCCGAACCGGCACCCACGATGATGTAGTCGTACACATCGGACCCTGTGGCGAAGACCGCCCGAACCTAGCCGGCGGGCATAGAGCAAATGCTCGGCCGCGCCGTCGCTCGGGTATTCCCGGGCAGGCGCGCTCCCGCTCGTGCGCCTGCTGGAGCGGGGGCGCCCTGAAGAGGGGGATGGTGGGACACGCCTCGCCCGGGTGTCCGGGGGAGATAAAGCCGCCATATCGCCGCCGACGTGGTGGCGAGACTCATGTCCAAGCCGGTTCTGGCGGGGGCGTGCCGGTGCCGGCGGCAACCGGCGTCCGCCAGCGACGGAACGCTGGCGATGTTGCAGTGCATCGGATACCTTGCGCGCGATGGCGGACCCGCGGGACGCCCGTCCCCCGGCAGTGCAGGAACAGTGGTCCAGCCCATGAACGCTCCCGACGCGGCATCCTCCCGGTTCGGCCGGCTCCGCTCCGCGATGTCCGAATCGCCCCCGCTGCTGTGGGCCTTCGTGTACTTCTTCTGCCTGCTGAGCGGCTACTACGTGCTGCGGCCGGTGCGCGAGGCGATGGGCGCTTCCAGCGACGTGCAGGCGGTGTTCCCGCCGGCGATGATCGAGTTCTTCGCCGCGCGCGGCGTGCCGTTGAAGGATTTCACCCTGCAGGTGCTGTTCACCTGCACCTTCCTGATCATGCTGCTGCTGCAGCCGGTGTACGGCTGGCTGGTCAGCCGCTATCCGCGGCGGGTGTTCCTGCCGGCGGTGTACGGCTTCTTCATCGCCACGCTGCTGCTGTTCTACGTGCTGTTCGACAGCGGCGTGCCGGGGCGGGGCATGGCCTTCTTCCTGTGGATCACCGTGTTCAACCTGTTCGCGGTGGCGGTGTTCTGGAGCTTCATGGCCGACGTCTTCAGCAACACCGAGGCGCGCCGCTACTACGGCTACATCGGCGCGGCGGGCACGGTGGGCGCGATCCTGGGGCCGGTGCTGACGCGCACGTTCGTCGAGCGCATCGGCATCGCCAACCTGATGCTGGTGTCGGCCTGCTTCCTGGCCGTGTGCCTGTTCTGCATCGTCCACCTGCGCCGGTGGGCGCTGGTGCGCGAGGCGAGGCGCGGGCGCGACAACGAGAGTGCCATGGGCGGCGACGTGCTGGGTGGCCTGAAGCTGATCGCACGCGAGCCGCTGCTGCGCTGGATGGCGGTGCTGGTGGTGATGGGCGTAGGCGTGGGCACCCTGCTGTACAACGAGCAGGCGGCCATCGTGCGCCGGTTCTATCCCGACGCCCAGGCTGCGACCGCGTACTACGCCACCATCGACCTGGCGGTGAACGGGCTGACCCTGCTGGTGCAACTGGTGGTGACCCGCTGGCTGCTGTCGCGCTTCGGCATCGCGCCGGCGCTGCTGCTGCCGGGCTTCGCCATCGTGCTGGGCTATGCCGTGTTGTCGGCCTCGCCGCTGCCGATGATCGTGGCCATCGTGCAGGTGGTCACCCGCAGCAGCGAGTTCTGCTTGGCCAAGCCGGCGCGCGAGACCATATATACCCGGGTGGGGCGCGAATGGCGCTACAAGGCCGGCGCGGCCATCGATACGGTGATCTACCGCGGCGGCGACCTCAGCTTCGTCTGGCTGCACAAGCTGCTGTCGGCCTTCGGCTCGCACGTGGTGTTCGGCGCCGGCCTGCTGGTGGCCAGCGCGATGACCTTCGGCGCCTGGCGGCTGCTGCGCGAGGAAGCCAAGCTGCCGTCCGACCGCGACACCGCCGGCGCGGCCCCGGCCGCGGCGTCCTGAGTCTCAGCGCGGCGCTGCCGCCCCGGCCAGCGCCAGGTAGCGCGCATGCAGTTCGTCGGCGCTGCGTTGCAGGTGGCCGATGTCGCCGTCGTTGACCACGATGTCGGCGGCGATGGCCAGGCGCCCGGCGCGCGTGGCCTGCGCCGCCAGCATCCGCTCGGCCAGCGCGGCGTCGATGCCGTCGCGCTGCATCAGGCGCGCCTTGCGCATGGCCTCGGGCGCGTCCACCACCAGGATCCGGTCCAGCCAGGGATAGGCGGTGCGGCCGCCGCCCTCGGCCAGCAGCGGCACCATGGCGATGGCGTAGGGGCCGGCGGCTTCCCGGCAGATCGCTTGCAGGCGCGCGCGGATGGCCGGGTGCAGCAGGGCCTCCAGCGCCCGGCGCTCGCCTTCGTCGGCGAACACGCGCGCCCGCAGCGCGGCGCGGTCCAGGCGGCCGTCGGCCTGCAATATGCCCGGGCCGAAACGCGTCACGACGGCATCGAGTGCCGGCTGCCCGGGTTCGACCACTTCACGCGCGATCAGGTCGGCGTCGGCGATGGTGACGCCATGGCGGGCGAAGGCCCTTTCCAGTGCGCTCTTGCCCGAGGCGACGCCGCCGGTCAGTCCGATGAAGTAGTGGCTCATGCGCGGATTATGGCGCACCGCGCCGCCCGGGCAGGCGGCGGAGAAGCCGCGCCTGCGGTGTAGCGCTGCCTAGCGGATGCCCGCGAAGCCCAGGTAGGCGTCGACGATCCGCTGCGGCCCGATGAAGAACACGATCCAGCCGGCGATGGCCAGGTAAGGGCCGAAGGGAATGGGGGTGGCGCGGTCGCGGCCCTTGATGGCCAGCCAGGCCGAGCCGATCACGGCGCCGACCAGTGAGGAGATCAGGATGATCGGCAGCACGCCGACCAGGCCCGTCCACGCGCCCAGCGCCGCCAGCAGCTTGAAGTCGCCCCGGCCCATGCCTTCCTTGCCGGTGATCTGCTTGAACAGCCACCACACCGTCCACAGCGACACATAGCCGGCGATGGCGCCCAGCAGCGCCGGCTTGGCCGGCATGTAGAGATTGTCCAGGCTGCCGATCAGGCCCAGCCACATCAACGGCAGGGTCAACTGGTCAGGCAGCAGGCGCGTGCGCAAGTCGATCCCGCTCAGGGCGACCAGGAAGCAGCCCAGCAGCGCCGCACCGAAGCCCTGCCAGCCGAAGCCGAAGCGCCACACCGAGGCCGCCGCCAACAGGGCGGTCAACAGCTCGACCAATGGGTACTGCGCCGAGATGGGTGCCTTGCAGTGCCGGCACTTGCCGCGCAGCACCAGCCAACTGAACAGCGGGATGTTCTCGTACCAGGAAAGCGGTGTCTTGCAGTGCGGGCAGTGCGAACGCTCCACCACGATGCCGGGTGGCGGCGGATCGTAGATCTCCGGCTCCTCCAGCACCTCGCGGGCGTCGCGCTTCCACTCCCACTCCAGCCGCCGCGGCAGCCGCAGGATCACCACGTTGAGGAAGCTGCCCACCAGCAGGCCAAGGCCCGCCACCACCGGATACCCGAGTTCGGGGTGCTGGTCGAGGAAGGCCATTGGTCAGCCGACGACAGTCGCCGCGATTTTGAAGATCGGCAAGTACATGCCGATGACCAAGCCGCCCACCAACACACCAATAATGACCATGATGAACGGCTCGATCAGGCTGGACAGCGCGTCCACTGCGTTGTTGACCTCCTGCTCGAAGTACTCGGCTACCTTGAACAGCATGCTGTCCAGTGCGCCGGCCTCCTCACCAATGGCGGTCATCTGGATCACCATGTGCGGAAACAAATGCGTCTGTTTCATCGCCATGTTAAGCGGATAGCCTACCGACACATCGTCGCGCATGCGGTGTACAGCTTTCTCGTACACGGTATTGCCGGTGGCGCCGGCTACGGTGTCCAATGCTTCCACCAGTGGTACACCGGCCTTGAAGGTTACTGCGGTAGTGCGAGCGAATCGAGCGATCGATGAATTGTGCATGATCTGTCCGAGCACTGGCACTTTCAGGATGGTCCTGTCCACAGCATGCTGGAATGCAGGGGAACGCTTAAACATGAATATGGACAAGAAGATACCGCCGCCCACCAAGATCAGTACTGCCCACCACCAACTCACCATGAAGCGCGAGGCGCCCATGATCATCTGGGTAAAGGCCGGCAGTTCGGTGCCAAAGCTGGCAAAGGTCTTCTCGAACTCCGGGATCACGAACATCAGGATCACGGAACTGACCAGAATGGCCACCGCGATCACCGCGGCCGGGTAGAACAGGGCCTTCTTGATCTTGCCCTTCAACGCCTCGAGGTTTTCCTTGTAGTTGGCGATGGTTTCCAGCACCGTTTCCAGCACGCCCGCCGATTCGCCCGCGCGCACCAGGTTGCGGTACAACTCGTCGAACTGCACGGGATGCTTGCTGATGGCCTCGTGCATGGATGAACCGCTTTCGATATCGAAGCGGATCTGTTCGACCATCTTCTTCATGCGGACGTTCTTCTGCCCGCCTTCGATGATTTCCAGAGAGGAGACCATGGGCACGCCGGATTTCATCATCGTCGCCATCTGGCGGCTGAAGAAGGCGATTTCCTTTGGCGATATGGGCTTGCCGGCAGCCCCGAACAGCGGCTTCGGTTTTGGCTTGACCACCGTAGGGGTGATGCCTTGCTTGCGCAGCTCGGCACGCAGATAGTTGGCGTTCTTGGACGTCTGCTCGCCCTTCATCTTGACACCGCGCTTGTCGGTGCCTTCCCAGACGAACAGGTTCAGCGGATTCTCGCGAGCAGGCGCGGCAGCGGCTTTCTTGGCGGCGGATCGGGTCACGGCCATCGGTTTTCCCCTGTCCGGTTTTCCCCACCCGGACTTCACCGGCCCATGGTAGCCGGTTATCGGCCCGAGGGAACCACCCCGCCTGTGACGGGAGGCCGGGTTTGGCTATGTATTGTGAGGACGCGCCTGCCCTCTGTTACTCCCACCCGGTATCCGGTACGGCATCGTAGTGCTTCCGCAGGAAGCCCTCGTGCCCGCAGGATGTTCAGTCCTTGGTGACGCGGTTGATCTCGGCCAGGCTGGTGATGCCGTTGCGTGCCTTGAGCAGGGCGGACTGGCGCAGGTCGCGGATGCCGGCCCTCTGTGACGCTTCGGCGATCTGCAGGGCATTGCCGCCGGCCAGCACGATGGTCTGGATCTCCTCGCTCATCGGCATGACCTGGTAGATGCCGGTACGGCCCTTGTACCCGCCGGTGCATTCGTCGCAGCCCACGGCGTCGTAGAGGGTGAACCCGGCATCGACCTCTTCCTGGCTGAAGCCTTCGGCCAGCAGCGCATTCGCGGGCAACTGTACCGGTGTCTTGCACTTGAGACACAGCCGCCGAGCCAGGCGCTGGGCGATGACCAGGGTCACCGAACTGGTGATGTTGTACGGCGCGATGCCCATGTTCATCAGACGGGCGATGGTCTGCGGCGCGTCGTTGGTGTGCAGGGTGGACAGCACCATGTGGCCGGTCTGGGCGGCCTTGATGGCGATCTCGGCGGTTTCCAGGTCGCGGATTTCGCCGACCATGATGATGTCCGGGTCCTGGCGCAGGAAGCTGCGCAAGGCGGCGGCGAAGGTCATGCCGCGCTTGTTGTTCTGTTGTACCTGGTTGACGCCGGGCAGCCGGATTTCCACCGGATCCTCGGCGGTCGAGATGTTGCGGGTTTCGTCGTTCAGGATGCCCAGCGCGGTATACAGGCTCACCGTCTTGCCCGAGCCGGTCGGGCCGGTGACCAGCACCATGCCGTAGGGCTTGTGGATGGCCTCTTCGAACAGCTTCTGCTGGTCGGGCTCGTAGCCCAGCTTGTCGATGCCCAGCTTGGCGGCGCTGCCGTCCAGGATGCGCAGCACGATCTTCTCGCCGAACAGGGTGGGCAGGGTGCTGACGCGGAAGTCCACCTGCTTGGTCTTGGACAGGTTCAGCTTGATGCGGCCGTCCTGGGGCACGCGCTTCTCGGCGATGTCCAGTTGCGACATCACCTTCAGGCGGGCGGCGATGCGGTCCTTCAGCTTGGTCGGCGCCTTGGCTACCTGCTTCAGGATGCCGTCGATACGCAGGCGCACGCGGTAGTCGGTCTCGTAGGGTTCGAAGTGGATGTCCGAGGCGCCGCGCTTGATGGCGTCCACCAGCACCTTGTTGACGAATTTCACCACTGGCGTGTCGTCGCCCTTGGCGTCCACCGCACTGTCGCTGCCGCCTTCCTCGTCGGAGGCGTCCACTTCCAGGCTGTCCAGCCCGTCGTCGTCGTCGCCGAAGGCACTGGACAGATTGCTGGCAGTGTTCTGCCATTGATCCAGCGTGCGGCGCAACTGGTCCTCGTCCACCAGGATCGGCTCGACGATCAGGTTGGTGTGGAACTTGATCTCGTCCAGCGCGCCATGGCTGCGGGTGGGATCGGCCACGCCGACGAACAGCTTGCCGCCTCGCTTGAAAAGGGGTAGGACCTGGTGCTTCTGCAGCAAGTCTTCGCTGACCAACTTCAATGCGCTATGCGCGGGATCGAAGGCCAGGGCGTCCAGCAGCGGCATGCCGAATTCCATGGCGTTGGCGGCGGCCAGTTGCGGAGCAGTTACCAGGCGCTTGTCAGCAATCCATTGTGGGAGTGGAATCTTGGCTTCGGAGGCGTTAGCCATCGCGGCGCGTGCAGCAGCCTCATCCAGAGCGCCGTCCTGCACCAATCGTCGCGCGAGGCCGGTGATGCCGACCAGATTGGCGGTAGCGGGAACTGCACTCATGTAAATCTCCGGATCAGCATGTAACAGCGCCCTTAGCTTGACGCCTCTGTACAGGGAATGCGAGCGCCAGCGGCGTGACGGTTCATGTGTTCCCAAATGGAGCTTTCAGCCCATCCGCAGGATGGTGCGGATTACTCTAGCGTGCAGTTGCCCGTATCCATGTCGCAAAGCGTACGACGGATACCAGGCGACTGGGGGGTACCCGTAATATCGACACCGATCGCTGTGGCTGTGTCAGCCGCGCTGCATGCGCCCACTGGCGGCGCATCCGGAGTGTCTCCGTTGTGGATAGTGGCCAGCGCGAAGTTGGCATAGCTCTTCATTTCCATCTGGCAAGCTCCTTCGGAGGAGCGGATGCGATAGTTGTTATATGCAGGCAGGGCAATGGCTGCCAGGATGCCGATGATCGCCACTACAATCATCAGTTCGATGAGGGTGAAGCCGCGCGCCTTATTGAACATGATGACCCCTGAAAGATTGCCCCAGTCAGATTTGATGCAAGGAATGCGCCAAGTCACCGGGTCTAGGCCTATCGGCTTATAGGCATTCCTGATTGCGTGATGAGTCTCACGGAAATGCCCAATACAAGCTCAAGCATCACACATGCGCTAGCGCTCGATACAAAAAAGACCCCGCCACTGGCGGGGTCTTTGTGTGTAGCGCTTAGCTGCTTGCGCTATTACGGATCCAGTTCGCAGGTAGCACTGTCCATCTGACAAGTCGTGGTGCGCACGCCGGGGCCAGAGGGAGAGAAGGACAGTTCCGTGCCAGCGGTGGTGACCGGAGTCGTCTGCCAAGTGGTGATGGCGGCGTCGGCGTCACAAGCGGTTGCGGGGAATGGCAGCACGTTCATCTCGGACTGAGCGGCGGCGACAGCCGAGTTCACCCACGCCTTCGCTTCGGCCTGGCAGGCGCCTTCCGATGAACGAATGCGGTAGTTGTTGTAAGCCGGCAGCGCGATGGCGGCCAGGATGGCAATGATCGCGACCACGATCATCAGTTCGATCAGGGTGAAGCCCTGGGCGTTCTTCTTCATGACAATTCCCCTTTCAGGATTGGCTTGATGGATAGGGACACAAGCCCCGTGTCCCTACATGGACCGTGGGCGCCGCGTGGTACTACGACGCGTGCACGGAGATGCAGAGCAGGATGCGTGCCAACTTTCGGTGCCCCCCGCGATTCCCTCTCGCTACCGTCCCCGGAATGGAACCCAGACGCCGAAGTCGGGGGCGACTATCGCATCATTTGGAGGCGTTGGGTATCCGGAAACGCGGCCATTGCCGGCGTGTGTCACAGAACCGACAGCGCTTTCTGGGTGGCTTTCCGTCAACAAGCCGACGCATCGTTGGTGAGATGACTTGGTTTGTCAGAAAGTGACGTTGCACGTCACCTGGGTCACTGTGGGATGCGGTTCACTGTTCGGTGCGGGCGCGTCGCGGGGCGCGGCCTGCGCGCCCCCGGCGCACTTTCATTCCATGCCCAGCTTCTTGAGCTTGTAGCGCAGGGCGCGGAAGGTGATGCCCAACTGGGCGGCGGCCTTGGTCTTGTTCCAGCGGTTCTCTTCCAGCGCCTTCTGGATGGCGGCCCGCTCCAGTTGCTCGATGTAGTCGGGCAGGGCGCCGCCGGCCGGGTCCACATCCACGGCGCCGGGGATATCGCGGACCACTTCGCCGGGGCCGGCGTCGTGGCCGGACTTGCGGCCTGCGGGGGCCTGCGGCAGGTAGAGGTCGTCGATCTCGATGCTGTGGCCTTCGGACATGGCCAAGGCGCGCTCCAGGATGTTCTCCAGTTCGCGCACGTTGCCCGGGAAGGGATAGCGCCCCAGCGCCTCCATCGCCTCCGGCGACACCGAGGGAGCCATGCGCCCGTGCTGACCGGCCAGCCGGTCCAGGATGGCGGTGGTCAACTGGGCCAGGTCGCCGGTGCGCTCGCGCAGCGGCGGCACGCGCAGTTCGATGACATTGATGCGGTAGTACAGGTCGTGGCGGAAACGGCCGTCGGCGGCCAGTTCGCCCAGGTCCTTGTGGGTGGCCGAGAGGATGCGCACGTCCACCTGCACCTCGCTGGAGGCACCGACCGGGCGCACGGCCTTTTCCTGGATGGCGCGCAGCAGCTTGACCTGCATGGGCAGCGGCAGCTCGGCCACTTCGTCCAGGAACAGGGTGCCGCCGTTGGCGGCCTGGAACAGACCCTGCTTGTCGGCGTGGGCGCCGGTGAAGCTGCCCTTCTTGTGGCCGAAGAACTCGCTTTCCATCAGCTCGGCCGGGATGGCACCGCAGTTGACGGGCACGAACGGACCGGCCGCGCGGGCGCCCTGTTCGTGGATGGTGCGGGCGACCAGTTCCTTGCCGGTGCCGGACTCGCCCATGATGTAGACCGGCGCCTGGCTGCGCGCGACCTTGCCGATGGTCTCGCGCAGGGTGGCCATGGCGGCGGAGTTGCCCAGCAGCCGGCTGGCCTGCTCGGGCGGCGGCGGCGGTGGTGCGGCGCGCTCGCTGTTGTTGAGCTCCAGCGCGTGCTTGACCAGGCCGCGCAGCACGGTCAGGTCGACCGGCTTGCTGACGAAGTCGAAGGCGCCGGCCTTGAGGGCCTCCACCGCCAGTTCGATGTTGCCGAAGGCGGTGATCATCGCCACCGGCGTGTGTGGATGGTTGCGGGCGATCTCGCCGACCAGTTCGATGCCGTTGCCGTCGGGCAGGCGCATGTCGGTGAAGCAGAGGTCGTAGCGGTGGCGGGCCAGCAGTTCGCGGGCTTCGCCAAGGTTGGAAGCGGTGTCGATGCGCAGGCCCATGCGGCCCAGCGTCAGCGTCAGCAGTTCACGGATGTCGCGCTCGTCGTCGACGATCAGGGCGCTTCGGATTTGAGTCATGCATCCCCCTGTAGCCCCTGTGCGGGCAGTGTAACGGCTGAACGTGGATCGTGGTAGGCGCGAGGCCGGTGCCAGCGGCCTGCCTGGGTATGCAGGGGACCGGCCGGATGAGGGGGGCCACAGTGGATGGGTTGCAATCCCACGTGCTGTGGCGCGCCGGCTTGGCGCCGGTCGTGGCACATAAATGGTGAGTTGGTGGGGCCGTCGGCCCCACCCGCAGCCCATCTATATGCATATGTATGTAGGAAGGTGGCCGCGGGCAGGGGGCTGCGGCCTCGGCGCAATGCATGGGCTCCGGCAGGTGCCGGCCGCGTGGTGTAGCAGGGCAGGCCTTACGCCGGCAGCAGCGCGTGCGGGCCGGGCAGGGTCACCCGGAAGCAACTGCCGCCGCCGGGCATGGGCACGTATTCCAGGGTGGCCTGGTTGGCGCGGGTCAGCTCCCGGGCGATGTACAGGCCCAGTCCGGTGCCGTGCTCGGAGGTGGTGAAGAAGGGGCGGAACAACTGCGCGGCCACGGCCTCGGGGATGCCCGGGCCGCGGTCCATCACGTCGATGGCCGGGCGCTCGCCGGCGGCGAACACGCGCACCCGCACCCGCGCCGGCTCGCCGGGCAGGCGGCCGTAGTTCAGCGCGTTCTGCACCAGCACCGTCAGCACCTGCTGCAGGTGGCGGGTATCGACCAGGGCCGGCACCGGCCGGGCGCCGATGATGGCCTCCAGCGTGTCGGTCTCGATGGACAGGGTCTGCTGGTACTCGTCCACGAAGCGGCGGACGAAGGCGTTGAGGTCCACGTGCTCAGGCGAGGCGCGTTCGCGTCGGGCCAGGCCCAGCACGCTCTCGACGATGCCGTTGGTGCGCTGGCATTGCTGGTGGATGATCTGCAGCAGGCGGCGGTCGCCGTCCACGATCTGCTGGGATTCCTCCAGCAGTTGCACGGCGTAGTTGATGGCGGCCAGCGGGTTGCGGATCTCGTGGGCCAGGCTGGCCGAGAAGCGGCCCAGCGCGGCCAGGGTCAGCGATTCGGCCCGGCGCGAGACCACGGTGGCGTCGTCCAGGAAGATCAGCGAGGTCTCGCTGTCGGCCAGCAGGCGGGCGAAGCGCGGCTGCACTTCCGGCTGGTCGGGCGAGAACTGCATGGGCGATTCGTCGGTCTGCCAGCCGTTGCGCCAGCGCTGCAGGCGGCGGGCCAGTTCCGGCGCGGCGTGCAGCAGCGAGACGCCTTTGCCGTCGTCGCTGCCGTCGCCGCTGTCGCCCAGCAGCAGGCTGGCGGCTTCGTTGGCCAGGCGGATGTGGTTGTCGGCGTCCACCACCAGCACGCCGGTGCGCATGCGGCGGATGATCAGCTCGTTGATCTCGTAGAGGTTGGCGACTTCCTCGCCGCGCTTGTCGGCCAGCGCCTGGCTGGCGCGCGCCTTCTGGCCGGCCTGGTGCGACAGGTAGGCCAGGGCCAGGTAGCTGGCAGCGAACATGATGATCTCGGCGGAGGAGCGGTCCGCGGCGCCGTCGCGCACGATGCTCCACAGGTATTCGCCGAACAGTGCGCCGACCGCCAGCACGGCCACCGCCAGCGCCAGCCGCGCCGACGGCAGCAGCAGGGCGGCGGCCGACACGTTGAACAGCAGCATCATGGCGATGCCGGCGTTGGCGTTGGGGATGGCGTGGGTGACCAGCGCGGCGGCCAGGATGTCCAGGCAGACGCTGCCGAACACGATCCACACCAGCCGCTGCACGTCCCGGCCGATGAAGAACAGCAGCAGCGCCGCCAGCAGGTAGCCGACGGTGACCGCCGCGCCCAGCTCGGGATGGCGCGCTTCGCCCAGTACGCTGCTGAGCGGGCTGAACATCAGCGCGGCGAGGATGCCGGCTTCCAGCAGACGGTACAGCGCGAAGAAATACAGCTCCCGGCGCGGCACCGATTCGATGCGGGACAGGAGCGACTGGGCCTGGCGCAAGACGCGTGTTTCCCCCGGGGCGAGGCGGCCAGTATAGGCAGGCCGGCCCCGGTTTGCGCGCGGGGCGGCCGCCTTTCGCCTGTTCCACCAAAGACTTAGGTCCGGGGTTTTGCGCCTCCCGCCGCCGTCGGCCACAATAGGGGGCTCGTCCGCGCCGCCGCCCCCGTGGCCCCGGCCGTGGGCGGTGTCTTCTGTTCCCTACCCACGGTGACGCATGAATTTCCACGAATATCAGGCCAAGCAGTTGCTGGCCGAGTACGGCATCCCGGTTCCGGCCGGCAAAGTCGCGGCGACGGCGGACGAGGCGGTCGCGGCCGCGCAGTCCCTCGGCAACGGCCCCTGGATGGTCAAGGCCCAGATCCACGCGGGCGGCCGCGGCAAGGCCGGCGGCGTCAAGTTCTGCAAGACCATCGACGACGTGAAGGCGGCCGCCGCCAAGATGCTCGGTACGAAGATGGCCACCTACCAGACCGCCGGCGTCGAGCTGCCGGTCAACCTGGTGCTGGTGACCACCGCCGGCGAGATCGTCAAGGAACTGTACCTGTCGGTGCTGGTCGACCGCGGCACCCGCACCATCACCTACATCGCCTCGTCCGAGGGCGGCGTGGAGATCGAGCAGGTCGCGGCCGAGACGCCGGACAAGATCCACACCCTGCACGTGGATTTCGTCGAAGGCGTGCAGCCGTACCAGGGCCGCGAATTCGGTTTCAGGATGGGCCTGACCGCCAAGCAGGCCGGCCAGTTCGCCAACATCATGGTGAACCTGTACCGCATCTTCAACGAGAAGGACCTGGCGCTGGTCGAGATCAACCCGCTGGCGATCCTGGACGACGGCAACCTGTACGCGCTGGACGGCAAGTTCAACAGCGACGACAACGCCAGCTTCCGCCACAAGGACCTGGTCGCCATGCGCGACAAGAGCCAGGAGGACGAGACCGAAGTGACGGCCTCGGAACTGGACATCAACTACGTGACCATGGACGGCAACATCGGCTGCATGGTCAACGGCGCGGGCCTGGCGATGGCCACCATGGACGTCATCAAGCTCAACGGCGGCGAGCCGGCGAACTTCCTGGACGTGGGCGGCGGCGCCAACAAGCAGCGCGTGATCGAGGCGTTCAAGCTGATCCTGTCCTCGGACAAGGTCGAGGGCATCTTCGTCAACATCTTCGGTGGCATCGTCCGCTGCGACATGATCGCCGAGGGCATCATCGCCGCGGTGAAGGAAGTGGGCGTCAAGGTGCCGGTGGTGGTGCGCCTGGAAGGCACCAACGTGGAAGAGGGCAAGCAACTGCTGCGCGACAGCGGCATGGCCATCATCCCGGCCGACGACATCAACGACGGCGCGAAGAAGGTCGTCGCAGCGGTCAAGAACGCCGCCTGATCCACGCCCACCTTAGGACATTCCCATGAGCGTACTGATTGACAAGAACACCAAGGTGATCGTGCAGGGCTTCACCGGCCAGCAGGGCACCTTCCACGCCACCCAGATGATCGAGTACGGCACCCAGGTCGTCGGCGGCGTCACCCCGGGCAAGGGCGGCACCACCCACATCGACCTGCCGGTGTTCGACACCGTCGCCGATGCAGTCAAAAGCACCGGCGCGGACGCGTCGGTGATCTACGTGCCGCCGCCGTTCGCGGCCGACGCGATCCTGGAAGCGGCCGCGGCCGGCATCAAGGTCATCGTCTGCATCACCGAGGGCATCCCGGTGCTGGACATGCTGCGCGTGAAGAACGTGCTGACCCGCAGCCATCCGGACACCGTGCTGATCGGGCCCAACTGCCCCGGCGTGATCACCCCGGGCCAGTGCAAGATCGGCATCATGCCGGGCCACATCCACATGCCGGGCAAGATCGGCATCGTCTCGCGCTCCGGCACGCTGACCTACGAAGCGGTCAAGCAGACCACCGAGGTGGGCCTGGGCCAATCGACCTGCATCGGCATCGGCGGCGACCCGATCAACGGCCTGAACTTCGTCGACTGCCTCAAGCTGTTCAACGAAGACCCGCAGACCGAGGGCATCATCATGGTCGGCGAGATCGGCGGTGACGCCGAGGAAGCCGGCGCCGAGTACATCAAGGCGCACGTGAAGAAGCCGGTCGTCGGCTTCATCGCCGGCGCCTCGGCCCCGGCCGGCAAGCGCATGGGCCACGCCGGCGCCATCGCCAGCGGCGGCAAGGGCACGGCCGAGGGCAAGTTCGCGGCGATGGAAGCCGCGGGCGTCACCACGGTGCGCTCGCCGGGCGACCTGGGCGCAGCGATCGCGGCACGGTTGAAGAAGTAAGCCGGCTGCGCTTCGTAGCCGTGTTGCGTTATGCAGAAAGCCGCCTCAGGGCGGCTTTCTGCTTTTTCGGGTCCCGTGGATTTGCAGGGGAGAGATTTGCCTGGGCGTGGGTTTGCTGAGGCAGAGAGGGTGGAGTCGGCGTTCGCGCCCCAAGTTCGGTGAGTGATCCCTGGCTCCGTCGGCCCCCACTCCAACCCTCCCCCGTGAGCGGGGGAGGGGGCCTTGTCCAGGAGGCAGGTCTGCTCTTCCGGCACCGGCACCGGCACCGGCCTCCAACCCCAAACCTCAAACCCCAAACCCCAACTCAGCCTCCAGCCCCCGATCCCGATCCATGCGCGGTCGGCTCCTTCCCCCGCTTGCGGGGGAAGGCGGGGCTGGGGGCAAAATGTCCCCAACGTCACCGCACAGGACGTGCCCATGCGCCAGGGACAGAAACGCGACCGCGCCCGCGAACTGCGCCGCAACATGACGCTCGCGGAACGGAAGCTGTGGAACATCCTCTGCCGACGCCAGCTCGAAGGCTTCCGCTTCCGTCGCCAGCACCCCGTCGGCCCCTACATCGCCGACTTCGCCTGCCTGGACGCGCACCTCATCGCCGAAGCGGACGGCGGCCTGCACATGGACTCGGTCGGCGATGCGTCGCGGGACGCCTTCCTGCGACGCGAGGGGTTCCACATCCTGCGCTTCTGGAATAATGAGGCCATGGCGAACCTCGAAGGCGTCCGTGCGCTGATTCTCCGCAGGTGCATGGACGTTCGCTCCCATCCCGGCCTTCCCCCGCACGCGGGGGAAGGGGCAGACCAAGCAGGCTGACATGTCCCAGATCCTCCGCATCGCCATGGCCCAGTTCGACTTCCCGGTGGGGGCGGTGGCGCAGAACGGCGAGACCATCCGGCGGATGATCGCCGAGGCGCGCGACGAGTACGGCGCCGACGTGGTGCTGTTCCCTGAACTCGCCGTCAGCGGCTATCCGCCGGAGGACCTGCTGCTGCGGCCGCGCTTCCTGGCCGATTGCGAGACGACGTTGCAGGAGATCGCGGTGTCCACCCACGGCATCGTGGCGGTGGTGGGCTGGCCGCAGTCGGCCGGCAGCGTGGTCTACAACGCCGCCAGCGTGCTGCGCAACGGCGGCGTGGAGGCGACCTACCGCAAGCGCGAACTGCCCAACTACGCGGTGTTCGACGAGCGCCGTTACTTCGACGCGGACCCGGACGGGGGCGCCTGTACCTTCGAGGTCGCCGGCGTGCCGCTGGGCCTGGTGATCTGCGAGGACCTGTGGTTCCCCGAGCCCCTGGCCGAAACGGCGAAGGCCGGCGCGGTGCTGGTTCTGGTGCCCAACGCTTCGCCGTTCGACCGCGACAAGCACGCGCAGCGCGACGCGCTGCTGGCCGAGCGCACGCGCGACACCGGCGCGGCGCTGGCCTACCTCAACGTGGTGGGCGGGCAGGACGCGGTGGTGTTCGACGGCGCCTCGGTGGTGGCCGACGGCGACGGCACGGTGCATCCGGCCGCGGCGGCGTTCACCGACCAGTGGCTGGTGGTGGACTTCGACGTCGCGACGCGCCGCTTCAGCCCGGTGCTGTGGATGGACGACGGCGACGAGAGCCGCGATGCGCTGGCCTGGCGCGCCATCGTGCGCGGCCTGCGCGACTACTGCGGCAAGAACGGGTTTTCCAAGGTGTGGCTGGGCCTGTCCGGCGGCATCGATTCGGCGCTGGTGCTGGCGCTGGCGGTGGACGCGCTGGGCGCGGACAACGTGACCGCGGTGCGGCTGCCGTCGCGCTACACGGCGGGGTTGTCCAACGACCTGGCGGCCGAGCAGTGCGCGGCGCTGGGCGTGCGGCTGGAGACGATCTCCATCGAGGCGCCGTTCAAGGGTTTCCTGGAAGCGCTGGGGCCGGCGTTCGGCGACCGTCCCGTCGACACCACCGAGGAGAACCTGCAGTCGCGCAGCCGCGGCGCGATCATGATGGCGCTGGCCAACAAGTTCGGCGGGCTGCTGCTGACCACCGGCAACAAGAGCGAGTACGCGGTGGGCTACGCCACCATCTACGGCGACATGTGCGGCGGCTACGCGCCGATCAAGGACCTGTACAAGACCGAGGTGTTCGCGCTGGCGCGCTGGCGCAACACGGTGGGCGGGGCGCCGGTGATCCCGCCGGCGGTGATCGACCGGCCGCCCTCGGCCGAGCTGCGCGAGAACCAGACCGACCAGGATTCGCTGCCGCCCTACGACGTGCTGGACGCCATCCTGTACCGCTACGTGGACCTGGAGCAGTCGCGCGACGAGATCGTCGCCGCCGGCTTCGACGCCGCCACCGTGGACCGCATGCTGCGGCTGGTGCGGATCAACGAATGGAAGCGCCACCAGGCCGCGCCGGGGCCGAAGGTCTCGCGCCGCGCCTTCGGCCGCGAGCGCCGCTACCCCATCACCAACAAGTACTCCCTGTAAGGCACACCGCCGGATTTCCCCTGTAGGAGCGACGTCAGTCGCGACCGGAAGTCCGAGGAAAGCGGAAAGCGTTTCGACACGGATCAAGGCACATCAACGCGGATGAAGACAAAAGCCTTATCCGCGTTGATGTGCCTTGATCCGTGCCGGATGCTGTTCGCGATTCTTTCGGTCGCGACTGACGTCGCTCCTACAGAGGAGATGGCCGGCCTTCGTGGCGCGCACTGCACCCCGATGGGAAAAGGGCCTCGCGGCCCTTTTTTCGTGGTCCGGCGCGGCGCCGCTCAGTCCTGCTTGCGGCGCTCGGCGGTGTTGATTGACTTCTCGCCGGAGAACGGGTTGAGCTTGCGGACCATCCAGGGGTAGTCGGGCCACTTGCCGGCCAGCCACGGATGCTGCGGGTCGTTGAGTTCCAGCACGCGGCGGGCGTCGTCGGCCAGCGCCTTGTTGCCCAGGCGGGTGTACGCCTCGGCCAGCACGGCGACGGCGTCGTTCTGGTGCGCGCTCTGCGGGTAGGTCTCCAGCAGGTAGCGGGCGCGGCTGGCAGCCGACACCCAGGCCTCGCGGCGCAGGTAGTAGACGGCGGTGTCGAGCTCGTGCAGGGCGAACTGGTCGCGCAGGACCATCATGCGCTGGCGCGCGTCGGCGGCGTAGCGGCTGTTGGGGAAGCGCTCGGCGACGATGTTGAAGTCGCTGTAGCCCTGCATGGGCGTGGCCAGGTCGCGGCGGCTGGCGTCCAGGCGCCAGACCTTCTGCAGGAACACGGTGTCGCGGTTGGAGTTGGCCAGCCCGCGCAGGTAGTACATGTACGGGATGTTGCGCTGGGTGGGGTAGGTGCGGATGAAGCGGTCGATGGTGGACACCGCTTCGTCCAGCTTGCCGGCCTTGTACTCGGCGTAGGCGGTTTCCATCAGCGCCTGCTCGGTGTACGGGCCGTAGGGATACTGTGCGATCAGGCGGCGGAAGCCGGTCAGGCCACGGTCCCAGTTGTTGTTCATCATCGCCGCGTGGGCTTCCTGGTACATGACCTCGACGGGCTGGTTCTCCGGCGCTTCCTTCTTCTTGAAGATCTTGCCGCAGCCGGTGCCGGCGACGGCGATGGCCAGCGCGAGCAGGACGAGGCGGGCGGGCGCGGAATAGCGGGAGAGGCGGGTGGAAGCGCGCTGGGTCATGGGCTGGCGGCGGGCCGCGGCAGGGAAACGGACTGTGGATGATAGCCTAGGCGCCGCTCCCGCCATGAACGGCCGGCCAATATCGGGCCGGTCGCCGCCGATTCCGCATGACAGACCCCAACCTCCACGACGCTCCCGATACCCCCCGCACCGCCACGGTGCCCGCCAGCGCCGCCGGTCGCCGCTTCGACGCCGTGCTGGCCGAGCTGTTTCCCGAATTCTCCCGCTCCCGCCTGGCCGAATGGATCAAGTCCGGCGACGCCCGCCTGGACGGCCAGGCGGTGAAGCCGCGCGACCCCGTGCGCGGCGGCGAGACCGCCAGCCTGGACGTGGTGCTGGAGACCCAGACCCACGCGCTGCCGGAGGACATCCCGCTGGACGTGCTGTACGAGGACGCGCAGGTCCTTGTGCTGGACAAGCCCGCCGGGCTGGTGGTGCACCCGGGCGCGGGCAATCCCACCGGCACCCTGGTCAACGCGCTGCTGCACCGCGACCCGGCGCTGGCCGCGCTGCCGCGCGCCGGCATCGTGCACCGGCTGGACAAGGACACTTCCGGCGTCATGGTGGTGGCGCGCACACTGGAGGCGCACACCTCGCTGGTGGCGCAACTGGCCGCGCGCGACGTGCATCGCCAGTACCTGGCGGTGGTGGTCGGCGCGATGGTCTCCGGCGGCACCGCCGACGCGCCCATCGACCGCCACCCGCGCGATCGCTTGAAGATGGCCGTGCGCGAGGACGGCCGCGACGCCGTCACCCACTACCGCCTGCGCGAGCGCTTCCGCGCCCACACCGCGCTGGAGTGCCGGCTGGAAACCGGCCGCACCCACCAGATCCGCGTGCACATGGCGCACATCCGCTACCCCATTGTGGGCGACCCGCTGTACGGCGGGCCGCTGAAGCTGCCCAAGGGCGCCAGCGAGGAGCTGGTCGCGGCCCTGCGCGGCTTCAAGCGGCAGGCGCTGCACGCCGAGACCCTGGAGTTCGTCCACCCCGCCAGCGGCGAACCGGTGCGCGTCACCGCGCCGGTGCCGGCCGACATGGCGGCGCTGATGGCCGCGCTGCGCGACGACACCCGGGCGCACCGCGGATGAGCGGCGCGCCGCGGGTGGAGGCCGCGTGGCCGGCGCCGCCGGGCGTGCGCGCGTTCACCACGCTGCGCCACGGCGCGGGGGATTCGCGCGCGCCGTTCGACCATTTCAACCTCGGCAACTTCCGCACGCCCGACGGCGACGATCCGGCCACGGTCGCCGGCAACCGCGCACGACTGGCGGTGCTCGCCGGCCTGCCTTCGCCGCCGCACTGGCTGCGCCAGGTGCACGGCACGGGCGTGGTGCGGGTGGTGGTG
>CALJUL010000137.1 GCA_937975725.1 uncultured Pseudoxanthomonas sp. | reverse complement strand
CCCAGATGGACGAGACCACCCAGCAGAACGCCGCGCTGGTCGAGGAAGCCTCCGCTGCCGCCCGCAGCATGGAAGAGCAGGCGCAGGCGCTGGGTGCTTCGGTCGCGGTGTTCAAGTTGGCCGGCGGCCGCGCGCAAACGGTCGCCAAGCCGGCGGCCGGCGACAGGTCGCGGCCCGCGCTGGCGACCGCGCCGGCCAAGCCGCGGCCCAGCCCCGCCAAGCCTGCCGCGCGCGAGCCGGCGCTGGCCGACGGCGACGACTGGCAGGAGTTCTGAGGCACGCGGCTTGCATCGCCTCGCGCATCACCAGGCGCCCCGTGCCGCGGCGGGGCGCCGATGCCGGAACAACTTACGCTTCCCCTAGTCCTCCGAGAGTCCGATGTCCGTCAAAGCCCGCATCGCCCCGCCCGCCACCGCGACACGACGGACTCCGCCCGCCGCCGTTCCCCACGACGACGACGACGCGCGGACCGACTCGCGCGATTTCGAATTCAACGACCGCGACTTTCGCCGCGTCTGCGAACTGATCCGCCAGCGCGCCGGCATCGCCCTGGCCGACGGCAAGCGCGACATGGTGTACGGGCGCCTGTCGCGGCGGCTGCGGGCGCTGGGCCTGCGCAGCTTCAAGGACTACCTGGACCGGCTGGAACGCGACGGCGGCGACGAATGGCAGGCGTTCACCAACGCGCTGACCACCAACCTGACCTCGTTCTACCGCGAGCCCCACCATTTCGAGCGGCTGCACGAGGAACTGCAGCGGCGCCGCAACGCAGGTCCGCTCAAGCTGTGGACGTGCGCGGCCTCCACCGGCGAAGAGCCCTATTCCATCGCCATCACCGCCTGCGAAGCCTACGGCACGCTGACACCGCCGGTGCGGATCCTGGCCACCGACGTGGACACCAACGTGCTGGCCACCGGCGAGCGCGGCGTCTACCCGATCGAGCGCATCGCCGGCCTGGACGACGCGCTCAAGCGCCGCTACTTCCAGCGCGGCAGCGGCCCCAACGAAGGCTATTGCCGGGTGCATCCGGCGCTGCGGCAGTTGATCGAGTTCCGCCCGCTCAACCTGCTGGCCGCGCGCTACGACGTGGCCGGCCCGTTCACCGCGGTGTTCTGCCGCAACGTGATGATCTACTTCGACAAGCCCACGCAGCGCGGCATCCTGTCGCGGCTGGTGCCGCACCTGGCCGACGACGGCCTGCTGTACACCGGGCACTCGGAGAACTACCTGCACGCGGCCGACATCATCCAGTCCTGCGGGCGCTCGCTGTACCGCCGCGCCGGAGGTGCCGCATGAGCGCCGCCGCGGCCGCCATCGCCGAAGGCAGCGTGATGCGCTACTACGACGCGCGCTTCAAGTCGCACGCCGCCAAGCTGCTGCCCACCCAGTCGCTGGTGGTGGACGACGACACCGCGCTGGTCACCGTGCTGGGCTCGTGCGTGGCCGCCTGCATCCGCGACCCGCTGCTGAAGATCGGCGGCATGAACCACTTCCTGCTGCCCGACGGCAACGTCGGCGACGGCACCCCGGCGCGCTATGGCAGCTACGCCATGGAACTGCTGATCAACGACCTGCTCAAGCGCGGCGCCGCCCGCAGCCGGCTGGAGGCCAAGGTGTTCGGCGGCGCCAACGTACTCAAGGGCTTTACCAGCAACCCGGTGGGCACGCGCAACGCCGAGTTCGTGCGCCAGTACCTGCGCACCGAGCGCATCCCGGTGTCCGCCGAGGACCTGTGCGGCATCCATCCGCGCAAGGTGTGGTTCTTCCCCGGCAGCGGCCGCGTGGTGGTGCAGCGGCTGCCGCACGCGCACGACGCCGAAGTGGCGGCGGCCGAATCCGCGGTGCGGGCGCGCCTGTCCAAGGCCCCGGTCACCGGCGGCGTGGAGCTGTTCTGATGGCCATGATCCCCTGCCGCGTGCTGATCGTCGACGACTCGGCCGTGGTCCGCCAGATGCTGACCGAGATCCTCTCGGCCGATCCCGCCATCGAGGTGGTCGGCTCGGCGGCGGACCCGCTGCTGGCGCGCGAGAAGATCAAGCGCCTCAATCCCGACGTGATGACGCTGGACGTGGAGATGCCGCGCATGGACGGGCTGGCGTTCCTGGAGAACGTCATGCGCCTGCGTCCCATGCCGGTGGTGATGATCTCCTCGCTGACCGAGCGCGGCGCCGACGCCACGCTGCAAGCGCTGGCGCTGGGCGCGGTGGACTTCGTCGCCAAGCCCAAGCTGGACGTGGCCGGCGGCCTGCAGGGCTACGCCGAGGAGATCGTCACCAAGGTCAAGGCCGCCGCGCGCGCGCGCATCCGTCCGCTGGCGCGCCCGGCCACGCCGCGGGCCGCGCTGGAAAGCGCCGCGCCCGCCCTGCCCACCACGCTGCGCTTCCGCACCACCGACCGGCTGATCGCCATCGGCGCCTCCGCCGGCGGCACCGAGGCCATCCGCGTGGTGCTGGAGCAGATGCCGGCCGACGCGCCGGCCATCGTGCTGACCCAACACATCCCGGCCGGCTTCAGCCGCGCCTTCGCCGAACGCCTGGATCGCCATTCGGCCATGGCCGTGCGCGAAGCCAGCGAGGGCGAGGCCATCCTGCCCGGCCACGCCTACCTGCCGCCCGGCGGCAAGCACATGACCGTGGTCCGCGACGGCGCCCGCTGGCGCTGCCGGATCGACGACGGCCCGCCGGTCAACCGGCACAAGCCCGCGGTGGACGTGCTGTTCCGCTCGGTGGCGCGCAATGCCGGCGGCAACGCGGTCGGCGCCATCCTCACCGGCATGGGCGACGACGGTGCCCGCGGCCTGCTGGAAATGGCCCAGGCCGGCGCCCCCACCCTGGCCCAGGACGAGGCCAGCAGCGTGGTCTGGGGCATGCCCGGCGCCGCGGTCAAGCTGGGCGCCGCCAAGGAAGTCCTGCCCCTGGACCGCATCGCCGCCCGCCTGCTGGAAATGGCCGCACAGATCGCCTGAGCATGCCGGGCGGCTGTAGGAGCGACGTAAGTCGCGACCGCGAAAACAGAACGCCGGGAAGCCTGGACCGGAACGGAAACGACGGGCGCGGCAAGACGCCTCATCGGCACGCCTATGTTGCGATGCGCGGCTGAAGCGCGTTGCAGGTTTCCGGTCGCGACTCACGTCGCTCCTGCAGACAGTTCCAGCATGCACGCATGCAGGCGCCAGAGCCCCGGCCATCGCCGTCACACTTCGCCCATGTCACGAAAACCACGGTTTTTTCCGCCTAAAGAGGCGATCCGCGTGGCCGATACTGCACATGAGCTTCACTCGAGAGCACCCATGTATTCGCGCATCCTCGTACGTCTGGCGGCACCCCTCATCCTGACCCTGCTGTTCCCCGTGTCGGTCGGCTTCGACTGGCCCTCGGCGATGCAATGGGCCCTGCTGACCTCGCTCACCCTGGCTTGGCTGATCTTCGCCTGGCTGACGGCGACCAACGGCGTCAGCCTGTCCCCGGAGCACGCCAGCGTGGTGCGCGAGCAGGACGCGCTGCTGACCGAGCTGCGCCGCTTCGTCAACAACGAGATCGAAGGCTCGCGCGGCGAGATCGAGCGCGCCCGCGAACTGATCCGCGAGGCGGTGGGCAGCCTGGGCGGCAGCTTCGACGCGATGAACCGCAAGTCGCGCGAGCAGAGCGTGGCCATCTCCCGCATCATCGACCGCAACGGCGACGGCGACCGCACCGGCGTGGACGTGGCCCGCTTCGCCCAGAACGCCAGCCAGCGCATGGAGCAACTGGTCGAGGCGCTGGAGCAGGTGGCCGGCCAGAGCACCACCACCGTGCACCACATCGACGACATGGCCCAGCACCTGGACGGCATCTTCTCGCTGCTGGAGGACGTCAAGTCCATCGCCGACCAGACCAACCTGCTGGCGCTGAACGCCGCCATCGAGGCCGCCCGCGCCGGCGAGGCCGGCCGCGGCTTCGCGGTGGTGGCCGACGAGGTGCGCAACCTGTCCGAGCGCTCCACCGCCTTCAACGAACAGATCCGCAAGCTGGCGCACAGCTCCAAGGAATCCATCGCCAAGGTGCGCGACACCGTGTCCAACATGGCTTCGCGCGACCTGGACCGCTCCCGCGAGGCGCGCGCCGAGGCCGCCGGCATGCTGCACCAGGTGGCCGCCATCAACACCTCGCTGGGCGACAGCATGCGCGAAGTCTCGATGTGCGGCCACGCCATCGACAGCAGCGTGGCCGAGGCGGTGCGCTCGCTGCAGTTCGAGGACATCGCCACCCAGTCGCTGGGCAGCGCGGTGACCCACCTGGAGCGCTTGGCCGCCATCAACAAGGAAGCCGTGGCCCTGCAGGAACTGCTGCACCGCTCCGGCGGCGTCAACGACAACGAACTGCTCAGCGCGCTGCGCCTGATCGGCAACCGCCTGCGCGAGCAGCGCACCGAGTGGGAGCGCCCGCCGCACAAGCCGGTGGCGCAGCAGAGCATGGGCGCCGGCACCGTCGAACTGTTCTGATCCGGCCGGGATGCGACGCGCGGGGCGGGCCGAAGGGTCCGCCCCGCCGCTTTTGTGGCGCACGGCCGTTCCCGCGCACGCGCCGGCTGGCATACTCGCAGGCCGATGCGACACCCCGCCGACACGCCCGACGCGCCGCCCGCCTCCCTGCTGGCGCTGTTCCTCGACCAGGAGGCCCCGCGCCGCGCGGTGGGCCGCGCCTTGCACGACCAGCTCGGGCAGGCGTTCTCCGCCATCAAGATGGCGGCGCACCTGACCCTGGACGAAGACGACCCCGCCCAGCGGCGCCAGGACCTGCAGGACATCGCCCATAGCTGCGACGAGATGGTCGCACTGCTGCGCCGGCTGCACGCCGCCCTGCACCCGCCGCAACTGGAGGCGATCGGCCTGCACGCCGCGCTGCGCGCCGAGCTCGAACGGCACGGGCTGGCGCTGCGCCGCGTGGAACTGGACCCGCCGGCCGCCGAGCCCGCGCCGGAAATCGCGCTGGCCGCGTTCCGCATCGCCCAGGCGCTGCTCGCCACGCTCGCCGCCCAGGACACCGCCGCAGACGCCGCGCTGCGCCTGCACGGCGACAGCCGCGACCTGTACCTGGACCTGGACACCCCTCCCACCGTGCAGGCGCCCGCCTGGCTGCCGGCGCTGGCCGCCGCGGCCGGTGGCGAACTGCACCGCGACGCCGCCGCCGGCCATGCCCGCTGGCGGCTTCGCCTCCCCTGCCGCCTGCCCTCCATGCCCCCTGCCGCGTGAACCACGAACCCTCCGCCCCCTTCCGACTGCCGCGCCTGGGCGCCGGCGAAACGGAGCTGCAACGCATGGTGGAGGCCGCCGCCGCCGGCGGCACGCCGCTGATGCTGGTCTACATCGACATCGACCACTTCCGCTCGATCAACGAGAACATGGGCGTGGAGGTCGGCGACCAGGCGCTGGCGCTGCTCAGCGAACGCCTGCGCGACGCGATCGGCCTGGACGGGCGCGCCTGGCGCCACGGCAGCGACGAGTTCGTGGTGGCGCTGCCGCGCCCGCCCGGCGCGCTGTCGCCGGAACAGGCCGGCGAGCAGTTGCGCGAGCAGATCGAACTGCCGATGACGGTGCTGCCCTACACCCTGTTCCTGACCGGCACGCTGGGCGTGGCCCTGTGCCCGGAGCACGCCGACAGCGCCGGCGGCCTGCTGCAATGCGCCGAGAACGCGATGGAGCAGGCCAAGCACGAGGGCATGAACCTGGTGCGCCTGTACCGCCGCGGCGCCGCCATCACCGCGCGCAGCGACAGCATCATCGCCCGCCAGATCGTCAACGCCATCGCCAACGACGAGCTGCGCCTGTTCTACCAGCCGCAGATCAACGCCCACGACGGCCGCGTGGTGGGCATGGAGACGCTGCTGCGCTGGTACTCGCCGGTGCTGGGCATGCTGGTGCCCGAGCGCTTCATGCACGTGGCCGAGAAGCTGGGCGTGATCGTGCCGATCGGCGACTGGGTGCTGCGCAACGCCTTCCGCCAGGCGCGCATCTGGCGCGACTGGGGCTTCGACGACGTGGAGATCGCGGTCAACATCTCCACCCTGCAACTGCTGCGCCCCAGCTTCGTGCCGGAAGTGCTGGAGGCCATGCAGGAGGCCGGCATCCCGTCCCAATCGGTGGTGCTGGAAGTGCGCCAGAACGCCCTGGCGATGGACATGAACCTGGTCCACCGCACCCTGGCGCACCTGCACCGCGAGGGCGTGCGCCTGACCCTGGACGACTTCGGCATGGGCGATTCCAACCTGGACTCGCTGGTGCGCTTCTCGGTGGACAAGATCAAGATCGACCGCAGCTTCGTCAAGGGCGTGCCGTCGAGCAACCGCGAGGTAGCCATCACCTGCGCCATCATCGCCATGGGCCACCAGCTCGGCATGAAGGTGATCGCCCACGGCGTGGAGACCGACGTGCAGCTCGGCTTCCTGCGCCGCAACCAGTGCGACATGTTCCAGGGCCACCTGTTCGGCGAGCCGATGTCGGCCGAGGAAGCCGGCGCGGTGCTGCGCCGGCGCTACGTGCGCGGCGACATGTTCGCCGCCACCAAGCCCGACCGCACCCTGCTGCTGCTGGACGACGAGGAGAACATCCTGCGCTCGCTGGTGCGCCTGTTCCGCCGCGACGGCTACCGCATCCTGGCCGCCAGCAACGTCAACGACGCCTTCGAGCTACTGGCCACCAACGACGTGCAGGTCATCCTGTCCGACCAGCGCATGTCGGACATGAGCGGCACCGAGTTCCTGGGCCGCGTGCGCATGCTGTACCCGGACACGGTGCGGCTGGTGCTGTCCGGCTACACCGACCTGGCCACGGTCACCGAGGCGATCAACCGCGGCGAGATCTACCGCTTCCTGACCAAGCCCTGGAACGACGACGAACTGCGCGAGCACATCCGCCAGGCGTTCGTGGCCTACGAATCGCTGCCCCACCACCGCGCCCATGCCTGAGCCCGCGCCGCCGCCGGGCGCGTGGTGGCTCTACCTGATCGAATGCCGCAACGGCGCCTGGTACGCCGGCATCACCAACCGGCTGGAGGCCCGCTACGCCGCCCACGCCGCCGGCACCGGCGCCAAGTACACCCGTGCCAATCCGCCGGTGCGCCTGCTGGCCACCCGCGCCTACTCCGACCGCAGCGCGGCCTCGCGCGCCGAAGCGCAACTCAAGCGGCTGCCCCGCGCCCGCAAGCTTGCCTTCTTCGCCTCCACCCTGTAGGAGCGGCTTCAGCCGCGACCGTGCGGATGAAAAGCCTTCGGGCCACGGATGACGCGGATGGACACGGATAAGGCTTCCCGCTTCATCTGCCTCATCCGCTTCATCCGCGTTAATCCGCGTCATCCGTGGCTACTGCTTTCCTTGCCCTCACGGTCGCGGTGAAGCCGAGGGGAGCGCGGGGTCAGGCGGCGTCGGGGGTGGGCTGGCGGATCGGCAGGGTGATGCGGAAGCAGGCGCCGCTGCCGGGGACGTTGCGGGCCTCGATGCGGCCGTTGTGCTTCTTGACGATGGTGTAGGAGATCGACAGCCCCAGGCCGGTGCCGCTGCCGACCGGCTTGGTGGTAAAGAACGGGTCGAAGATGCGTTGCAGGATGTCCTCGGGGATGCCGTGGCCACTGTCCTGGATCTCCACCCAGGCTTCCTCGCCTTCCACGCCGGTAGCCACGGAGATGGTGCCGCGCTCGTCGATGGCGTGGCTGGCGTTGAGCAGGATGTTCATAAACACCTGGTTCAACTCCGACGGCCGGCACTGCACCAGCGGCAGCCGGCCGTAGTGCTTCTCCAGGGTGACCTTGTACTTGAGCTCGTTCCAGATGATGTTGATGGTGGAGTCCAGGCCGGCGTGCAGGTCGGCGGACTTCCAGCCGTCGTCGCGGCCGGAGTACGAGAAGTCCTTGAGGTTGCGCACGATGGCGGTGACCCGCTCGATGCCCTCGCGCGACTCGGACATCAGGTGCGGCAGGTCGCCGGTGATGAAGTCGATGTCGTAGCGCGCGCGCATCTCGTCGATCTCCGGCAGCATGGCCTTCGGGTCGGGCGAGCGCAGCGCGCGCTCGTACAGGTCGATCAGCGAGAACAGGCTGTGCAGGTATTCCTGCAGCGAGCCCAGGTTGGAATGCACGTAGCCGATCGGGTTGTTGATCTCGTGCGCCACGCCGGCGGCGAGCTGGCCGATGGAGGCCATCTTCTCCGACTGCACCAGTTGCTCCTGCGCGCCGGCCAGGCGCACCAGGGTCTGCCGCAACTGGGCGTGGCGGCGCTGCAGTTCCTGCTGGCGCGCGTGCGCTTCGCTGACGTCGTGGAACACGATCAGCGCGAACGCGGCCTGGCCGTTGTCGTGGTGGTAGACGCGCAGTTGCAGGATCAGGCCGTCCTCGCGGGTCAGGTCGCCGCTCCAGTCGCCGCGCTCGCGCGCGTTGCGCAGCGCTTCCAGCGGCAGCAGGCCGATCAGCGCGCCCAGCGGATCGCCCACGTTGGGCACCAGCGCCAGCGCGGCGGTGTTGGCGTGCAGCGGGTGGCCGTCGCCGCGGCACAGCAGCAGGCCGTCTTCCATCATCTCGCCCAGCGCCATCAGGTCGGCCAGGCCGGGTTGGGAAGAAGCGGCGATGGCCTGCGGGGCGTTCACGGGCGCGGACGGGAGCACGGGGAAAGGACGCCGGCCAGTATCCGGGGATGGGCAAGGAGCGACAAGTCGTCGCGTCGCAGTTTGCGCAACGCGCGCGGTGGAAGGATCAGGCGACGGCGAGCGGGCGCACGGCGGCCACGGCGCTGGTGCGGCCCTGCACGTCGTAGGCACCGGTGCTTTCGCTGCGCCCCAGGTGCCGCAGCGCCCAGTTCACTTCGCGGCGGCGGCGCGAGAGCAGGATGCCGTTGGCGCGGTTGCGCTCGGCCAGTTCCGCCAGGCGGCTGCCGAATCCGGCATCGAAGGCGGCGCCGTCGGCCACCGATTCCAGCGCGCGCAGCGCGCCGAGTTTTTCCTGCGTGGACTGCACCAGCGCTTCCACGTCGTGCTCGACGATGGCGCGCCGCTCCTCGTCCAGGGCAGCGGCCAGGCGCTGGAGCAGGGCGTCCACCATGGCGTCAGGCGCCCAGTTGGTCTTCCATGCGGAGCATGCCGTCGGCGATGGCCGCGGCGTCGATCTGGTAGGTGCCGGCCTGCAGGGCCTCGCGCACGGCCTGCACCTTGGCGCTGTCGATGGCCGGGGCCGTGGACAGTTCGCGCTGCAGGGCCTGCAGGCTGGAGGCTTCGCCGGTCAGGCGCAGGCTGTCGCCGGCGGCGCTGGCGCCGATGGGCTGGGAACGGTCGGCACCCGCCGGCGCGACACGGCCGCTGATGGGGCCGGTGCTGCGTATGGCGGCAGGGGGAGTGCCTTCGATTTTCTGGGTCATGTCATTACACCTGTCACAGGGATCATGGGTTATATCGGCCGGGGTCCGCCCGACTTTAGTGACGCCGGCCACACTTTCCTGGCGTAGGCGGCCTGGAACCGATTTCTGTCACCCGCGCACGGTATCGGCCATCCACCGCGCGACTTTAGGGGGGCCGGCGATTTTTTTCTCATCGGCTCACCCAGACGTCGCCGCCGGCCCCCACCACGCCCTGCACCACCCGGCGCGAGGACAGGTTTTCCACGGTGACGCGCTCGTTCTCGCCGGCATCGCCCAGCGCCTTGCCGGCCACCCGCACTTCCACCCCGCCGCGACGGGAAACCAGCGCCACGTTGTCGCCGCGGCGGATCAGCCGCGGCGACACCAGGTCCGCCGCGGCCAGCACGGCGCCGGCCGGCAGCGTGCGGCGGGCGACGCGGCCGACGGCCTGGGCCGGATCGGCCACGGCGGCGCCGGCGATGCGCGCCGCGTCGCGGGTCTCCTGCACGAAGGCGTCCGGCCCCAGCGTTTCGCCGGCCGCCACGCCGCGGCTGAGCACCAGCACGGTCTGGCTGCGGCGCACCCGCACCGGCACGAACAGGCGCCAGCCGGCCGCCTGCGGGCAACTCACCTCCACGCTGTTGCCGCTCTGCACGCGCGCCTCCAGCGGCGCCCCGCAGCGCGGCAGGCGCAGGGCGGCGTCGAGGGTGGCGTCGGCATCGGTGCCCGGCGGCAACGCGGCCAGAGCGGCGGCCTTGATGCTGTCCACGGGCTGGAAGTCCGCCGCCAGCACGGCACAGGCGCTCAAGGCGCCGATCAGGGCGGTGGTCAGGCGCAGCATGGGCGGGTTCCGTCGGTTCATCGACGCGGGTGATGCAAGGGGTGTGCCAGGTTGTGGGGGCTGGGGGCTGGGAGTTAGGGGTTTCATGCCTTTGTAGGAGAGGCTTCAGCCCTGACGCTGTCGCTGCTGCCGTTGTTATCGTTTGCCGTAGCAAGCGTTGTCCCCCTGTTGCGGTGGCGTTGCTTCCCCCGCTTTTCTCGCTCCCGGGGCCCCATCCAGGCGCGGCGGGCGGGCCGGGCAAACCCGCAGGGCGCCGCCCGGGATGGGCGGCGTTTTCGTATGGCACAGGGATGTGTCTTGCGAAAATTCCCGGCCCGCACGCGGACCCGGAGTGCGAAGCACGGAGGGCGCGCCGCCTGGGGTGTGTTTCTTTTGCCTACTTTTCTTTGCACAAGCAAAGAAAAGCAGGGCCCCCGCGGCGAGCGGCGCCATGCCAAGACACAAACGAACCCTTCCGGCAGGCAACTTGCAGCGAGTGAGCGGACCAAGCGCCAAAGCAATTGAACCCCGCGGGTTCATCGCGACGATGCATCCGGAGCCTGACTGCATCCAGGGTCTGATGCGGACGCCGACATTCCGCAGCCAATCCAGTCTGGCTGGCTTCGTTGGCCCTCATCCCATCCCTCTCCTGCCGGGAGAGGGGCTTAAACGACCACTCGAAAACGCCCCATTCCCCAGCTCAATCACCCTGCTCCCCCACTCCAGAACCCCGGCCTCTCCCACCTCAAGTGCCCTCCCCCCCTGCCGATAAGCTGGACATGACCCAGGACCTGCTCAACCGCATCGACCAGCGCACCCGCCTGGCCGGCCACAACCGCCTGGCCCTGCTGCTGTTCCGGCTGGGCGGACGTCAGCTTTTTGGCGTCAATGTCTTCAAGGTCCAGGAAGTCCTGCGCCGGCCGCCGCTGTTCCAGCTCCCCGGCCTGCCCAGCCAGTTCGTCGGCGTGGCCGACGTGCGCGGGCGCTCGGTGCCGGTGCTGGACCTGGGCCTGAGCATCCGCCATCCCGAGCGCGACCCCGACCCCGAGAACACCCCCAACTACCTGGTCGTCACCGAGTTCAACCGCTCCGTGCAGGGCTTCCTGGTCAGCGGCGTGGAACGTATCGTCAACATCGCGGTGGAGGACATCCATCCGCCGCCGGAGATGGGCGCCGAGAACAGCTACCTGACCGCGGTGACGCGGTTCCAGGGCGAACTGATCCAGGTGATCGACGTGGAAAGCGTGCTGGCCGACATCTGCCAGTCGCGCATGGACGCCACCCTGGCGCCGGAGATGGCGCTGCCCACCGATGCCGGGCCGTTGCAGGTGCTGGTGGTGGACGACTCCCGCGTGGCGCGCTCGCAGATCCGCAGCGTGCTGGAGCAACTGGGCGTCACCGCCACCCTGCTCTCGGACGGCCGCCAGGCGCTGGACCACCTCTTGCAGGTGCACGCGGCCGGCGAGAACCCGGCCGAGCGCTACGCCATGGTCATCTCCGACATCGAGATGCCGGCCATGGACGGCTACACCCTGACGACGGAAATCCGGCGCCACCCGGGGCTGGCCGGGCTGTACGTGCTGCTGCACACCTCGCTGTCGGGCGTGTTCAACAACGCCATGGTCGAGCGCGTGGGCGCCAACGCCTTCGTCGCCAAGTACAGCCCGCACGAGTTGGCCGACCACGTGCTGTCGCGGCTGAACCAGGTCGTCCAGGCCCGCCTGGCCGCCTGAGCCCCGCCGTCGTCAGGGCGGAAGCCGGGATGCGTTTGGCTGGCGCCGCTACTGGCGTGGTTGCCGTTGCGGTTACGGCCGGCCGATACTGCCGTTGCCGTTGCCGCTGCGCTCCCGCCCTGCTGCACTCGCGCACTCCGATCAAGGTTTAAAAGGCAAGGGGCTAAGAGCAAAAGCAAAGGCCAATCGATCCCGGCCTTCACCGGATGACGATGCGAAGGGGGCCCCCTCCTGTCCGCCCCCTGCTCGCCTCCTGCCCCCCTCGCCCGCACTTCTCCCCCACGTTCTGGCACACGCCTTGCACCCCTCCCGGCAACCCTCTGCCGGAGCGGCGCCATGTCCAACCCGATCTCCAACTACCTGGGCGTCCATGCCGCGGCGCTGCCGTTGCGCGAGCAGCGCATGCAACTGATCGCCAGCAACCTGGCCAACGTGGACACGCCGCACTACAAGGCCAAGGACATCAGCTTCCAGGCCGCGCTGGAGAGTGCCGCATTGCAGGCCGCGGCGCCGGAGAGCACCCACGAGCGCCACCTCACCCTGCTGGACGCCGGCCCGCGCATCTTCGAGCGCACCGGCGTGCAGCCCAGCCTGGACGGCAACACCGTGGACGCCGACACCGAGCGCGCCGCCTACGGCCGCGCGGCGCTGGAATACCGCGCCTCGCTGAGCTTCGTCGAATCCAAGGTGCGCACCCTGCTCACCGCCATCACCGGCCAGTAAGGAGCCGCACCATGAGCAACCTGCCCATCTTCGATGTCGCCGGTTCCGCGCTGCAGGCGCAGTCGGTGCGCCTGAGCACCATCGCCAGCAACCTGTCCAACGCCGACTCCATCGCCTCCTCCGCCGACGCGGTCTACAAGCCGGTCGAGCCGATCTTCCAGGCGCGCCCGCTGGACAAGGGCGGCTCGCTCACCTCGGTGCAGGTGAAGGAGATCACCCAGAGCGAGGCGCCGCCGATCAAGCGCTACGAGCCCGGCCACCCGATGGCCGACGCCGACGGCTACGTCTACGCGCCGGACGTGGACCCGGTGGCGCAGATGGTCAACCTGATCTCGGCCTCGCGCAGCTACCAGGCCGGCGTGGAAGTGCTGAACACCGCCAAGGAACTGGCCCTGGCCACGCTGACCATGGGCCGCTGACGCCTCCACTCCCTTCCCCGACGGGCACGCGCATGACCACCATCAACGGCGACCCCTTCGCCGCCATCAACACCACCCGCTCCGCCGCGGCCAAGCAGGAACAGGCGCTGGGCCAGGCCGACTTCATGCGGCTGATGACCGAGCAGTTGCAGCACCAGGACCCGCTCAAGCCGATGTCCAACAGCGAGTTCGTCGCGCAGTTGGCGCAGTTCTCGACCGTGCAGGGCATCAGCGAGCTGAACACCACCGTGGGCGGTTTCGCCTCCGCGCTGACCGGCGACCAGGTGCTGAAGGGCGCCTCGCTGGTGGGGCATTCGGTGGTGGTGCCGTCCGGTTCGGTCGCCCTGCCCGCCTCCGGCAACGCCACCGGCATGGTGATGGCGCCGGGCGCCGGCAAGGTGACGTTCGAGATCACCGACGCCAGCGGCGTGATCGTGGACACCGTGGTGGTGGACGCCCCCGCCAAGGGCGAGACCACGTTCGCCTGGGACGGCGTGAAGGCCGACGGCACGCGCGCCGAGCCCGGCAAGTACGCCATCAAGGCCACGCACACCGGCAGCGGCGGCACCGCCACCGCGCTGAACACCTACGTGGACGCCACCGTCGACAGCGTGACCATCGGCTCGGACGGCCTGTACCTGAACCTGCCCGGCCTGGGCACCGCGCCGCTGGACTACGTGCTGCGCATCGGCAAGACCTCTTCCTGAGCTCCGCTCCCACCGCATAACGCAAGGAGTCATCCATGGCTTTCAACAGCTCGCTGTCCGGCATGAAGGCGGCCAACGCCGACCTCAACGTCACCTCGCACAACATCGCCAACGTCAACACCACCGGCTTCAAGGAGTCGCGCGCGGAGTTCGCCGAGGTGTTCTCCTCCACCGGCTACGGCCTGCTGCGCAACGGCATCGGCGCCGGCGTGCGCCTGACCAACGTGGCCCAGCAGTTCTCGCAGGGCGACATCAACCAGACCGGGCGCTACCTGGACCTGGCGGTGGACCGCGAAGGCTTCTTCACCGTCAGCAACAACGGCACCCACGTCTACACCCGCGCCGGCAACTTCCAGCGCGACGCCAACGGCTTCGTCACCACGCCGGACGGCTACCGCCTGCAGGCGTTCCCGCCGCGCACCGACGGCAACGGCTTCGACACCGGCCGCCTGGGCGACCTGCAACTGCTGACCAGCGACAGCCCGCCCAACCCGACCACCTCGATCAACCTGGCGGCCACCCTGCCCGGCAACGCCAGCGAGCCCACGGTGACGCCGTTCGACCCGACCGAGGGCAACAGCTACAACGAGACCACCTCGGTCACCGTGTACGACTCGCTGGGCGTGGCGCACCAGCAGACCGTGTACTACGTGAAGACCGCCACGCCGAACGAATGGCAGGTGCACGTGTACGTGGACGGTACCTCGATGGGTGCGCCGGCGACGGTGGGCTTCGACAACAACGGTCGCCTCACCGCCCCGGCCAACGGCCAGATCCCGCTGGCCCCGTTCACCCCCAGCACCGGCGCCGGCGTGCTGAACATGACCATGAACATCAGCGGCACCACCCAGTACGGCGAAGCCTTCGCGGTCAACGACCAGCGCCAGGACGGCTACGCCAGCGGCAAGCTCAACGAGTTCACCGTGTCCGAGGAAGGCGTGGTGTACGCGCGCTACTCCAACGGTGTGGACCGGCCGGTGGGTCAGGTGGCGCTGGCCAACTTCACCAACCCGCAGGGCCTGATCTCGCAGGGCAACAACACCTGGACGCACAGCTACACCTCCGGCGAGCCGCGCATCGGCGCACCGGGCACCTCGGACTTCGGCCAGATCGCCTCCGGCGCGCTGGAAGCCTCGACCGTGGACCTGACCGAGCAACTGGTCAACATGATCGTGGCCCAGCGCAACTTCCAGGCCAATTCGCAGATGCTGTCCACGCAGGACCAGATCACGCAGACGGTCATCAACATCCGTTGATGACCGTGGGGCCAGGGACCAGAGGTCGGGGGCCGGGAAAACGCCCTTCTGACTTCTGACTTCTGACTGCTGGCCCCTGACTCCCAACCTCTGCCCCCGATTCCCGAGACGCCCCATGGACAAAGCCCTCTACGTCGCAATGACCGGCGCCCGCGCTTCGCTGCAGGCGCAGGGCACGGTGTCGCACAACCTGGCCAACGTGGACACCAAGGGCTTCAAGGCCGCGCTGGCCGGCACCGAGGCGTTCAAGATCCAGGGGCCCGGCTTTCCTTCGCGCGTGGACGCCATGACCATCGACGCGGGCATCGACGGCCGTACCGGCGCACAGATGGTCACCGGCCGCTCGCTGGACGTGTCGCTGCAACCCGGCCGCTGGCTGGCGGTGCAGGCGGCCGACGGCGGCACGGCCTATACGCGCAACGGCGAACTCAGCGTGACCCCCAACGGCCAACTGGTCACCGCCGGCGGCCGCGCGGTGCTGGACGACAACGGCAACCCCATCGCGGTGCCGCCGGCGCAGTCCATCGACATCGGCGCCGACGGCACGGTGTCGATCATCCCGCAGGGCGAAGGCCCGCAGACCATGGCCATCGTCGGGCGCATGCGCATCGTCGAGGCCGCCCAGCCGCAACTGGCCCGCGGCAACGACGGCCTGATGCGCCCGGCCGACCCGCAGGCGCCGGCGCTGCCCGCGGCCAACGGCAACAGCCTGACCACGGGGGTGCTGGAAGGCAGCAACGTGGACGCGGCGGGGGCGCTGGTGCAGATGATCCAGTTGCAGCGGCAGTTCGAGATGCAGGTCAAGGTGATCCGCACGGGCGACGAGATGGCGCAGTCGTCGAACCAGTTGCTGCGGTTGGGTGGTTGACGCATCAAACCCTCTCAAGCCCCACAAAGCCCCTCTCCCAACGGGAGAGGGGTTGGGGTGAGGGGCAACGGAGCCTGCGACCTTTCCGGTTTGTGGTGGGAACAACATCCACGATGGCGTTGGATTCCACAGCCTTGCGGGATGATTTTTTCTTCACGGACGCATGGCGCCGCTCGCCGCGGGGGCCCTACTTTCTTTGCTTGTGCAAAGAAAGTAGGCAAAGAAAGCACACACCCGGCGATCCGCCCGCCGCAAGCGGCGGGTGCGCAGGCCCGGCGGGAATTTT
>CALJUL010000136.1 GCA_937975725.1 uncultured Pseudoxanthomonas sp. | reverse complement strand
GATCGCCAAGGAGCCGATCTCCATGGAGACCCCGATCGGCGACGACGAGGACTCGCACCTGGGCGACTTCATCGAGGACACCAACGTGGAGTCCCCGATCGAGACCACCACCAACATCAACCTGCAGGAAACCGTGCGCGACGTGCTGGCCGGCCTGACCCCGCGGGAAGCCAAGGTGCTGCGCATGCGCTTCGGCATCGACATGAACACCGACCATACCCTGGAAGAGGTCGGCAAGCAGTTCGACGTCACCCGCGAGCGCATCCGCCAGATCGAGGCCAAGGCCCTGCGCAAGCTGCGCCACCCCAGTCGCTCCGAGCAGCTGCGCAGCTTCCTCGACATCGACTGAGCCGCAGCGCCGCCGCAACGCAAGCACCGGAACCCGCCGCAAGGCGGGTTCCTCGTTCTTGGCCGCCCCGCACCAGCTACAATGCGGCCGCAGCGGGCCTATAGCTCAATGGTCAGAGCAGAGGACTCATAATCCTTTGGTTCCAGGTTCGAGTCCTGGTGGGCCCACCACATAAGCGTCCAAAGTTGTCCGGGACAGTCCGTGAAGCAGCAAAAACCCCCGCAAACAGCGGGGTTTTTTGTGCGTGCTCGTCCAAGCGTGGGCGTTGGAAACAGGCAAGGCCATATGGTCTGCCAATCCGGCTGGTCCATGAGCTTCGGCACTTCGCACAAGGCCCGGCATCGTCCGGGCCTTGTGCCTTTATGTCGTCTGGCAAGAGAAGCAACCCTTCAAAGCGCTTATCCGACGGTCTTCGTCGCCAACGGCATCCGTCTGCATCCACAGGATGCGGGTAGATGATGAGCCATGTGGCGGCGTTGTTGCTCCCGCTTGCAGGTATCTGGCGGCGACGTTGCAACGAGGATCATCCATGAGTGCTGGGTAAACCTGCCGTTTAGCTTCTATGGCATGCGCGAAGCAAGCATGCCCTGATGCGCTTCTTCCTGGCATGGAAGGTCATGCCGCCACGCAGGGTCAGCCGTGACGGGCCCGTGCCAGAAAGCGGATCGCTGCCTGTTCCCATTGGCGCAAGCCACGTGCGCGGGTGGCTGCTTGTTGGGTGCGGCCGTCTTCCCAGCCGGCGAACACGCGCGGATCCACATAGCACTTCTCGCAAATGCGCGGCGTGTTGCCGAGTATCGCTGCGGCCTGGCGCAGGGTGGCCTGGCGGATGTGCTGGCGCGCATCATTGCCCTCGTCTGGCAGCGGTGTCGTGGCGAGGGTGCGGAAGGCGAACAGGGTCGCGCCCCAGGTGCGGAATCCTTTGCGGTGAACGGACCTCCTAGCGTCGCCTGCAGGTAGTCGTTGACGTCCGCCGAGCCTATGCGGTGCACGATGTCGTCTTCGCGATACTGGAACAGCGCGTGCCCGGGCAGTTCCCGGCAACGTCGCACCAGCCCAACCAGGCGTGTGTCGCTGACGCGGGTCTCCAGCGGCTTGCCACCCTTGCTGCGGAAGGCGAAGCGCACCTCACCGTGACGGATGAAGCGTGCATGGGCATTGCGCAACGTGGTGAGGCCGTACGAGCCGTTGGTTCGCACGTATCGGCTGTCATCACCCAGCCGTCGAGGTTGTTCGCCGTAGCGGATCGGAGTGCACCGCGCTCAAATCGACGATGACAGGATCGACCAGAGTAGCCTCGAGCACGCATCCGGCCCGGCTCCGTTTTGTCCGATCGGGTTCATGCCAGTGAGGATTCGTGAGAATTGGTGATGGCGCGTTGTTGAAGCCTGTGCCGGGTCAATGGAGACTTTCCCCGCTTTCGTGGCAGAACTCTGCCACGAGGGCAGGTGTTGTGGGTGTCCATGGACGGTTCGCGTGCCGTGGGCCTCATGGAGTTGCAGTAGCGCTGTCGGAGGCGCCTGCAGTAATCCGTTGAAAAAAACATGCCGGGCCAGCGCTCGGCATGTGGACAGGGGGCTTCAGTGATCAAGTGCGAAGAGCCGGCGATGGCCGGCGGGCGGGCGTATGTTCGTCGTGGGTGGATTTGGCTGCGGCAGCGCTCGATCAGTCGTCTATGGTCTTCCGGTTCCCTGATGGCGCCCTTGGCACAAGCGGAAGGCCGCATGCGGCACCTGGCGGGAACGGCACTGGTCCTGGTGGCCATGCTGCCGGCCACGGCGCTGGCCACCATCATCACCGAACAGCTCGTCGTGCCGTCCGACATCGGCCTGGGCATGACGGCCGACGTAACGGTCAATTGGTCGCGCACCGCTAGCGGTAGCGGCGACACCTTCACGATCTCGGTTCCCACCACGCTGGACATGGACCTGCCCAGTCTGGCTGCTGCTGGCTGCACCTGGAATGGCGGTAGCCGCATCGTCACCTGCACCGTGCCTGCGGGCGCCGCCAATACCAGCGGCAGCACTACGCTGCGCGTGATCGGCGCAAATCTGGGTGCGGGCAGCCTGGCCGCGATCGGCAACGGCGGTGGCAATGCCTCCAACACCTTCGAGGTGCGCAGCAGCGGCGACCTGACCGTGGGCAAGGTCAAGACTTCGCCGGCGGGCGACGTGGTGGCCGGCGGCCCGTTGACGTTCACCCTGTCGCCGCAGATCGCCGCCGGCGGCAGCGACGTGCCGGCCGGTGCGTCGATCACCGTCACCGACCAATTGCCGGGCACGTCCTCGGACTTCACCCTGACCAGCCGTACCTTCACCGGCCTGACGCCCACCTGCACGGCCGTGGCCGCAGCCAACAGCAGCCGCACTCTGACCTGCACCTATGCCGGTCCGTTCAGCGTGGCGGCGTTCAACGCCAGCACGATCGTCGTATCCGGTACCCAGGGTCCCAACGGCAACTTCATCAACCGTGCGCTGATCGCCTCGGCCAATACCAATTACTTCGACCGCAATAGCAACAACAACAACACGCCGCTGCCTTATACCGCATCGCCAGGCACCGACCTCCAGGCCCTGGGCAGTTTCCCCAGTACCTGGCAATCGACCGGCGGCAGCCAGACGCTGACCCTGACTTACCGCAACAACGGTCCGCTGCCCGCGACCGGCGGAACCGTGTCCACCATCGTCCCGGCCGGCTTCGGCCTGGGGACACTGCCGGCGGGCTGTGTTGCCACGCCCGGGCAGTCGATCGTGGTGGGCGGCACCACCTATACCGGTACCCGGGTCACCTGCACCACCAATACCGTCACCAGCGGCAACAACCAGTCCTTCAACCTGCCGTTGACGATGCCGTCCTCGCCCACTGCCGGCGAGTTCCCGGTGGTGGTCACACCGCCGTCCGGCCTGGCCGATGCGAACGCAGGCAACAACAGCATCGTTCTGCCCTATCAGGTCGCCGAGCCGTTCGCCGATCTTGATCTGGAAAAGACGAAGTCGCCCGATTCCGGCCCGATCCCGCCGGGAAGCATCATCACCACCACGCTGCGGGTTCGCAACGCTTCCGACAGCCTGGCCGCCGCCACCTACACGCCGGCCCAGCCGCTGCGGGTGGTGGACTACGTGCGTCCGGAGGAAATCAACGGCAACGTCGCCAACGTGTTGACCGCGGGCTGGGTGTGCACGGTGACGGCCGGTGTGAGTGCGGCGCCCTACACCGACAATGGGCGCACCACCCGGATCGCCTGCCAGACTACCGGCAGCGGCGCTCTGGCGCCGGGTTCCGCGACCGATCTGCAGTTCACCACCACGGTGACGACGCTGACCGGCCAGGCCACCCTGAGCAATCTGGCGTGCACTGGCAGCCAGGCATTGAGCCTGCTGAATCTGGCGCCAAGCGCCGGTCCGCAGCCGTCGGATCCCGTCAACGCAAGCGACGACGGCAACACCACCGGCAACAACGACGATTGCGATGGTGCCGGCGACGGCCTGATCGCCACCGACGTGGTGAACGGCACCGCGCAGGTGGCTATCGTCAAGGAGTCGTCGGTCGACGGCACCACCTGGTTCGATCCGGTGGCGTCGGCACCCACGCTGGCCGCCAACGACGAACAGATGCACTGGCGCATCCGCATCACCACCCCAAGCGGCGGCACCCAGCAGACCATTCCGACGCTGCGCCTGACCGACAATCTTCCGGGCATCCAGAACATCACCAACAGTCCCGGCGCGCCTGCGCACAACTTCGTGACGCCGGCCATTCCGCTGACAGTCACCCGCAACGGCTCGCCTGTGAGCGGTTGTCCGGCCACCGTCCTCGCCGGACAGGCGGCGCTGACCTGCAATTTCGCCAACGTGGCCCCCGGCGACGAAATCATCGTCCGGCTGGACGTGAGCCGCCCGCTGGCCGCCGGCACGCTGACCAACACGGCCACCCTGACGTCGCCCGACGCCATCCTCAGCGGCACGCTCACGGACACCGCGGCCGTGAACGTGGCCTCGCGCGTGGACGTGGCGCTGACCAGCAAGATCGTCGCCCCCGTCTCGCCGGTGGTAGGTCAGTACGTGGAGTTCACCGTGACCGCGCAGAACCTGGGCCTGGGCTCGGTGGCGGTGGGCGACTTCACCGTCTCCGATACCTTGTTCACAGGCACGGCGACTCTTGGCCAACTGGCCTACGAGGACGTGACTGCTTCCGGCGCCAACATGACCTGTACCGTCGTGCCCGGCGGCAGCGACACGCAGGTGGCCTGCACCAACACGACCGCGGTTCCGCGTTACAACGTGCGGACCGTCGTCATCCGTGCCCGCATCAAGAAGCCGGTCGGCATCAACACCCCGGCCAACGGCATCCTGTACTCCGGCGCGACCAACAATGCGCAGGTGGGCCTGGCGGCGGGCTACTGTGAATACCGCACCGAGACCAGCACCCAGCCGTCGGCCACGTCCACGGCGTGCAACGACGGGCCGGCCACGTCCAACAACGACCGTACCGTCACCTTCGACGTGCGTGCGCCGCGGATCGATCTGCAGCAGCGCAAGCTGGCCGTGCTGGCCCCCGGCGAGCGCTTTCGCCTGGGCGAACCGGTGCGGTACCGCTTCAGCATCCGCAACGCCGGTCCTTCGCGCGCCGAAGACATCGTGATGACCGACATCCTGGATCCGGTCCCGGCCGGCTTCAGTTTCACCCTCAGCGGCGGGCCCACCGACGTCAACAACGCCGGCTTCATCGATCCCGGTTACACGGCTGTCGCGCGCAACATCACCTGCAACCAAGCCGGCGCCAACGCCAATCTGGTGTGCCGCCTGGATCCCAGCGCCGCCAACAACTGGCTGGATGCCGGGCAGATGGTCAACTTCGTACTGACGCTGACCATGACCGGCCACGAGGACACCACCGGGCCGGTGACGTTCGGCAACCGCGCCTACGTGTGCGCCGACGAGACCATCGCGTACGAAACGCAGGGCGCGTGCGCCCACGACACCAGCGACACGAGCAACAACAACCTGGCGTCGGTGTCCAACGTGATCTTCCCGGCCGCCGACCTGGCGGTGGACAAGACCACCGTGACCGCCGGTCCGGTGGACGTGGGCCAGCCCGTCGAATACCGCGTGGTGCTGACCAACAACGGCGCCAGCCCGGTGCAGAAGATGCGCCTGGTGGATACGTTGCCGACCGGCTTCGAATGGCTGAGCACCGGCGCACATGCGCCGACCGCCATCGCGACCGGCGCCGTGCTGTCCGGTCCGCTGACCGTCCAGGCCAGCGCACCGGCACCCGGCACCGACAACGTGTGCTGGATCTCCGCTGGCCCGGCCAGCATCACTGCACCCGCGCAGCAGCAGACCATCACCTGTGATTTCGGCAGCGCCACCGGTGCGGGCCAGACCTTCGGCACGGGCGATACCGTCACCGTGACGCTGTGGGCGCATCCCAAGCCTAGCGTGTACACCGGCCCGTTCGGCGCCCCGCGCGTGAACCAGGCGCAGGTGCAGCCCGGCCGCGACAGCAACGGCGACGAGGTGTCGTCCGACAACGACCCAGGCAACAACGAGGACACGTCCACCATCGTGGTGCAGCAGGGGGCGAGCGTGAGCGGCCGGGTATTCCTGGACCGCAACAACAATGGCGACCAGGACGGCACCGGCGCGCCGCAGGATGCCGGCCTGAACAACGTCACCCTGACCCTGACCGGTACGGACGTCTACGGCAATCCGGTCAACCTGACCGCCACCACCAACGCCCAGGGCGACTACAGCTTCGACAACCTGCCGCCGTCCGATGCGGCCGGCTACACCATCACCCAGGACCAGACCACGGTCCTGGCCGATTACAACAACGGTGTTCCGCAGCCGAACACGCCGCGCGCCAACCGCAATGGTGTCAGCACCGGCGTGACGCCGGCGGCGGGCGGCTACTCGGTGAGCAACACCGCGACCACCAGCGTCATCGCTGGGGTTGTGGTGACCAGCGGCGGTCAGGGCGTTCAGTTCGACTTCCCGGAGATCAATCTGCGCTCGCTGTCCGGCTACGTGTTCGCGGACAACGATCCGGATGACGTGTACGTCCCGGGCGTTACCGATACGCCGATTGCCGGGGCCACCCTGGAACTGCTGATTCTGCAGGGCGGCAGCTACGTGCCGGTGGGCGGCGCCAACGGCACCGCCATCACCGATGCCGATGGTTTCTACGAGTTCAACGGCCTGGTCAGCGGCGAAACCTATGCCGTGCGCCAGATCCTGCCGACGGGCTATTCCAACAAACCCAGCGCAGTGCGCCCGGGCCAGATCGGCGGCGCTGCGTGCGGCGCGGGCTGCACCGTGGGAACCGGCGTGTCCGGCGACGCCGCCACCACCGATCGCATCAGCGGCATCGTGCTGACGGCCAACGGCACCTTGTTCAATTTCGGCGAAATGGCCCGCAACAGCAGCATCAGCGGCAAGGTGTGGATCGACCGCAACAACGACGGCGTGGTCGATCCGGACGAAGCCCCGCTGCCGAACGTGGAAGTCACCCTGACCGGCACCGACTCGGCCGGCAACGTGCTGCCGCCCGTCACCGTGACGACCGATGCGGACGGCAACTACACGTTCGTGGAACTGCCGCCGGGCACCTACACCGTGACCGAGCCGACGCAGCCGCCCGATACCCGGAACGGCCGCACCGTTCCCGGCAGCAGCGGCGGCACCGGTACGCCGGTGGAGACCGTGCCGTCGGCCATCAGCGGCATCACCCTGGGCGTCAACCAGCAATCCACGGGCAACAACTTCGGTGAGATCCAGCCCGGCTCCATCTCCGGCCGCGTCTACAACGATGGCAACAACAACGGCAGCATCGATGCCGGCGAGAACGGCTTCTCCGGCGTGGAAGTGGTGCTGACCGGCACCGACGACCTGGGTCAGCCCGTCAGCGTCACCACCACGACCGACGCCGACGGCCGCTACCGCTTCGACGGCCTGCGTCCGGGCACCTACACCGTGACCGAGCCGACGCAGCCGCCGGAAACGTTGAACGGCATCACCACGCCGGGCACCATCGAGGGCACGAGCGTGGGTACCGCCACCCCGGTGACCACCACACCATCGGCCATCAGCGGCATCGTGCTGCCGCCGGGCGGCCAGTCGATCGACAACAATTTCGGCGAGGTTGGCGATTCGCCCGATCTGGTGGTCAGCAAGACCGCCACGCCGGTGACGTTCACCGTCAACAACACGGGTACCTACACCATCCGTGTGCGCAACATCGGCCAGCAGCCGAGCGTAGGCGAGTACGTGGTGGAAGACCGACTGCCCGCCGGCCTGACCCTGGCGGCCACCCCGGCAGGCACCGGCTGGGTCTGCACCGGTGCCGAGGGTGATACCCGCTTCCGCTGCGCCAGCACCACGGCGATCGCTGCCGGCGTCACCTCGCTCGATGCCATCGTGGCCCAGGTGCGTGTGAACGCATCTGCCGCGGCTGCGTCGCCGGTCAACAACGCCGTACTGGTCGAAGGCGGCGGCGAGAACGAGTTCCGCCGGCCCACGCCGGAGGAGCGCGCCGACTTCGAAGGCAACCCGGGCGATCTGCCGGTCTGCGATCCGGCGATCACCCAGAACGCCTGTCGCCTGCCGACCGCCGTGCAACTGGCCGCTTCGGTGTCCGGTACGGTGTGGTTCGATCAGGGCAGCGACTTCGGCCTGATCGATGGTGGCGACCGCCGTCTGTCCGGTTGGCTGGTGGAAGTGGTGGACGGCAACGGCCAGGTCGTCGGCACGGCCACCACCGGTGTCGATGGCACGTACTCCATTCCCGACCTGATCCCGGGCGTGCCGCTGGGCATCCGCTTCCGCGATCCTGCCACCCAGGTGGTCTGGGGCTTGCCGGTGAGCGGCGAGACCGCGGGGGGGGCGCCGGCGCCGTGCGACGCCGCGACGGCGATCGCCAACGGCACTGCCAGTTCCTGCCGCAGCAGCGACGGCGGCTACACGCACCTGTCGGTGGTGCTGGCGCCGGGCGCCAACCTGCCGCAGCAGAGTCTGCCGCTGAATCCGGGTGGCGTGGTCTACGACGCCACCACGCGCGCGCCGGTGCCGGGTTCGCGGGTGACGCTGACCCCGGTGGGTACCTGCGCTGGCTATGCGCCGGAGCAGCACATCCTCAATGCCATGCTGGGGGGTTACGTCATCCAGGGCACGTCGGTGTCGATGACGGTCGGCTCGGAGGGTTTCTACCAGTTCCTGATGGGCCCGAACGCGCCGGCTTCGTGCCGCTTCCAGATCACGGTGGAACCGCCTGCCGGCTACACGTTCGAATCGACGATGATTCCGGGCGAAGGCTCGGCGCTGACACCGCCTTCCACGCCGGGCGTGGGCTATCCAGTCCAGACCAACGCTACCGCGCCGACCGGCCCGGTCGGCCCGGCGACGCGTTACTACCTGGAAGTGACCCTGGGCTCGGGTGTGGCGGTGCCGGTCCACAACCACATCCCGCTCGACCCGCAGGTTGCGCCGGGCCTGGTCATCACCAAGGTCGGCGATCGCAAGACCGTGGAAGTGGGCGACAGCCTGATGTACACGATCACCATCCGCCAGACCGCGGGTGCGGCGATGGGCACGGTCAACGTGATCGACCGCTTGCCGCGCGGCTTCACCTTCATCGACGGCACCGCGCGCGTGGATGGCGGCGGCATCGCCAACCCGCTGGGCAGGCCCGGGCCGACGCTGGTGTTCGACGTGGGTCCGCTCGCCGTCGGCCAGCAGAAGCTGCTGACCTACCGCGTCCGCGTGGGCGTGGGCAGCCAGCAGGGCGACGGCATCAACCGAGCCCGGGCCTACGGCTGCTCGATCGACGGCGGCTGCGTGAATCCAGACACGCTGGCGCCCTATCCGAACGGTGGCGTGGTGCCGTCCAACCCGGCCGAGTACCGCGTGATCGTCAGCGGCGGTGTGTTCACCGACGAAGGCTGCGTGCTGGGCAAGATCTTCGTGGACTGCAATGTCAACCATGTGCAGGATCCGGAAGAGATCGGCATTCCCGGCGTGCGCCTGTACTTCGAGGACGGCACCTGGATGGTCAGCGACTCGGAGGGCAAGTACAGCTACTGCGGCCTGCCGCCGAAGAGCCACACGCTGAAGGTGGATCCGTCCACGCTGCCGGTCGGCTCGCGCCTGACCACCAGCAGCAACCGCAATCTGGGCGATGCCGACAGCCTGTTCATCGATCTCAAGAACGGCGAGCTGCACCGTGCCGACTTCATCGAGGGCAGTTGCTCCAACCCGGTGATCGAACAGGTGAAGGCGCGCCGCACGCAGGGCGAGATCCGCGCGCCGGAGACCGAAAGCAACCAGCAGCCGCTGCGCTTCGAAAGCAAGCCGCGGCGCGCGCCGCAGCAGGCGACCGATTCGGCCAACCAGCGCCCGATCGTGGACCCGAGGCCGACCGCCACCGATGCGGAAGAGGGCAAGGAGGTGCAGCCATGAGCCGCACCCCATCCCGTCCTTCGTCGCTGCCGGAAGCCAAGCTCATGCGCGCCTCACGTCGTTCGATCAACCCCTTGGCGCTGGCGCTCGCATTGGCCATCGCCTCCCCGCTGGCCGCCGCGCAGAATGTGTCCGGTGACCAGCGCTTCACCCCGGTGCTGGGCCAGGCCAACCCGCTGTATCCGCAATCGCCCGAGTCGCGGGACCGCGCGCCGCAGCCGCTCTACGCGCAGCCCGGCAACGTCGACTACAGCGTCAATACCGGCGTTGACCGCGTGGTGGTGGAAGTGGACCGCGACGGCGTACCGGCCGACGGCCAGTCGCCGGTGAAGGTGGTGGTGCAGCTATACGGCGCCGACGGCAAGCCGATGAGCGGCGATGCCTTCGCCACCATCGAGCATTCCGGTGGCCGCATCAAGCTGCCGGATGGCCGCACGGATGAATTCGGCCCAGGCCGCCTGGACGCCGACGAGGTCACTCCCGGCGTGCAACTGGCGGTGCGCGACGGCAGGGCCGAATTCGAACTGCTCGCGCCGCACGATCCGCAGGACGTGCTGCTGCGGGTGACGTCCGGCGGCCACAGCGCCGAAGGCGTGATCGGTTTCGTGCCGGAGATGCGCGAGCTGTTGGCCACCGGCCTGATCGAGGGCGTGATCAATTTCCGCCGCAAGGGCCAGGGCCTGCTCAACACCGGTCAGCACGGCGACGGCTTCGAGCGCGAAATCCGCCGTTGGGAAAAGCAGTTCAACAGCGGCAAGGCCAACGGCGCCGCGCGCGCGGCGTTCTTCGTCAAGGGCACGATCAAGGGCGAATACCTGCTGACGGCGGCCTACGACTCGGACAAGGAAGTGCGTGCGCGCCTGCTGCGCGACATCCGGCCGGAGGAGTTCTACCCAGTGTATGGCGACGCGTCGCTGCGCGGCTTCGATGCGCGCTCGGCCGAGCGCCTGTACGTGCGCGTAGACAAGGACCGCAGCTACCTGCTGTACGGCGATTTCCAGACCGGCGACAACATCGCCACCGCCAGCGGCGTGGATTTCGGCACGCAGGCCGGCCAGCGCGTGCTGGGCACCTACAACCGCACCGCGACCGGGCTGGGGTGGCACTTCGAGAATGAGCGCGTGCGTGGCAACGTGTTCGCCATCGAGGACTCGCTGCGCCAAGTGATCGAGGAGCTGCAGGCTGCCGGCAGCGGCCCGTACGGCCTGCGCAACAACGCGGTGCTGGAAGGCAGCGAGCGGGTGGAAGTGGTTGTGCGCGACCGCAACCAGCCCTCGCGCATCGTCTCGGTACGGCCGCTGGCACGCCTGGTGGACTACAGCTTCGAGCCGTTCTCCGGCCGCATCCTGCTGTCCAGCTTCCTGCCCTCGTTCGACAGCGACCTCAACCCTGTCTCGCTGCGCGTCACCTACGAACTGGACCAGGGCACCGAGAAATTCCTGGTGCTGGGTGCGGATGCGCAACTGCGCGTCGGCAAGAACGGCGAGATCGGCGGCTCCTACGTGGATGACCGCAATCCCTTTGCCGCCTTCGAGATGGGCAGCGCCAACCTCGGCTACAGGCTGGGCGCCAACACCTGGCTGGTGGCGGAGGCTGCGCGCACGCGTAGCGAGGTCAACACCAACAGCATCAACCAGTACGGCACGCCGGCCCTGCAAGGCCTGAGCGGCTTGGTCGAGGGCGACGCCTGGCGCGTCGAACTGGGCCACGAGGGCAAGGCCTTCGACCTGCGGTTGTTCGCGGGCCAGTCCGATCCCGAGTTCAACAACCCGGCATCGCCTCTGTACGGCGGGCGCGGCGAATACAGCCTGACCACGCGCTGGCGCCTGAACGAGCGCTTCGAGCTGTACGCCGAGGGCTTGCGCAGCGAAGACCGCAACCCCGACGGAGGCGAGCGCAACGCGGCCAGCGCCGGCGCACGGGTGAAGGTCACCGAAAAGCTGACCCTGGACTTCGGCTATCGCGCCATCCGCGAAACCGTCGGTGCCTATTACACCTGGGCCACCAACAGCGGCTACGGTAACATCGGTGGTCTGTCCGGCGGCTACGCCACCGGTGCCGCCGGCGGTGCGCTGGGCTACGGCCAGCAACCGCTGGACCCGCTGACTGGCCTGCCCATCATCAGCAGCGGCAATCCCAACGACGTGGCCAGCGGCCTGCCGGTGGGCACCGAGCTGTCCTCGGACATGCTGCGCATCGGCCTGGGCTACCGCGCCAGCGACCGCTTCAGCATCGGCGGCGAAATCGAGCAGGACATCCACGGCGAAGATCGCAATCGCATTGCGCTTGGCATGGATTACCAACTGCGCGAGCGCAGCCGTGTGTACGGCCGCTACGAGAAGCAGACCGGCATCAGCGGCGTGAACGGCCTGACCCAGGATGGCCGCGAGGCCAACACCGTGGCGCTGGGCGTGGACACCAGCTTCATCAAGGACACGCAACTGTTTTCCGAGTACCGGCTGCGCGATGCCATTGCCGGACGCGACATCCAGGCCGCTTCGGGCGTGCGCAACCGCTGGGACGTCCGCGAAGGTCTGCGTCTGGATACCACGGTGGAGCACACCAACGTCATCTCCGGCAACATCGGCGATTCCACCGGAGTGGGCTTCGCGCTGGACTACAGCGCCAATCCGCTGTGGCGCGGCAATATCCGCCTGGAACATCGCATTTCCGACGACATCGCGGGCACGCCCACCGACGAGGGCTACAACACGACGCTGCTGCAGTTCCTGGCCGCGCGCAAGCTCAACCGCGACTGGACCGTACTGGCGCGCAACTACCTGTTGCGCACCGAGTACGACGCGCGCGGGGATGTGTTGCAGGACCGCTTCCAGATCGGTGCGGCCTACCGCGACACCGACACCAACCGCGTCAATGCGCTGGCCCGCTACGAGTACAAGCTGGAGAAGGACGAAAGCGGCATGGACGGCTCGGGCTGGGGTTCGAATACCGACTACGACATCCGCACCAGCGCGCACATCGTCTCGGCGCACGCGGACTGGCATCCGTCGCGGCCGTGGTGGCTGACCGGCCGGGTGGCGGCCAAGTGGCAGCGCGACAGCTTCTTCTACACCGACACCGGCCGGGTGGACGACGACTTCCACGCCGTCCTGCTCTCCGGACGCATCGTGTACGACGTCACCGAGAACTGGGACATCGGCGTGCTGGGTTCGACCTTCCGTGGCCAGGACGGCGCCAATCAGTACGCCTTCGGCGTGGAAGCCGGCCGACTGCTGCGGCAGAACCTGTGGTTGTCGGTGGGCTACAACGCCACCGGCTTCCGCGGCGACAACGACCTGACCGGCTACGAGTACACACAGCAGGGCGCATTCGTCCGCCTGCGCTTCAAGTTCGACGAAGACCTCTTCCGCAGGGAAGACGCCCGCTACCGCGATCCGGTGCGCTGAGGATTACGACCATGACCATCACCAAGACCTCCCTCCTGTGCGCCGCCGTTCTGGCCGGCCTGGCCTTCGCCACTCAGGCCCAGCAGACCCGGCTCAACGCACCGAAGGACCGCATCACCGACGAGGCCATCCACGCCGACCTGTCCGGCTACGAGCACACCCAGGGCCGGATCAAAGCGCTCAACGATGGCGGACGGCCGGTGCGCGACTACCATCTGTCCAAGGCGCAGTGCTGGTTGGACGTGTCCTTCCACGAATATACCCGCAACGACCGCAGCGCCTTCCCGCAGGAAGCGCTGACCGAGTCGGAGAAGCTGATCGTGGGCATGGAGCAGGGCGTTTCGCCGCTGCCGACCGACACGCCGCTGGTCAACAATGCCGCGCGCGTGCGCGAGGATCTGTGGAAGCGACTGGGTGCGATCCACGGCACGCCTGGGTTCGAATGCGCGCAGCAGGCAGTGGCCTGCGGCGAAGTGGAACTGGTGCACGCCGGCAACGAGTTCAACCAGCAGCAATGGCGCCATGCCAAGCCCTACATTCAGATCGCCGAGGATCTGGTCAGCGACGCCGAGGCGCTGGCGCGCCAGTGCGGCGCCGGCCCGGCCGTTCCCGCCGCACTGCCCGCCGGCACCGTGCTGATCGCGAACGTGCTGTTCGAGTTCGACCGTTCCGGCCGCCATGACATCCGCGCCTACACGCTGCAGAGCCTCGACCGCGAACTGGGCCGCCTGCGCGAGGAAGGTTTGACGCTGACCGACGTTGAACTGGTCGGTCACGCCGACCGCCTGCAGGGCCGTGGGTTCGACTACAACCAGGCCCTGTCCGAACGCCGTGCACAGACCGTACGCACGCTGCTGGCCGAGCGGGGGATCGAGCCGGCCACGATCACCTACACCTTCAAGGGCGATACCGAACAGGTCCAGCAATGCGAAGGCGTCAAGCCGCAGGCCGCGTTGCGCGAGTGCCTGATCCCGAATCGCCGCGTGGAAGTGCGCCTGAAGGTCAAGTGAGCCTGTCGAATACTGGCGGCCGGTTACGGGCTTTCTGATCCCGTTGCCGGCCGCCACACAACCGGGGAACTCCGGTTGCGCGGAAGGCAGGAAGTCCAATCCAGAGGTAGGGGCGTGGTGTCGCTACGCTTCTTGCCGGGTCATGCGTTCTGCGGCAGATGGCAGAACGTTTCCATCGGGAATCGGCATCCTGATCGATGCGTGCGGAACCCGGGCAAGCCCCTGATCCTGCCCGCCTCCGCACCCACCGTCAGGGCGCGGCCCCATTCGCGCCTTTCGCTCCACCGCTTTTCGCAGGAGCAGGCGCGGCCGGAAAGACCACCGCCGGTCCGCGAGGCTTGCTGCCCGGCGGCAGGTAGGCGGGAGCCGGCTTGCCCTTGGGGCCGAGCCGGGTGATGTAGCGGTAGATGGCCTTCAGGTCGTCCTGTTGCATCGCGTGCAGGCTGGGCCAGGGCATGGGCGGGCGCATCTTCTTCTGCCCGGCCAGGGTCAGCCATTGCGCTTCGGTCATTCCCGCCGCCAGCAGGCGCAGGTTGGTGGGATAGGTCGTGCCCCAGGGGCCGCTGTAGCCCAGGGTGTCGCCGACCAGCCAGTCCTGCTCCGCGACCTTGCCGCCGGAGGCTCCGTAGCCGGGCGTGTGGCAGTCGTTGCAGCCGGTGATCAGGACGAGGTAGCGGCCGCGTTCGGCTTGCCGGGCGGCGGCGGGCGTTTCCTGTCCGGCCTTTGCGGGAGGAGGGGCCGCCTGGACGACGACCGGCATGCAGGCCGCAACGGCCCAGAGCATCGATCGCGCCAGGCGGTTTGATCGCGGGGAGATTTTCATGATTCGGTTTCCGGAGAGGTGATCGTGTGCGGCGCGGCGGATCGCCGACGCGCCTGGGGAAGGCCCCGGCGTCCAGTTTCCGCAACGCGGCTTCGGCAGTGCATCGCCCGGGGGAGCCATCGGCTTGCGCGAGAAGGAACCATGCCCGCGACGGGTGCCAATGGTTCTTCGCCGTGCGCGGGATGGTTCCTGTGGGCGATGCCGCGGTTCTGCCGGCTCGCCAGACTGGCAGCACAGTGGGCTGCGCCGCATCGGCGGCAGCGGCCGGCGATCACTTTTCAGGAAAGTCTGGTGGACATGAAATTCGGCAAGCGGTTGAAGAGCGGGCGGTCCGGTCCCGGGTTGCGCACGGCGGTCCTGCTCGTGGCGGCCACGACGGGCCTGCTCGCCTGCATGGACGCATCGGTTCCCTCGGCGGGAGCGGCGAACGGCAGGCGGGGCGTGCTCGAGGTGGAGGTCAAGATCGACTCCGGCCACGAACGGTGGAAGAACGGCACGGAATGGAAGGACGGCGCCTTCAGCCAGTCCTTCACCTTGAACATTCCCTACGTGGCGGCGCCCGGACTGGACAACATCAATCCCTACGACCCGGACTACGACGCGAAAGCGTTGCGCCAGGCCCAGCGGGCGCAGGCGCAGGCGACGCGGATCGGCCGGCAGGGCGACGGCCAGGCCACGAGCCCGTTCAACACGGTGATCGATCCTTCGCGGATGACCAGGGTCGACCCGGACCGCGCGGCCGAACTGGCGCGGCGCTCGCAGGCCTGCAACAAGGACCAGGACTGCCTGATGAAGCTGGGCATGGAGATGATGGCGCGCAACGCGACCGGCCAGGACGCCGAGGTGCTGCAGAAGATCCAGGAGATCAGCGCCGAATGCAGCCGCACCATCCCGGTGAAGGACCGGCTGAAGTTCGACGCCTGCATGCAGGAGAAGGGCGCCCGGCACACGACCATGGCCGACGGCATCGCCAACACCGGTCCCGGCTTCGCCGAGCCGGCCGCCGATAGGTTCCAGCGCTGGGAAATGCGCGAGCCGTGCGGCGCCACCGTCGTGGGGGACTACCGGTACCAGGCCAGCGAGAAATTGAACGACGTGTCCGGCCCGGCCGAAGGCACCCACACGGCCATCGGCGCGGCCGAGGGCGCGCTCATTCCGTCGCAGCTATCGATGACCTGCGCCAGCAACCAGATCATCACCGACGTGAAGACCGGGAAGCTCTACATCCAGAGCTTCTACATGCCGATGATCCCGGTGCACCGCACCATCCAGTCGAAGCTGCTGGGCAAGCCACTGGAGGAAGACAGCCCCGGCGGGCTGCCGGGCGGCACGGACATCCCGACCGGGAAGACGGTGCTGCAGTGGATCACCGAACGGCTCAAGGGCGCGCCGCTGGAAGGCCATGCCGAGCGGGTGTTCAAGATCAAGGGCGACATGAACGGGGTCAGCCGCGTCACCAACACGACCGGCCGGCCCGAGATCGTCCAGGACGCCAACGGCGATCCGTATGCCTGGAAGCGGCAGGTGGCCAACTTCCACGAGACCGAATTCGCGGTGAAGGTGACCTGGCAGTTCCGGGAACTGCGCAGGTGATCCGCCGGGCTGCGCGGTCAGCGGGCGCCGTCGGCGCCGCGTTGCCCGCGCAGCCACACGGCGGCCTGGGTGCGCGAACCCAATGCCAGCTTGTCGAAGATGTTGGCGACGTGGCGCTTGACCGTGAACAGGCTGAGGTCCAGCGCGCGCGCGATCAGTTTGTTGCTGTCGCCGGCGGCGATGCGCTCCAGCACCTGCCATTCGCGCTCGGTCAGGCCGCCGGCGCGCAACGGTGCGCCGTCGCGGCCGGCGCGTAGCCGGCTCAGGGCGTCGCACAGCCGTTGCAGCAGCGCGAGGTCGGCCGGTGCCAGCCGTCCGTTCCAGGGCGCGCGCACCAGCGATTCGAGCACGCGGGGCCCGGCCATCATCGCGCCGCCGACGAAGCCGCCGTCGTGCGCGCGTGCCAGCCACGGCCGCAGCGTCCGGGCGGCGGCTTCGGCGTCGCCGAGCCTTAGATGTGCTTCGGCCAGCATCACCCGGGTCTGGCTGTTGCGGAAGAAGGTCAGGTCTTCTTCCGCGGTTTCCACCAGCGAAGCGTCCAGCAGTTCCGCCGCCTCGGCATCGCGGCCCAGGCGCAGCGCCAGCATGCCCTGGACCATCGAGCGTTCGGCCTCGGCGTAGCGCCATTCGAAGTCATCGCGCGCCTGCCGCATTTCCTGCGCCACCGCCTGCAGGCGCGCTTCGTCGCCGAGCAACCACCAGGCGCGGGCGGTGGCCAGCAGCGCGGAACTCAGGTGGGTGCGCCGGTTGGCGTCGCCCGATTCGCGCATGTCCGTGTACATGCGCCGTTCCTGGTGCTCGACGGCCTGGCGGTCGCCACGCAACGCGTCCAGCGCTAGGTGCAGCATGTAGTTCTCGGTGGCGAGGGTGCGCGGATTGCCCAGCCACTGGACGTTCTCGTCCGCGGCTGCCAGCAGTTCCGCGGCCTGTGCCAGGTCGCCGGCGCCCCAGGCCGCGGTGGCGCGCGAATGCAGCACGCTGCCGCGCAGCACGCTCGGGATGTCACGGGTGAGCTGCAGCGCGCATTCGTCGAAGCGCTGCGCCAGCGGCGCCATGCCGGGGCATCCGAGCAGGAAGCAGTGCATGAAGCACATCTCCCACAACTGACCGTCGTCGGACTGTTCCAGCCAGCCCAGCGCCCGCGCGAAGGCAGGGGCGACGCCGTCCGGCCGATGGTCGGCATAGGCTTCCCAGGCCGAGAAATAGGCGGCCAGCGCGGCCGCGGCGCCGGTGAGCGGCTCCGCGCCCAATTGCAGGAAAGCCTGCCGGGCCTCGTCCTGCCGCCCGCTGTTGCGCATGCCCACCGCCGCGTAGATGCGCGCCAGGGTGGCCCGCTCGTGCTGGCCGCCGCGCTGGTAACCGGCGGCCGCCTGCGCCATCTCCCGGCACAGGATCTCGAAATCGAATTGCTGGTAGGCGCACAGGGCGCGGAGATAGTGCAGTTCCGGCCGGCGTTGCTGTTCCTCGTCGGGAAACAGCGTCAGCAGCCGCCCGACCGTCGGGCCGCCGCCGAGCGGCACCAGGGCCGGGCCGCGTTCCGCCATCGCCTGCGCGGCTTCTTCCCAGGCACCGGCGCGCGCCAGCCAGCCCACCGCGCGCGCCAGGTCCGGTTCGTGCTCGGCCGCGCGGCGCAGCAGGCCGGGCAGTTCGTCGGCATGGTCGCGCTGCAGGCGGTCTTCCAGGAAATCGCGGAACAGATCGTGCAGGCGCAGCGTGCGTTCCTCGGCGTCCAGCAGGACGACGAACAATCCCTCGCGCTCGATCCGTTCCAGCAGCAGGCCGGCGCGCGGCTGCTGCGCAACGTAGGCGCAGCGGCGCGGCGTGAGCTCCGGCAGGATCGAGCAGCGCAACAGAAAATCGCGCAGCTCCGCGTCGACGGCCGACAGCACTTCGTCGGCCAGGTATTCGAAGACGTGGCGCTGGCCGGGCGCCGCGGAGCGTCCATGGCCCATGCCGCCGCCCACCGACATCAGCAGGCGCAGGCCCGCGGCCCAGCCGTCGGTGCGCCGGGCTAGTTCGGAGGCGATATCCGGCGCCACGCCGTTGGCGGCCAGCAGGGCGGCCACGTCCTGCTCGTCGAAACGCAGGTCTTCCAGGCGCAATTCGGCCACTTCGTCCAGCGCCCGCCAGCGCGCCAGCGGCAGGTCCGGCACCGTGCGCGTGGACAAGGCCAGGCCCCAATGCGGCGCGGGCAGGCTCTCCAGCAGCAGGCGCAGCAGTTCGAACACGCGCGGGTCCTTCACGCGGTGCGCGTCGTCGATCACCAGCGTGCCGCGCTCGATCTCGGAACTGGCCAGCGCATTGGCCACTTCGTCCGCCACCTGGCGCAGCCCGCGCTCGGCCAGCGCCAGCGTCGGCAGCGCCCGCGGCGCGATGCGCCACGCCAGGTCCAGCGGTTCCAGCGCGGCGGACAGGCAGGCCAGGAAACGTTGCAGGTCGTCGTCCTCGTCGGCCGCGATCCACACGTAGGCGTGGCCGGTAGGAAGCTGCGACAGCACGCGGGTCAGCGCCGAGGTCTTGCCCCAGCCAGCCGGGGCCTGCAATACGGTCAGGCGGCGGCTGGCCAGCGCGCCGTGCAGGTTGCGTTCCAGCGCGGCGCGCACGATCAGCCCGGACCGGAGCCGCGGCGGCTGGATCTTGGTCTGCGCGAAGGTGATCAGGCCGGGCTCTTCAAGCATGGGCCGATTTTGCCATAGCCCCCGCACCGGTCATGGGCGGGCTTGCGGGGCCTGATGGCTGCCGGCCGTTAGCAGGAAGCGGTGCGCAGTTCGGGCCGGAAGGCCGGAGGCTTCGAGGCTTCGAGGCTTGGACGGTCGGGTGGAAGGAGTCGACCAGCATGACCCGGATCGGTCGGCAGTCGGGCCTTGGCAGAGGGGCAGGGTGTGTTTCCGATGCCGGGGCGCCGTCCCGTTCCGCATCGGATCGGAAGGAGGTCGATACGAAAGAGGCGGGAGTGGATCGATAGTCACGCAGCCGCGGCGATGAAACAGATTGAACGATCACGCCCTGCGCGCAGAAGAGCGGAAGCATCGCCCCGCCTCACCGCTCACCGCTCACCGCTCACCAGTCACCAGTCACCAGTCACCAGTCACCAGTCACCAGTCACCAGTCACCA
>CALJUL010000135.1 GCA_937975725.1 uncultured Pseudoxanthomonas sp. | reverse complement strand
TCTTGGCGACCTTCTTGGCAGCCTTCTTGGCGGCCTTCTTCACGGTCTTCTTGGCAGCCGCCTTCTTGGTGGCCTTCTTGGCGGCCTTCTTGGCGGCCGGTTTCTTCTTCGCAGCTTTCTTCATTGCCATGTGATGGCTCCTCGTCAGTAGAACTATGGGTTGTTACGTCTGGTACAGCACATCTGCCCGCAGGCAGGCCCAGTTGCAAGAAACGCCGCGGGAGTCGGACCCGCCGGCAGCCGCCGCCGCGACACGCGCGGCGATGCGGATTCCCCAGGGGCGCGGGCGTGCGAAACCCGGCTCCCTACAAATACGCGAACACCCGCGTCGCGCGGCGACACGGGTGTCAGGAAAGAGGGGCGATGCGTTTTTCGGGGGGAAGCAAACCCTGCGTCCACCGTGCTTCCGGTGCGGACGATTGGTTGTGTTGTCTCTCGCGCTGTCGTGTTGATCCGACTCACTCGCTTCCGCAGCATGCTCTGCTTGGGGCGAAACCTAATGACGGTTTTTCGAGGTGTCAACACCCGCGCGCGTTTTTTTTCGCGCCGGCCGTCGCCTCGCCCGCACCCATCGCCGCGCGCAAGGGCGGCGGTGCATGCGGCGCTGGCGGACGCTGGACGCCGCGCGTTCCGGCACGCATGAAAAAAACAGCGGAAAAGAAGCGGTTTTTTTTCGACGGCATTCCGTGCTCCGTCCGCGACGCCGGCATCGGCACTGCCGCGCATGCGCTTCCGGCACGGTCTTCGCGGCTTGAACGGCGGCTAAAAAAAATTCCCGGAAGGGTGCCGGATTTCGCGTCGCACAAGCCCGGATGCGCCGATTTGCGCAAAAAAATTTCGTCGCGATGGCCGCCATGCGGTGGTCGCGACGGCGTTCGGCGCATGCGGTGCGCACGCCGAGCGCGTCGCCGCGCCGGGATTCCGGCGCACGTTCGCCGGCGCTGGAAAGCGTCTGCCGGTCGTCGGCGTTCGCCTCGCACGGCGGTCGCCGTCCGGCTTCGCGTTGCCTCGCTGTCACTCTTGGCGGCGGCGCACGCTGCCGGGAAGGCAAAGAAAAAGGCCGGCGGTCGCGGTGGATTCCGCGTCCGCCGGCCTTCGGGCCGGAGCGATGGGTGGCTCAGTGGTCGTCGTTTTCGATCAGCTCGGCGTAGTCGTCGGGCGACAGCAGCTCGTTGAGCTGGTCCGGCTCCTCGGCCTCGACCACGAAGATCCAGCCTTCGCCGTAGGCATCCTCGTTGATGGTCTCCGGCTTGTCGGACAGCGCGGCGTTGACCTCGACCACCTTGCCGGTGACCGGGCTGTAGACGTCCGACGCCGCCTTCACCGATTCCACCACCGCGCTGGCGGTGCCGGCTTCGACGCGGTCGCCGACGTTGGGCAACTCGACGTAGACCAGGTCGCCCAGCAGGCCCTGCGCGTGGTCGGAAATGCCCACGGTGACGCGGCCGCCGCCTTCGACGCGGGCCCATTCGTGGGACTTGAGGAATTTCAGATCGCCGGGAATCTCGCTCATGGGGTGCTCCGGTGTGGTGCCGAGGGTCGGGATGGGGGGCTAGTTTAACGGAGTGCGCAGGCGCTGCATCGGGCGCGCCTCACGCCAGCACGCCGGGCTGCGCCTGGCCTTCGCGCACGAACGGGAACCTGACCACCCGCACCGGCACTTCCTTGCCGCGGATGTCCACCCGCACGTCGCCGGGCTCGCCCGCCGGCACCCGCGCGAACGCGATGGCCTTGCCCAGCGTCGGCGAGAACGTGCCGGAGAGGATCTCGCCGTCGCCGTTGGCGGTCAGCACCTTCTGCCCGTGGCGCAGCACGCCCTTCTCGTCCATCACCAGGCCGATCATCTGCCGCGGCGCGCCGCCGGCGGCCTGCGCTTCCAGCACGCCGCGGCCGATGAAGTCGCGCCCTTCGTCCAGCGCGACCGTCCAGGCCAGCGCGGCTTCGTAGGGCGATACGGATTCGTCCATGTCCTGGCCGTAGAGGTTCATGCCGGCTTCCAGGCGCAGGGTGTCGCGCGCGCCCAGGCCGGCCGGCTTCACCCCGGCTTCCAGCAGCGCGTTCCAGAACGCCACCGCCTCGGCCTGCGGCAGCACGATCTCGTAGCCGTCCTCGCCGGTGTAGCCGGTGCGGGCGACGAACAGCGGCACGCCGGTCGCGCTCTGCGCCTCGACGGCGGCGAAGCGCGCCAGCCTGGCGACGGCGCCGCGGTCCTGTTCGCGCAGCAGGCCGTGCACGCGCTCGCGCGCGGTCGGACCCTGCACGGCGATCATGGCGAACTCCGGGCGCTCGGCGACCTGCACGCCGAAGGCAGCGGCCTGCTTCGCGATCCATGCCAGGTCCTTGTCGCGGGTGGCGGCGTTGACCACCAGGCGGAAGAACGCCTCGTCCATGAAGTAGACGATGAGGTCGTCGATCACCCCGCCGCGTTCGTCCAGCATGCAGGTGTAGAGCGCCTTGCCGGACTTCTTCAGCTTGTCCACCGAGTTGGCCACCAGCCGGCGCAGGAACTCGCGCACGCGCGGGCCGCGCAGGTCGACCACGGTCATGTGGCTGACGTCGAACATGCCGGCGTCGCGGCGCACCTGGTGGTGCTCCTCGATCTGGGAACCGTAGTGGATGGGCATGTCCCAGCCGCCGAAGTCCACCATCTTGGCGCCGAGCGCGCGGTGGGTGTCGTTGAGGATGGTCTTCTGGGTCATGGCGTCCGGCAACCTTCGAGGAAAGGCGCCATTATCCCAGACCCGGCATGCCCGGCGCAGCGACTGTGCGGAAAGCGGGCAATCGGGGCGCAGGCAATGGCCGGTGGCCTCGACGGCAACGGGCGGCGCGCACTCGCGGGGAAATGCGCGCTGCCGCGTCATTCCTTGCATGGACGAGCGTGGCCGCCAGGGATCGAGGGACGCGGTGCCATCGGCGGGAGAGCGCGCCACTGCCGGCGGCTCGAGAGCTGCACCGGCGCCAACGCCACTCCCGTTGGCATGCGCCGGGCCGTGCGGCGCATGCCCGCGTTTCTCAGGCTTCCTGCACCTTCAACGCCATGCCGTCCACCGCCACCACCCGCACGCGGGCGCCCTCCGGCAGGTCAGGACCCTGCACCGTCCAGAACGCATCGTCGATCTTCACCCGCCCGCGGCCGCCGGCGATGGCCTGGTCCAGCACGGCCACCGTGCCGATCAACTGCTCGGCGCGGCGGTTGAGCAGCGGCTTGTCGCTCTGCCGGCCCTTGCCGCGGAACCACTTGCGGTAGATCGCCACCGAGATGACCGCCAGCACGGAGAACAGGATCGCCTGCGCCAGCCAGCCGATGCCGGGCACCGCCAGCACCACCAGCGCCATCGCCGCAGCGGCGAAGCCGAACCACAGCATGAAGGCGCCGGGCGCCAGCGCTTCGGCGGCGAACAGCACCAGCGCGGCGACCGCCCAGAACGCGAGCTTGAAGCTCATCTCAACCTCCGGGGATGCGCGGCGGGCGTGCGCCGCCGGACGGGGCGGCGGCCTGCTGCCGGCCGAGCGCGTCCTTGGCCAGTTCGGCGATGCCGGCGATGGAGCCGATCATGCCGCTGGCTTCCATCGGCATCAGCACGAACTTCTGGTTGGGCGCCTTGGCCAGTTCCTTGAACGCTTCCACGTACTTCTGCGCGATGAAGTAGTTGATCGCCTGCACGTCGCCCTGGGCGATGGCGTTGGAAACTAGCTCGGTGGCCTTGGCCTCGGCCTCGGCCAGGCGTTCGCGCGCCTCGGCCTCCCGGTAGGCGGCCTCGCGCTTGCCCTCGGCCTCCAGGATGGCGCCCTGCTTCTCGCCCTCGGCGCGCAGGATCTCGGACTGGCGCGCGCCCTCGGCTTCCAGGATCGAGGCGCGCTTGTCGCGCTCGGCCTTCATCTGCCGGGCCATGGCGTCCACCAGGTCGCGCGGCGGCTGGATGTCCTTGATCTCGATGCGGTTGACCTTCACGCCCCACGGACTGGTGGCGTGGTCCACCACGCCCAGCAGCTTGGCGTTGATGGTCTCGCGCTGGCTGAGCGACTCGTCCAGGTCCATCGAACCGATCACGGTGCGGATGTTGGTCTGCACCAGGGCGATCATCGCCTGGTCCAGGCTGGAGACCTCGTAGGCGGCCTTGGCCGCGTCCAGCACCTGGAAGAACACCACCCCGTCCACCTTCACCACCGCGTTGTCCTTGGTGATGACGTCCTGCGACGGCACTTCGAACACCTGCTCCATCATGTTGACCTTGCGGCCGATGCTCTGCATGTACGGGATCAGGAAATGCAGGCCCGGCGACATGGTGTGGGTGTACCTGCCGAAATGCTCGACCGTGTACTCGTACCCCTGCGGCACCACGCGGACGCCCTTGAAGAAGGTGACCACGATGAACAGCATCACCGCCGCGACCACGAATGCCGAAAGACCCAAGTCCATGTTGCGTTCCTCCCCGTGAAGATGGACCGATTATAGGCATGGCGGCGGCGCCGGCCGCAGGAACTTCCGCGCCGGTGCGACGGTATTGCCCGCTGCGGCATCCCTTTCCGTCGACAGCCCCCGGATCCGTCCCCGCTTGCCCAGGTCGCAATTCGCCATCGATGTGCCGGAAACCCTGGTCACCCGCGCCCGCGCGGGCTGCCGGGAGGCGTTCGGGCAAATCTACCGCCGCTTCGAGCGCCCGGTGTTCACACTGGCACTGCGGATCTGCGGCGACCGCGAGGCGGCCAGCGACGTCCTTCAGGACACCATGCTCAAGCTCTTCCACCACCTGCCCGACTTCCGTGGCGACAGCCCGTTCTGGGGCTGGCTGCGCCAGATCGCGGTGAACGAAGCGCTGCTGCGCCTGCGCCGCGACAAGCGGCTGGTGACGGAGATCGCAGTGGACGAGGACGGCCTGCCCGTGGACGACGGCCTGCCGCCACCCGCCGCCGCCGACGCGGCGCTGTTGCAGCGCGCGCTGGACAGCCTGCCGCCGGCCACCCGCAGCGTGCTGTGGCTGTACCACGCCGAGGGCTACACGCACGAGGAGATCGCCGCCCTCATGCAGCGCACGCCCAGCTTCTCCAAATCACAGTTGTCGCGCGGCACCCGCCGCCTGCGCGCACTGTTGCGGATCGAGGAACCCGCCCATGCCTGATTCCCGCGCACCCGACGCCTTCCCCCGCGACTGGGGCGAAGCCTTCGCGGCCCTGCCGCCGGAAACGCCGCCGGCCGACGGTTGGCAGCGTCTGGCCGAACGCCTGCCGCCGCCGGCGAAGGCGCAGTCACGGTCGATGGCGTCCTGGCGCAGGCCGGCGCTCGCTCTCGCCGCCGCACTGGTGCTGCTCGCGGTGGTGCCGTTCGCGCGCTGGCCAACCACGCCGGCCGTGCACGAAGGCGCGCCGCCTCCGGCGACCGCTGCGGTGCAGGACGCGCCCGCTTCGGTAACCGGCAGTACGCCCGGCGATGCCATGCCATCGCCGGCGTCGGCAACGCAGGGCGACGCGCCTCTCATCGCCGTGAACACGCCAGCTCCGGCAGCGGACACGGCACTGCCGGCCACGATGCCGCGGCGCGCCGCATCGCCTTCCCGCTCCGTTGCGCGCACTGGTGCTGGTGCCGCCGACGCCGACGCCCTCGATGCGCTGTACGCCGAATCCGCGCAACTGGAAGCGGTGCTGTCGCACCTGCCGGAACCCGGCGTCGCCGATGCCGCGGCGCTGGCGCTGTCGGCCAGCCTGCAGGAACGGGTGGCCGGCATCGACGCCGCGCTTTCGCAGCCCCGCCTGCCGGCCGGCGCGCGCACGGACCTGTGGCAGCAGCGGGTGGACACGCTGCGGCAACTGACCGGGGTGCAGACCACCCAGCGCTGGCAGATCGCCTACCGCGACGACGGCCCTTCCAGCGACACCACTATCTATTGACTCATATCTATTGACTCACGACGACGCGAGGACACCGATGACGCCGTTTCCCCTTTCCCGCCTCCTGATCGCCCTGGCGCTGGCCTGGCCCGCGGCCGCCGGTGCGCAGGCGCCCGACGACGCCCGCGACAAGGAACTCCAGGCCGCGCGCGCCGATCTCCAGCGCGCCGCCAAGCGCGTGGCCGAACTCTCGCGCGACGGCGCCACCCACGGCCGCCTGATGCTCGACGGCCTGGCACTGAGCAAGCCGCGGCTGGGCGTGCTGTTGACCGGCGACGACCAGCCCGGCGTACGCATCACCGGCGTCACCCCGGAGAGCGGCGCCGCCCGCGCCGGCCTCAAGGCCGGCGACCGCCTGCTCGAGATCGCCGGCAAGCCGGTGGCGGGTGACACGCCCGCCGCGCGGCTGGAACACGCGCGCACCGCCGTCGCCGACCTGGAGAAGGACAAGCCGGTCGAACTCGCCTACCAGCGCGACGGCCGGCGCCAGCGCGTGCAGGTGACGCCCACCGCGGTCTCGCCGCGCCTGGCCTTCGCCGGCGGCGACGCACCCGGCGTCTTCGTCTTCCGCGGCGGCGAAGGGCTGCCGCGGCTGGAAGGCGTACCGCTGGCGGCGGAAGACCTGCGCCTGGGCATCGCGCCGGGCATCCAGCGCGAACTGCGCCGGCTTGGCAAACTGCAGGACTGCACCGGCGAGGACTGCCAGTTGCCGATGCTGGCCGAAGCCTTCCGCTGGAGCGGCTTGAACCTGGCGACGGTGGATGCGCGGTTGGGCCGCTACTTCGGCGCCGACGCCGGCGTGTTGGTGCTGTCGTCCCGCGACGGACTGGAAGGGCTGGAGGCCGGCGACGTGATCCGCAGGATCGACGGCAAGGCCGTGACCACGCCGCGCGAGGCGATGGACGCCCTGCGCGGCAAGCCGGAAGACGCGCAGGTGGCGGTGGAATTCCTGCGCGACCGGCAGCCGCGCACGGCGCGCATCGCGGTGCCCAAGGCCGCGCCGCTGAAGCTGTCGTCGCCGGCGCCGCACCTCGTGCTGGACGCGCGGCCGGGCGGCAGCGGGCAGGCGCCCAAGGTCGTCCAGCACCGCCGCGTCATCACCATCGACGCCGACGGCAACGTGCAGACCTACGACGATGCCGGCTCAGCGCCCGCGGACAAGGACGGCAACGACACGCCCGCGCACTGAGCCCGCGCCCGACAATTCCGTACAACCAGAAACTGCAACTCCCGTGAATCCCTCCCCCGCCTCGCGCGGGGGTCTTTTTTTGCGCGCGGCGGCGCGCAAGAGAAAAGAGTGGCACGTCCCTGTGCCGGAGAGACCCGGTCGTCAGTGGCCGTCGTGGGCCAGGCCGACGGATTCGGCCGGGGCCGGTTCGACCCATTGCGCGAAGACCTTGGCGATCGCCGCATCCGCGACGGGCTTGCCGGCCTGCACGTCCCCGGCCTGGGTGAACAACGGAATGATCATCGCCATGCCGTCCACCTTGGTCTTCAGCCGCAGGCCCGGCGGCCGCGACAGAAAGCCGTCCCAATGCGCTCGCACCCTGGCCCAGTAGCCGGCGGTGGCCCGCCAGTAGTCCTTGGCCGGCGCGAAGTCCACCTCGGTGGACTTCTGGTAGTCGTTGAAGCCGAACTCGCGCGCCAGCTCCACCTGGGTGCCGTCGGGCTTGCGCAGCACCTTGGTGTTGAACTGCTCGTGGGTCCAGCCGTTGGGCGTCAGGGTGTGGCGGTTCACCACCGACAGCGCGTTGTAGTCGCTGCGCTTGGTGTACTCGCGGCGTGGCAGCGGCCGCCAACTCAGGTCGCTGGTCCAGGTGGCCACGCCGTTGGCGTAGTCCCAGCGGCCGGTGCCGCAGTAGCGCGGCGCGTCGCTCACTTCGTACACGCACTGGGTCCACGCGCCGCGGATGAGCGCGGCGGGGATGTCGCGCACCCGCCAGGTCTGGTCGGCGCTGAATTCGAAGCGCGTGGGCGCCTCGTAGGTCCAGTCCTGCCGCCAGTGCTTGGTGACGTGGCCGCTCTTGGGATCCACCAGCAGGTGTTGCAGGACGATCCTGGTGGGCGTGTCCTCGACCACGATCACCGTCTCGTCGCCGCCGCTGCGCATCGCCGCCTGGCGCTCGTAGCCGGGTTGCAGCAGCACGGTTTCGTCGAAGGCGAAATCGACCAGGTAGTCGCCCTGCATGGCCAGGATCGACTGGCGGTCGCGGGCGGGATCGGGATTCGCGTCGGCCGCCCACGCCGGGGCGGCGGACAGCAGGACGGACAACGCGATGGCGACCTGTTTGTTCATGGTGGCTCTCCTCATTTCAATCGGACCAGCGGCACGACGTTGTCGGCCATGTTTTCCCCGGGGGATTCGTAGTGCCGCCGCAGGCGCAGCGCATCGGAAGCGGCGCGGGCGCAGCAGCAGTCGTCCAGGCCGCCGTCCAGTTCGGCGCCTTCGGCCAGCGCGATCCGCCGCGCCGTGGACAGGCCCAGCGCCGACATCGGCGGCAGGCTGGCAGCCAGCACGGTCTCGGCCTGCACCTGCGGCAGCGCGTGCAGTTGCAGGGCGCATGCGCGCCACTGGCCTCCGAGCAGGCGCCCGGCCAGGCGGCGCCAGAGCCGGTCGCCCAGGCCGCCGGCGGTGTCGTCGCGCCCGGCCGGCAGCGAGGACAGCAGCTTGTCCCAGGCGACGAAATCGCTCTCCGGCAGCAGGCACAGCCGCCAGCAGCAGCGGTCCTGCGCATCGAAGAACAGCAGGCGCTCGTCCAGGCCGTCGCTGTCCACGCCGGTGTGCGCCTCCACGCGCACGGCCTGCCGCCATCCCGCCAGTTCGCTGCCCTGCTGCGGCCGGTACAGGCACAGCACCGGTCCCAGCGTCGCCAGTTGCGCAGCGGCGGGCAGCACGCCGCGCACGCCGGCATCTACTGTGTGGGGGAAGGCGCGCAGGCCGGCCATGGCCGCTACCAGCTCACCGACACGCTGGCCGACAGCGTGCGGCCGGGGCGCGTGTAGCGGTCCAGCACCCGGCTGGTGGCGGCCACACCGTTCACGTCGGCCCAGTCGGTGTACGTCCTGTCGGCCAGGTTGAGCAGGCCCAGGTTGAACGTGGCGCCGGGCGCGAAGTTCCAGTGTGCATACAGGTCCAGCACCCCGTAGCCGGCCGGCTGGTAATACGACGGGTCGGCGGGCCGCTGCTTGCGGCGGGCGAAGGTGCCGACCAGTTCGGCGCCCCAGGTTTCGCGGTCGTAGGCCAGGCCCAGCGTGCCGCGCAGCGGATCGACCGAGTTCAGCGGCGTACCGTGCGTCTTGTCGTCGCCGCGCGAATACGCCGCCGCCGCGCGCAGCGACAGCCCGTCCAGTGATTCGCCGAGCGCACCGAACTCGATGCCGCCCTTGAACTCCACGCCGTAGATGCGCGCGTCGGACACGTTCTGCGACTGGAACACGATCGGCATCGCGCCCGGCGCGCTGACCTGCACGAACGACTCGATGAAATCGCGGTAGTCGTTGTAGTAGCCGGTCAGGCCGGCGTACACCGCCGGGCCGGCGAAGCGCAGGCCCAGTTCGTAGCCGTTGCTGGTCTCGGCCTTCAGGTCGGGGTTGGCGATCACCGTGTACCCGGCCTGCAGGTTGGTGAAGCCCACGTTGACGTCGCTGTAGGGCGGCGCACGGAAGCCGCGCGCGTAGTTGGCGTACAGCGACCACTGCTCGCCGAAGCGCCAGATGCCGCCCAGCTTGGGCGAGACGCTGGTCTCGCTCATGCCTTCCACGGCCACGCCGGGATTGTCTTCGGCGAAGATGTTGTCCAGGCTCGGTTCGAGCTTGTAGTAGTCCACGCGCAGGCCCGGGATCAGGCTGAAGCGGCCGTCGGCGAAACGCATCTCGTCCTGCACGTAGGCGCCGACCTTGGTGGTCTTGCTGATCGGGAAATCGCGCACCGGGAAGCGGTCCTGCCCGACCAGGTTGCTGACCACGCCGGTGGCGAGATTGGTCGAAGTGCCGTCGCGCTTTTCCTTGCTGTCGGTGACCGAGGCGTCGATGCCGTAGGCCAGCGCGTGGTGCACCGCGCCGGTGTCGAACGCCTTGTAGAACAGGCCCTGCAAACCGTAGGTGCGCTGGTCGAAGTTGTGCACCATGTCGCGGCGCGTGTTGTTGCTGCGCAGTTCGCGGGTGTGCTGCGTGCTCTCGCTGTCCTGCCGGTACAACCGCCAGCTCAGGCTGTCGGCGAAGCCGGCGTCCAGCACGTCGATCTCGTGTTCCAGCGACACCCGCGCGCGGGTCTGGTGGTCGCGGCCGTCCATGTCGCGGATGCCGGCGGCGAAGGGGGACGCCAGCGTGCGCGCCGAATAGGCTTCGATGCGGCCATAGTCCTCGTTGGCGTCCACGGTCAGGCGCAGGCGCTGGTTGGCGCCGGGCGCATACACCAGCTTGCCCAGCAGGCTGCGACCGTCGCGCCGCTGCGGATTGGGCGCGGTGCGCAGGTGGGTGCCCAGCACGGGATCGGGGTCTGTGCTGGCGTTGTCGCCCTGGTTCTGCGTTTCCTTGCCCTGGCGATGGCCGACGGCCACCAGGCCACTCCAGCGCTCGCCTCCGAAGGCCGCGGTGGCGCCGCCGAACAGGCCGCTCCATTCGCCTTCGTAGCCGAACTTCAGGCCGAAGTACGCGTCCTTGCCTTCGTCCAGGTAATCGGCAGGATCCTTGGTCACGTAGGCCACCACGCCGCCCAGGGCGTCGGAGCCGTACAGCGAACTGGCCGGGCCGCGCACGATCTCCACGCGCTTGAGCGTGTCGAGATCGACGAAGTTGCGGTTGGCGTTGAGATAGCTGCCGAAGCTGAAACTATCGGACACCGCCACGCCGTCGCTGAGGATCAGCACGCGGTTGGCGTCCAGGCCGCGGATGCGGAAGCCGCCCAGCGCGCCGAAGCGACCGGTGGTGGAAGTGACCGACACGCCCGGCTCGTACCGCACCAGGTGCTTGATGTCGCGGATGAGGCGGTCGTCGAGCTGTTCGCGCTCGATCACGTCCACCGTGTTGGGCACGTCGGCCACGGCGCGCTCGGTGCGCGTCGCGGTCACCTGGACGCGCTCGAACTCGCGCGTCGGCGCGTCGGCGGAGGAAGGGGAGGCATCGGGGGCGACTTCGGCGTGGGCCTGGCCGGCGAGGGCCAGCCACACGGCCGCGGTGAGCAGCGCGGGGCGCGTCATGGTGTGCAGCATTCCTGTGGCGTTGGATGACCCGGGAAGGCTGGCAACCGGAAGACCGAGGCTGGCGCCGGGGGGAGAGGACGTGTCGCCGGCGCCGTCGGCGCCGGGCGGGATCGCGCAGGGCGATCCTGGTCACTCAATGCGGACTACTTGGTGAGGATGAGCTTGTCGTTGCTGGTGTGGCGCAGGCGGTAGATGCGGTCGCCGTGGCGGATCAGGATCTCGCGGCGCCCTTTCAGCAACTGGGCGCTGTCCAGCGCGTCGTCGTCCGCGGCCTGCGGCGCGGCGGGGGAAAGGCGCTCGCGCAGCGCCTGCGTATCGACCGAATGCAGCGGGGTGACGTTGGTGGCCATGGTGGGCTCCGGGAGGAACGAATCAAATGATAATCATTCCCATCTTGTCGTCAATAGGCACAGGCGCCATTGTCAATCGAGCTGCCCTATCACCCGGCCAGCCATGCGTGACGGGCTTGATGAGAACGATTCCGTCCCGCCCGCCGGCGCTGGTCTAGAATCCGCCCACTTTCCTCCTCCGGGGAGTAGTCCACCCGCCACCGCGGGTTCCGCGCGTCAACACACTTGGCCGGCCGGCCATGGCGCACGGGGCGAAGCGACCGCTTCGCCGGACAAGACCGAAGGCAGGCGACGCGCATCCCGGGCCGGGCAGCGCGGCGTTTGCCTTCGCGTCCGCCGCGAATGCCTGGCCCCGGAGTCTCCATGCTGTCCCTGCAAGCCCTGCTGGTCTCCACCGGCACCGTCGCCCTCGCCGAGATCGGCGACAAGACCCAACTCCTCGCCCTGCTGCTGGCCGCGCGCTACCGCAAGCCCTGGCCGATCGCGCTGGGCATCCTCGCCGCCACGCTGGTCAACCACGCCATCTCGGCCTGGCTGGGCGCGGAACTGACCGCCTGGCTGTCGCCGGAAGTGCTGCGCTGGCTGGTCGCCGGCAGCTTCCTGGCGGTGGCACTGTGGACGCTGAAGCCGGACACGCTGGACGAGGACGCGGGCAGCCTGCCCGCGCGCGGCGCCTTCATCGCCACCACCGTGGCCTTTTTCCTGGCCGAGATCGGCGACAAGACCCAGGTCGCCACGGTGCTGCTGGGCACGCGCTACACCCCGCTCTGGCAGGTCATCGCCGGCACCACGCTGGGCATGCTGCTGGCCAACCTGCCGGTGGTCTGGCTGGGCCACCGCTTCGCCGATCGCCTGCCGCTGAAGCTGGCGCGCGGACTGGCCGCGGCGGTGTTCTTCGCCCTGGCCTGCTGGGTGGCCTGGCACGGGATCGGCTGAGGCCGGAGCCGGGGCCGGCGCGGCTGCTAGACTGCGCCACCATCACGACAGGCAGGATCGGGGGAATACATGCTGGATGTCTTGGGGCGGATCGGCTTCGGCCTGTTCGGCCTGGCGGTGCTGATCGGCATCGTCTGGCTGTTTTCCAACAACCGGCGGGCCGTCGACTGGAAGCTGGTCGTCACCGGCATCGCGTTGCAGATCGGCTTCGCCGCGCTGGTGCTGCTGGTGCCGGGCGGGCGCGACGTGTTCGACAAGCTCGGCCACGGTTTCGTGAAGATCCTCAGCTTCGTCAATGCCGGCTCCAGCTTCATCTTCGGCAGCCTGATGAATACCGAGACTTACGGCTTCATCTTCGCCTTCCAGGTGCTGCCCACCATCATCTTCTTCGCCGCGCTGATGGGCGTGCTGTACCACCTGGGGGTGATGCAGTTCATCGTGCGGATCATGGCGCTGGCGATCACCAAGGTGATGAAGGTGTCGGGCGCCGAGACCACCAGCGTCTGCGCCAGCGTGTTCATCGGCCAGACCGAGGCGCCGCTGACGGTGCGCCCGTACATCCCGCGCATGACCGAGTCCGAGCTGATCACCATGATGATCGGCGGCATGGCGCACATCGCCGGCGGCGTGCTGGCGGCCTACGTGGGCATGCTGGGCGGCGGCGACCCGGAGCAGCAGGCCTTCTACGCCAAGCACCTGCTCGCCGCATCCATCATGGCCGCACCCGCCACACTGGTGGTGGCCAAGCTGCTGATCCCCGAGACCGGCACGCCGCTGACCCGCGGCACGGTCAAGATGGAAGTGGAAAAGACCTCCAGCAATCTGATCGACGCGGCCGCCGCCGGCGCCGGCGACGGCCTGCGGCTGGCGCTGAACATCGGCGCGATGCTGCTGGCGTTCATCGCGCTGATCGCACTGCTGAACTGGCCGTTGACGTGGTTCGGTGAAGTGACGGGCCTCGCGGACGCCATCGGCAAGCCCACCGACCTGGCCACGATCTTCGGCTACCTGCTGGCGCCCATCGCGTGGGTGATCGGCGTGCCGTGGCAGGACGCGACCACGGTCGGTTCGCTGATCGGCCAGAAGGTGGTGATCAACGAGTTCGTCGCCTACCTGCAACTGGCCGACATCGTGAACGGCAAGGTCGCCGGCGTGGCGCTGTCCGACGAAGGCAAGCTGATCGCGACCTACGCGCTGTGCGGCTTCGCCAACTTCAGCTCGATCGCGATCCAGATCGGCGGCATCGGCGGGCTGGCGCCAGAGCGGCGCTCGGACCTGGCGCGGTTCGGCCTGCGCGCGGTGCTGGGCGGCACCATCGCCACCCTGATGACCGCCACCATCGCCGGCGTGCTGTCGCACTTCGGCTGATCCGGCCAGGCCGGCCACGGCCGCGCCGTCCGTTCACCGTGTATTCCCCGCGACGGCGGCACCGCCGCCGTCCGGTACGCAGGTAATTCCGCCATGAACACGCCCTCCCCTTCCCCCGCCCGCGTCACCGTGGTGGGTTCCTTCAACGTCGACCATGTCTGGCGCTGCGATGCCCTGCCCGCGCCGGGCGCGACCATCGCCGGCCAGTACGGCAGCGGCCCCGGCGGCAAGGGCTTCAACCAGGCCATCGCGGCGGTGCGCGCCGGCGCCGCGACCACGTTCGTCTGCGCGCTGGGCGACGACGCCGGTGGTGCGCTCGCGCGCGGGCTGGCGCAGGCCGATGGACTGGACCTGCACGCGCAGGCCTGCGAAGCGCCCACCGGCACGGCCGGCATCTACGTGGACGCGCACGGGCGCAACTGCATCGTGATCGGCGCGGGAGCCAACGCGCTGCTCGACGCCGCATTCGTGGAGCATGCGGAAACCCCGGCCAAGGCGACGTCCGTGCTGCTGGCGCAGCTCGAATCGCCCATCGACACCGTGCTGGCCGCGCTGCGGCTGGCGCGCGCGCAGGGCGCGGTCACGCTGCTCAATCCCGCCCCCGCCAACGCCGCCACCACCGAGGAGCTGCTGGCCCAGGCGGACATCGTCACGCCGAACGAGACCGAATTCGCCGCCCTGCTGGCGCGCCATCTCGGCGAGCGCGTGACCCCCGACGACGTGGCCACGCTGGACGGCGTCACCCTGCACCAGCACTGCCGGCAGTTGTTCCCGCACGGCACCGTGGTGGTCACCCTGGGTGCGACCGGCGCCTACGTGTCGCACGCCGAGGACGCGCTGCGCGGCGACGCCCGCCCGCACTACCGCGTGCCGGCCGAGAGCGCGGCGGCGGTGGACACCACCGGCGCCGGCGACGCCTTCAACGGCGCCCTGGCGGCCTCGCTGGCGACGCGACCGGCGCAGGCGTTCGCCGAGCACGTGCGCTTCGCCAACCGCTATGCCGCGCTGTCCACCGAACGCCCCGGCGCTGCGCTGGCGATGCCGCGGCTGGCCGAAGTCGAGGCGCGCTTCCCCGGGTAGGCGGCATTCCGGGGGCTTGCGGCGGCGGCCGGCGTGCCGGCCTGCGCCGTCGAACCCGGCGCGCGGACGGCGCCGCGGCGGCAGCGTGCGCCCGCGGGTGCGTTCCGCCGCGTGCCGCAATCGCCTATGCTCGCCGGACACTCATCCACGAAGGGGGCACCATGGCCGGCAAGTTCGTCATCGGCAAGCGCAGCAACGGGGATTTCCAGTTCAACCTGAAGGCCGGCAACGGCCAGGTCATCCTGGCCAGCCAGGGCTACGCCGACAAGTCCGGCTGCCGGAACGGCATCGAGTCGGTCAAGAAGAACAGCCCCGACGACGGCCGCTACGAGCGCAAGACCTCCAGCAACGGCAAGTGGTTCTTCAACCTGCTCGCGGCCAACGGCCAGGTAATCGGCACCAGCGAGATGTACGAGAGCCAGGCCAGCCGCGAGAACGGCATCGAATCGGTGAAAAAGAACGCCCCGGACGCCGACACCGTCGACGAAACCGCCTGAACCTCCTGCAGGAGGGGCTTCAGCCCGACCGCGGACCGGACGTCGTCCAGGCACCGGATCGACGCAGGCGGAGCAGAGCGCCCGGGTTTCACCGGTATCGCCGGTGCCTGCTGCGGTAGAGGGCGTGCCTGTGTCTCGCGGCCGGAACTGAAGCCCCTCCTGCATCGCCTGCGGGTGCTTGGGGCGGCGGTACAATCCGCGCCATGCAGATCGGCCCCTACCGCATCGAACCGCGCGTGGCCCTGGCGCCGATGGCCGGGGTCACCGACAAACCGTTCCGGCTGCTGTGCAAGCGGCTCGGCGCGGGGCTGGCCGTGTCCGAGATGACGATCAGCGACCCGCGCTTCTGGAGCACCGGCAAGTCGCTGCGGCGCATGGACCACCAGGGCGAGCCCGCCCCGGTCAGCGTGCAGATCGCCGGCACCGAGCCCGCCCAGCTCGCCCACGCCGCACGCCACAACGTGGACCACGGCGCGCAGATCATCGACATCAACATGGGCTGCCCGGCCAAGAAGGTCTGCAACGCCTGGGCCGGCTCGGCGCTGATGCGCGACGAAGCCCTGGTGGGCCGCATCCTGGAGGCGGTGGTGAAGGCGGTCGAGGTACCGGTCACCCTGAAGATCCGTACCGGCTGGAACTGCGACCACCGCAACGGCCCCGCCGTGGCCCGCATCGCCCAGGAAAGCGGCATCGCCGCGCTGGCGGTGCACGGCCGCACCCGCGACCAGCACTACACCGGCCAGGCCGAGTACGACACCATCGCCGCGATCAAGGCGGACCTGCGCATCCCGGTGATCGCCAACGGCGACATCGACTCGCCGCAGAAGGCCGCCGAGGTGCTGGCCCGCACCGGCGCCGATGCGGTGATGGTGGGCCGCGCCGCACAGGGCCGGCCGTGGATCTTCCGCGAGATCGGCCACTTCCTGGCGACCGGCGAAGCGTTGCCGCCGCCGTCGCTGGCCTTCGTCCGCGACACCCTGCTGGGCCACCTGCACGCCCTGCACGATTTCTACGGCGAAGCCCAGGGCGTGCGCATCGCGCGCAAGCACCTGGGCTGGTACGCCAAGGACCGACCCGAGCACCTCGCCTTCCGCGCCGTGGTCAACCGCGCCGACGACGCGGACACCCAGGTGCGGCTGACCCGCGACTATTTCGACGCGCTGATCGCGGGCGTCGCGCCGGAACTGCCCGCCGCCGCCTGATCCGATCGGAGCCGGCCATGGACCCCACCCAGGACACGCCCGCCTACCGGTACGGTTTCCCGCCGGTGGAACAGGCGCGTCTGGCGAAGCAGGCGCGGTGGCTGGAAAACATGCTCTTCAGCCGCCTTGACTACGCCGGCGTGCGCCGCCTGCTGGAAGCCAGCAGCGGCGTGGGCGCGCAGACCGAAATCCTGCTGCGCCGCTTCCCCGGCCTGCACGTGACCTGCGTGGACCTCAACGCCGCGCAACTGGACGCGGCCCACCGCAACCTGGCGCGCCACGGTCTACTGAGCGGTGCCCGCGCCTTCGGGTGTGCGCGCGTCGGCGACGGCGGTTTGCGGCGGTTCGGTCCAGATGCGTTGCCACATCAGCCGCAGCCTGCGGTCCGGCTGCGACCACGGCCATTCCTTGCGCTGCGGCGGCACCGCGCGCCAGCCGTCCGGCCCGGCCTCGGCCACGGCGAAGTTGAAGCTGTAGTCCGGCTCCAGCCCCATGCGCAGGTCCACCAGCACCAGTTGGCCGTCGCGCCGCAGCGCCTTCATGAAGCCGTGGGTGAACCACGCCAGCCGCCGCACCGCGGGCAGTTGCGCCACTTCGCGCAGCGCCGCGGCGTCGGAGGCATGCGACTGGAAGCGCATCGGGCCGCGGTCGGCGACCAGCGAACGCTGGCCTTCCACGAACCCGTCCGGCGTCATCGCCACCACCCGCCACAGCAAGGTGTTGAACGGCATGGGCACCGAGAAGTACGGCGCGTCCGCCAGCCCCATCGACGCCAGGGTGCGCTCCGCTTCACGGTCCACCATGGTTTTCGCCAGCAGCGACCAGCCCAGGTAGCCGCTGCTCAGCACCAGCCCGAACACCAACGCGCGCTGCGCCAGCCGCCGCTCGCGCGCGAACCACGCCACCGCGCAACCGATCAGCAGCCAGACCGTGTAGAGCGGATCGATGATGAACACGCTGGACCACATCGTCGGCGGCGGCGCCAGCGGCCACCAGAGCTGGGTGCCGTAGACGGTGAAGGCGTCCAGCAGCGGATGGGTGACCAGCGCCAACTGGATGGCCCAGAACCAGCGCACCGACGACGCCGCCACGCGCCCGTGCCCGTAGCGCTTGAACAGCCACCACAGCAGCCAACCCACCAGCGGCAGCACGAACAGCGAATGGCTGAAACTGCGGTGCACGGTCATCAGCGTGACCGGATCGTCCGACAGCAGCACGATCGGCAGGCTGTCCAGGTCCGGCAACGTACCGAGCGCCGCACCCGCGAGCAGCGCCGCGCGCCGATGCCCGGCGGGCGCGATGGCGGCGGCGACCGCGCCGCCCAGGACGATCTGGCTGAGGGAATCCATGCCGCGATGCTAGCAGCCGGCCGCGGACGAAATCCCGCGCGGACCGCGCCGGCCTGCGGTTGCGTAGGCGGGATGACCGGTGGGCGTTCATCTTCCGGTGCAGTCCTGCGTATCGCGGCGCGGTGCCGTCCTCCAGCCGGGAACCTTACGCGCATCGCGGCTGAAGCCGCTCCTACAGCGGCGGGTGCTGCACAAATGGATACGGCTTCGTTTCGCCCAAGAAGGAAATCACGCCGCGCGCGGAATCCCCGGCGCCGCCGCTTGCAGGCGCGGTGCGATTTCCGCCAGCACCTGGCCGGTGTGCGACAGCAGGCAGAGGCGGCCATCGGCTTCTTCGCTGAGGGCGGTCAGGCTTTCCACCCAGTCGCCGTCGTTGGCGTAGACCAGGTCGTCGCGCTGGATCAGCGCGGCGCGGTGGATGTGGCCGCAGACGATGCCGTCCAGGCCGCGCCGGCGTGCGTCGTCCAGGCCGGCCTGGACGAACCGGGCGATGTAGCGTTCGGCGGCGCCGCTCCGGCGCTTGAGGCATTCGGCCAGCGACCAGTAGCGCAGGCCCAGCCGGCGGCGGAGGCGGTTGGTCAGGCGGTTGCCGGTGAGGATGCGGTAGTACAGCCAGTCGCCGAACTTTTCCTGCAGACCGCCGAATTGCGTCGCGCCGTCGTAGTCGTCGCCGTGGGTGACCAGCAGGCGGCGGCCGTCCAGGGTGGCGTGGATGGCGCGGCGGCGCACCTGCATGGCCGGCAGCATCAGCCCGCAGAAGCGGCGGACCGGGCGGTCGTGGTTGCCGGGCACGTAGACCAGTTCGGTGCCGCCGCGCGCCAGTGCGTGCAGCGCCTCCACCACCCGATCGTGCGCCGCGTCCCAGGTTGCGCGGCGCTGGGCGATCCACCACAGGTCGACGATGTCGCCCACCAGGTACAGCCGACGGCAGCGCAGCGCGCCGAGGAAGTCGGCGAACTCGGCCGCATGGCAGTGCCTGGAGCCCAGGTGGACGTCGGAGACGAAGACCGCGCGGCGCAGCGGAGGCGGCGCGCGCGGCGGGCTCATGCCGCCGCCTGCCCGGCGGGCGCGGCGTCGCCCAGGTAGCGGGCGCGCTTCTTCGGCCGGATGCGGTGCAGGTCCACTTCGATCAGGCCGTCGATGGAATCGCCGAAGCCCGGGTCCACGCCGAAGGCCAGGAAACGCGTGCCGCCCGGCTCGCACAGTTCCGTGTATTGCTTGTAGAGCATCGGCACCGTCGCGCCCAGCGCGTCCAGGTTGGCCTTCAGCACGCGGAAGGCGGTGTCGGCGTCGAGTTCGCCGAAGCACGGCGGCGCGGCGGTGTAGCGGAACGGATGGCGCGACCGCGCACCCTGGCCGCGGTCGCCGTAGTAGTGTGCGTAGTAGGCGACGATCTGCTCGCGCGCGTGCAGCGGCAGCGCCGCGCTCATCGACACCGCGCCGAACAGGTAGCGCACGCCGGGATGGCGGCGCAGGTAGGCGCCGATGCCCTGCCACAGGTAGTCGAGACTGCGGCCGCCCCAGTATTCCGGCGCCACGAAGCTGCGCCCCAACTCCAGTCCCTGGGCGATGCGCGGCAGCGCGTCGTCGGCGTAGTCGAACAGCGAGGCGGTATACAGGCCCGTCAGTCCTCGCGCGGCCAGCACCGGCGCGCCGCGGGCGACGCGGTAGGCGCCGGCCACCTTCCGCCCGGGCGCGTCCCAGACCACGATGTGCTCGTAGTGGGCGTCATGGCGGTCCACGTCCATGCGTCTGCCGGTGCCTTCACCGACTTCGCGGAAGGTCAGTTCGCGCAGCCGGCCGATCTCGTGCAGCAGCGGCGAGTCCAGGCCCAGCCGGCCCACGCAGATGCGCTTGCCGTCGCCGGTCTCGCCCAGCACCTGCATGGCGCGCACGCAGGCTTCGAGCCGTTCCGGCGGCTGCGGCGGCGCCAGCGGTTCCGGGGCGCCGGGGCCGGGGTCCGGCCACCTGCCCAGCGCATAGAGCGCGCGCCGCACCTGCGCCAGCAGTTCGTCCGGCTCGGCGGCCGGGTCCAGCCGCATCGGCCGGCCCACGCGCAGCACGATGCGCTGCCGGCGGCGGCGGAACATCTCGCGCACCAGCAGCGCCGTACCGGCCGGCTTGAACAGCGCCGACGCGCCATAGAACAGCGCCGAGTTGCGCGCCTGCACCCGCACCGGCAGCACCGGCGCACCGGTGGCGCGGGCGAAGCGCAGGAAGCCGCGCCGCCAGCGGCAGTCGCGGATGCCGCGCGGACCCAGCCGCGAAACTTCGCCGGCCGGGAACACGATCACGCACTGTCCGGCCTCCAGCGCCTGCTCCACCGCGCGCACGCTGCCGGCGCCCGGGCGGCCGCCGAGGATGCGCACCGGCAGCAGCAGGCCGGCCAGGTTCTCGACGCCGGCCAGCAGGTCGTTGGCGACGATCTTCACGTCGCGCCGCACCCGCCCGACCAGTTGCAGCAGCGCCAGTGCGTCCAGCGCGCCGGAAGGATGGTTGGCCACCACCAGCAGGCGGCCGCTGGCGGGGATGCGCGCCGTCTCCGCCTCATCGGCCTCGAAGCGCAGGCCGAGGAAGGCGGTGGCGGCCTCGACGAAGGCGAAATCGCGGAGGTCGGCGTGCTCGGCCATGAAGGCGTGCACGCGGTCCAGCCGCGACCATCGGCCCAGGGTGCGCAGCAGCGGCCGCGCCAGACCGGCGCGCCGGCCACGGAACCAGTGCGGGTAGCGTTCGGCGAGTTGCTGTTCCAGCGGTCGCATGGGCGGGACGGGCCGTGGCGGCGGGGGTTCGCCGCAGCCTGCGCCCGCCCGGCGACAGCGCCGTTGCGGTTTTCTGGCGGTACCGTGACAGGCCCGGCCCGGACAGCCGCGCCCGGAGCCACGGCGCCCGCAGCCCCTTAACCCGGGGCAACCCCGGCGGGGGCAGAATGCACGGACCGCCCGCGGCGTGTATCATGCGCACCCATCTTTTCATCCGAATCAAAGGATATAAGCCCGATGTCCAGCTACCTGTTCACCTCCGAATCGGTCTCCGAAGGCCATCCGGACAAGATCGCCGACCAGATTTCCGATGCGGTGCTGGACGCCATCCTGGCCCAGGACAAGCGCGCGCGCGTGGCCTGCGAAACGCTGGTGAAGACGGGCGCGGCCATCGTGGCCGGCGAAGTCACCACCACCGCGTGGGTGGACATCGAAGCGCTGGCGCGCAAGATCATCAACGACATCGGCTACAACAATTCCGACGTCGGCTTCGACGGCCACACCTGCGCCATCATCAACATGCTCGGCAAACAGTCGCCGGACATCAACCAGGGCGTGGACCGCAAGAAGCCCGAGGAACAGGGCGCCGGCGACCAGGGCCTGATGTTCGGCTACGCCTGCAACGAGGCGCCGGAATTCATGCCCGCGCCGCTGTACTACAGCCACCGCCTGGTCGAGCAGCAGGCCAAGGTGCGCAAGAACGGCAAGCTGAAGTGGCTGCGCCCGGACGCCAAGTCGCAGGTCACCCTGCGCTACGACGGCAACACGGTCCTCGGCCTCGATGCCGTGGTGCTGTCCACCCAGCACGACCCGGACATCAAGCAGAAGGACCTGATCGAAGCCGTGCGCGAGAGCATCCTCAAGCCGGTGCTGCCGAAGAAGTGGCTGGACGCGCTGCCCAAGAACAAGGTGCACATCAACCCGACCGGCAAGTTCGTGATCGGCGGCCCGGTGGGCGACTGCGGCCTGACCGGCCGCAAGATCATCGTCGACACCTACGGCGGCATGGCCCGCCACGGCGGCGGCGCGT
>CALJUL010000134.1 GCA_937975725.1 uncultured Pseudoxanthomonas sp. | reverse complement strand
AGATGTGTATAAGAGACAGGGAAACGGGTCTTCACCGCGGCATGGCGGCCGGCCGCCAGGTCCTCGCGCACGATCTGGCGGATGAAGTCCCGCTTTTCGGGGGCGGCATCTTCCGGGAGGGCGGCGGGCGTCGGGGCGTCGGACATCGGGAGGCGGACAGGCGGGGGAAGACGCAAGTTTAGCGGCCCCATCGCCAAAATACCCGTTCCCGGCAACCCTCATGGGGCATCCCGGCGGTGGCCGGACCGCGCTTCCCTTCGCATGCAGAGGTCTCTGGTGAACACGCCCCTCCTGGTCATCGGCAACAAGAACTACTCGTCCTGGTCGCTGCGTCCCTGGCTGCTGCTGCGGCATTTCGGCGTGGCGTTCGAGGAGGTCCGGCTGCCGCTGGGCACGCCGGCCTTCGCCGCCGCGATCGGGCGGTATTCGCCGAACGGCAAGGTGCCGGTGCTGCACGACGGCGACGTGCAGGTCTGGGATTCGCTGGCGATCTGCGAATACGCCAACGAGCGCTGGCTGGACGGCGGCGGTTGGCCCCGCGGCCTCGCCGCACGGGCCATAGCCCGCGCGGCCGCGGCGGAGATGCACGCCGGCTTCGCCGCGCTGCGCACGCAGTTGCCGATGAACAGCCGGCGCACGCCGGACGGCTACCGCTGGGACGAGGCGGCCCGGTACGACATCGACCGGGTGCTGGCGCTGTGGCGGCAACTGCGCGCCGGGCATGGCGAGGGCGGCGAATTCCTGTGCGGCGACTTCGGCATCGTCGATGCGATGTTCGCGCCGGTGGCGATCCGCTTCGACGGCTACGGCGTGGACGCAGACCCGGTGGGCCGCCACTACATGCAGGCGCTGTTCGCCCTGCCGGCGATGCAGGAATGGCGGGCCGCCGCCGCGGTGGAGCCCGAATCGCTGGAAGCCACCGAACGGCTGCGCCGGCCGCTCTGACGCCGCCGGGTGTAGTCTGGCGGCGGAGGACGAAGCCCATGCGCGTGGTCTACTTGGCCGACAACCTGTTCGACGCCCACCTGGTCAAGCACGCACTGGAGGACGCGGGCCTGCCCGCGTTCGTGTTCGGCGAGTCGTTGCTGGGCGGCATGGGCGAACTGCCGCTGTTCGGCGTGCTGCGCGTCTGCGTGCCGGATGCGGCGTTTCCTGAAGCGCAGGGCATCGTGCAGGAGTTGGGACTGGATTCGCCCGCCGACGGCCCCATCTCGGAAGGTGACGGCGAAGGCCTGGGCATCCTGCCCGCCTGACCGTTTCCTCCACCGACAACGAGGTCCGCCATGCTGGGTATCGGAGCGTACAAGCAGCGCATGCCGCGCGCGGAAGACATGCTGCCGGGCCGCACAGAACCCTTGCCGCTGCACAACGCGCACTACGTCAACGGGCATCCGTTGCGCGAAGATCCCGGGATCGGGGCGGGTTTCGACGGCTTGCAGCAAGTCGAGTTCGGCCTGGGCTGCTTCTGGGGCGCGGAACGCAAGTTCTGGACACTGCCCGGGGTGCACACCACCGCCGTGGGCTACGCCGGCGGCGGCACGCCCAACCCGACCTACGAGGAAGTCTGTTCCGGCCTGACCGGCCACAACGAAATGGTGAAAGTGGTCTACGACCCGGCGCAGGTGCCGTTCGAGCGCCTGCTGCAGGTGTTCTGGGAAAGCCACGACCCCACCCAGGGCATGCGCCAGGGCAACGACGTCGGCACCCAGTACCGCTCCGGCATCCATTGCCACACGTCGGAACAGCGGGCGGCCGCCGAAGCGAGCCTGCGCGCGTACCAGCAGAAACTGCGCGCCGCCGGCTACGGCGACATCACCACCGAGATCGTGTTCCCCGCGCCGCCGTTCTACTACGCCGAGGACTACCACCAGCAATACCTGGCGAAGAACCCGAACGGCTACTGCGGCCTGGGCGGCACCGGCGTGAGCTGCCCGGTGGGACTGGACGCCTGAAACGCCGCACGCTCCTGTAGGAGGGGCTTCAGCCCCGACCGGTATCCGTGCATGCCGAATAAATTAAGAGAGCCATTCGCAGAACCCGCTCGTCCATGAGTGCGGTGTGCGATGCGCGATCCCTCCCGTCGCAGGCACCCAGCAATCGGAGCTGAAGCTCCTCCTACAGGCGGGTGATGCCGCAGACGTAGACGACCTCGCAGGCACCGGAGCCGGTGTCGTTGCGGCTCAGGGAACTGCGCCACCGCCAGCCGTCGTCCGCCTTCGCTTCCACCAGCCAGCCGTCGATGCGGACCCGTTCGTCCTTGCGGACGCCGGCGAGCGCCGCCGCGACGGCGTCGCTGCCGGGGATCATGTGCATGTTGGCGCTGCTGCGCACGATCTCCTCGGGCGGCAGCGGCGGCTGGCCGCTCCAGCGGTAGCGGTACCAGCGCGAGGACTGGCGGATGTCCAGGGCGCCGACCGCGGCGTCTTCCGCCATGCGCTGCCAGCCCAGGGCCAGGTCGGTGGGCGAGAGGTCGGATTCGCGGCCGTGGCGGTAATCCTCGCGCGACAGCACGCGCGCCTGCACGCTGAAGCCGGCCAGCGGCGTCAGCGTGGCGGCCCGCAACGCGAACGGCGCCATCCCGGCCGGCAGCTCCGATTGCAAGGGCGGATCGCCCGCCGCCACGTGCGGCGGCAGCGGGCAGTCCGGCATCGCCACGGCGGCGGCAGGCGCGCGTGGACCGCGGCGATGGTCGGAGAACCACCAGCCGGCGATGCCGGCCAGCAAGCCAATGACCAGCAGCGTGCGCAGGCTCATCGGGTGCGCGGCGTCAGCCGGCCAGCTTCTCGCGGATGGTCGCGCGCAGGGCGGCCAGGTCCTTGGCGAAGATCTCGATGCCGGTGGCGAGCTTCTCCTTCGCCATCGGGTCGGCCTCGATGGCGGCGGCGAAGCTCTCCGCGGTCACCGGGGCGGCAGTCACGGCGTCGGCCGCGCCGGGCGAGAGCTTGCGCGGCAGCGGGCCGTGGTCCCGGTCCAGCTTCTCCAGCAGGTCGGGCGAGATGGTCAGCCGGTCGCAGCCGGCCAGCGCTTCGATCTGCGCGGTGGAGCGGAACGAGGCGCCCATCACCACCGTAGGCGAGCCGCGGCGCTTGAACTCGGCGTAGACGCCGCGCACGAACACCACGCCCGGGTCTTCGTCGATGTTGGCCGGCGCCTGGCCGTGGGCGACGTACCAGTCGAGGATGCGGCCCACGAACGGCGAGATCAGGAACGCGCCGGCCTCGGCGCAGGCGATGGCCTGGGTGGGATTGAAGATGAGCGTGAGGTTGCAGTCGATGCCCTCGGCCTGGAGCTGGCGCGCGGCTTCCACGCCCTCCCAGGTGGAGGCGACCTTGATCAGGATGCGGTCGCGGCCGATGCCCTGCTCGGCGTACATCCGCACGAACTTGCGCGCCTTGGCCACGGTGGCGGCGGTGTCGTAGGCCTGGTCGGCATCGACCTCGGTGGAGACGCGGCCGGGTATCAGGCCGGCGAGCCGGGCGCCGACGCCGACGGTCAGGCGGTCCACGACGTCGTCCACCAAGGCTTCGCCGCCGCCCTGCGCGCGCGCCCAGGCCAGGTGTTCCTCGATCAGGTCGGCGTAGACCGGCAGGTCCAGCGCCTTCTTCACCAGCGTCGGGTTGGTGGTGCAGTCCACCGGTTTGAGGCGCTTGATGGCGTCGTAGTCGCCGGTGTCGGCGACGACCACGGACAGGTCGCGGAGTTGTTGCAGCTTGGACGGAGAGGCATTCATGCAGCGGCTCGGGGGAGTGGAAGCGAGTACGAAAGTATGCCCTGTCCCGCGGGCGAAGGCCGGGCGCGGGACCGGAGGTTTTGTTGCTTCAGGCGTTGCCGGGCGCCATGGTCAGCGGTGCAGGTCGCCGCTGGCTTCGGGCTGGTAGCTGATCGCGGTGACGCGCAGCCGCAGCGGGCGGTTGCCGGGGGCGTGCCAGTCGATGGTCTGGCCGATGGACAGGCCCAGCAGCGCGCTGCCGACCGGTGCCAGCACGGAGACCAGCCCGGTCTCGACGTTGGCTTCGTGGGGATACACCAGGGTGAGGCGGTGGTGTTCGCCGGTGAGCTCGTCCTCGCATTCCACGCGCGAGTGCATCGTCACCACGTTGTCCGGCATGTCGTCCGGCGCGCGCACTTCGGCGCGGTTGAGTTCGTCCATCAGCGCCAGCGCGGCCGGATGGCGGCGCAGCACGGGGCTGTCGAGCAGGGCCTCCAGGCGCGAGAGGTCGCGGCTGGAGACGACGAGCGGGGGCGGCGAAGGGGGCAGGCCGCTGGTGCGGGTGTTGTTCATTCGGTATCTCCTGGTGGGTCTTTTTTCGCTGCGCGCAAAAGGAAACGGGCGACGCGTCGCCGCGCCGCCCATCGGGTCCCTGTTTGCGGGTCTAACGTAGCCGGGAATCGGCCGCGGTTCAAGCCGCCCGCGGCCGCGCGCCGGCGGGCGGGGCGGTGTCGCGCGGCTCGGGCTCGAACAGGCTGCCGGGCAGTTCGCGGAACACCTGTGCCAACGCCTGCAGGAAGTCGCTCATCGCCGAACTCCGGCGCCAGACCATGGCGATCCGGCGGCTGGGATGGGCGTCGGAGAACCCCAGCAGGTGGATGTTCTCCGAGCGCGCCACCGGCGGCTTGACGGCCAGGGTCGGCAGCAGGGTAATGCCGACGTTGGCCGCGACCATCTGCCGCAGCGTCTCCAGGCTGGTGGCGCGGAACTCGGACTTCTCGTTGGCGCCGGAGATCCGGCACACGTCCAGCGCCTGTTCGCGCAGGCAGTGGCCGTCCTCCAGCAGCAGCAACTGGTGCTGGGCGAGCTCGGACATCGGCAGCGCGTCGCGGCGCGCCAGCGGGTGCGACTCGGGCACGGCCAGCAGGAACGGTTCCTCGAACAGGAATTCGGCGTGCAACTGGTCGTCGTGCACGGGCATCGCCAGCAGGCCGGCGTCGAGCTTGCCCTCGCGCAGGCGGGAGAGCAGCACTTCGCTCTTCTCCTCCACCAGCAGCAGTTCCAGGTGCGGGAAGCGGGCGCGGATGCGCGGCACCACGTGCGGCAGCAGGTAGGGGCCGAGGGTGGGGAAGATGCCCAGGCGCACGGTGCCGGCCTCGGGGTCCTGGCTGCGGCGGGCGGCTTCCTTCATCTGCTCGACCTCGGCCACGATGCGGCGCGCGCGGTCGGCGGCATCGCGGCCGGCCGGGGTCAGCATGACCTTGCGCGGCGCGCGCTCCACCAGCGGCACGCCCAGTTCTTCCTCCAGCTTCTTGATCTGGGTGGACAGGGTGGGCTGGCTGACGTAGCACGCCGCGGCGGCGCGGCCGAAATGCTTGTGGTCGGCCAGGGCCACCAGGTACTTCAGGTCGCGGAGGTTCATGGAGCTCTCCCTCGTAAGCCGATGGATGGTGCCGGGAGGCGCCTGCTGCGCAGGCGGCGAAGAGGCAAGTCGGCGGCTGCGCCGCCTGCAAGGGGAAGCCACGGGCACGACACTCGTGGCCTTTTACCACTTGCCGCTACCACTTACAGCGCCGAAGGCGAGACTCGCCCCTTACAGCCTGCGCAGCAGGCGACTTCCCGGTGTCTCAGGCCGCCACCACGTCCTCGGCCGCTACCGGCGCCGAGGTGCGGATCAGGTGATCGAACGCGCTCAGCGCGGCCTTGGAGCCTTCGCCCATGGCGATGACGATCTGCTTGTACGGCACCGTGGTGGCGTCGCCGGCGGCGAACACGCCCGGCACGCTGGTCTGGCCGCGGTCGTCGACCACGATCTCGCCGCGCGGGCTCAGCTCCACCGCGCCCTTCAGCCATTCGGTGTTGGGCAGCAGGCCGATCTGCACGAAGATGCCTTCCAGCTCCACGCGGTGGACGTCGCCGCCCTCGCGGTCCTTGTAGACCAGGCCGGTGACCTTGTTGCCGTCGCCCAGCACCTCGGTGGTCTGCGCGCTGGTGACGATGCGCACGTTGGGCAGGCTGCGCAGCTTGCGCTGCAGCACGTCGTCGGCGCGCAGCTTGCCGTCGAACTCGAACAGGGTGACGTGCGCCACGATGCCGGCCAGGTCGATGGCCGCCTCCACGCCGGAGTTGCCGCCGCCGATCACCGCCACGCGCTTGCCCTTGAACAGCGGG
>CALJUL010000133.1 GCA_937975725.1 uncultured Pseudoxanthomonas sp. | reverse complement strand
GCTGAAGTAGGGGTACTTCACGTCCGAGAACATGCCGTGCAGCGCGTGGCCGAACTCGTGGAACGCCGTGGTCACCTCGTCCCAGGTCAGCAGCGTGGGCTCGCCGGCCGGCGGCTTGGGCACGTTGAGGTGGTTGGCCACTACCGGCTTGTCGCCGGTCAGGCCCGACTGCGACACGTAGGAATTCATCCACGCGCCGCCGCGCTTGGAGTCGCGCGCATACGGGTCGAAGATGAAGATTGCCAGTTGCGAACCGTCGGCGTTGAACACGTCGTAGGTCCAGGTGTCGGCGTGGTACTTGGGCAGGTCGGTGCGTTCCTTGAAGCTCAGCCCGTACAACTGGTTGGCGGCGTAGAACACGCCGTTCTCCAGCACGTTCTTCATCTCGAAGTACGGCTTGAGCTGCGATTCGTCGAAGTCGTACTTGGCCGCGCGCACCTTCTCGGTGTAGAAGGCCCAGTCCCATGGCTCCAGCTTGAAGCTCGGCTGGCCCTTGGCCTTCTGCTCCCGGTCGATCATCGCCTGCAGGTCGGCGGCCTCGCGCTTGGCGTTCGCCACCGCGGCCGGCGCCAGTTTGCCGAGCATCGCATTGACGGCTTCCGGCGTGCGCGCGGTCTGGTCTTCCAGGCCGTAGGCGGCGTGGTTGGGATAGCCCAGCAGCTTCGCGCGGTCGGCGCGCAGCTTCATGATGCGCGAGACCAGCGCGGTGGTGTCGAACTCGCCGCCGCGGCTGCCGCGCGCGACCGAGGCTTCGTGCAGGCGCCGGCGCAGCGCGCGGTCGGTCAGTTGCGATTCCGGCGGCTGGCCGGTGGTGTTGAGCAAGGTCAGCACGTACTTGCCGTCCAGGCCGCGGTTCTTCGCCGTTTCGGCGGCGGTGGCGATCTGCGCCTCGGTCAGGCCGTCGAGCTGCTTCACGTCGTCCACGACCACGGCCGAAGCGTTCACTTCCTTCCGCACGTAGTCGCTGAACCGGGTGCCCAGCGAGGCCAGTTCGGCGTTCATCGCCTTCAGCGTGGCCTTGTCGGCGTCGTTCAGGTTGGCGCCGGCGCGGACGAAGCTGGTGTGGTAGCGCTCGATCAGTCGCACGCCCTGCGGGTCCAGGCCCAGGGTGTCGCGCTTTTCGTACAGCGCCTTGATGCGGGCGAAGAGCTTGGGATTGAGGTTGATGGCGTCGCCGTGCGCGGCGAACTTCGCCGAGTAGTTGGCGCGCAACTCGTTGCGCGTGTCGTTGGTGTCGGTGCCGACCAGGTTGAAGAACACGGTGGTGGCGCGGTCCAGCACCTGGCCGGACTTCTCCAGCGCGATGATGGTGTTGTCGAAGGTGGGCGCGGCCGGGTTGCCGGCGATGGCGTCGATCTCCTTCAACTGCTCGGCCATGCCGGCGTCGAAGGCGGGGGCGAAATCGCTGTCCTTGATCCTGTCGAACTGCGGGTAATGCAGCGGCAGCGGGCTCTGCGCGAAGAAGGGATTGGCGGCCTGGACGGTGGTGGAGGCCGGTGCGGCGGCCTGGCTGTAGGCGGGCATGGCGAGTCCCAGGGTCGCGGCGAGCGCGAGGGCGAGGCGGGTGGTCATCGAAGCGCGGCGTCCTGAACAGTGGATTCCCAAGGGTACCGGAAGGGGGCGGCACGGACCCATGACGAAAGGCATGGGCAGCCGGCGCGAACGCCGCGCCGATCTGGGTCAGAATGCGCGCACCGTCCGCCGCAGGAGCATTCCGTGAAGCCCGTCCTTGTCATCTGCTGTGCGCTGTTGCTGGCCCCGGGCGTCAAGGCCGCCGAGACCCTGCGCTACGTGGCGCTGGTGGACGGCGGCAAGCAGGCCGGCGAACAGACGGTCCGCGTGGGCGAGGACGGCGTCACCCGGGTCGATTTCGTGTTCAAGGACAACGGGCGCGGCCCGGAACTTAAGGAGGAATTCGAACTCGCGCCCGACGGCACCTTCCGCCGCTACCAGGTGCGCGGCGTGTCCACCTTCGGCGCGCCGGTGGACGAATCGTTCGTGCGCGAGGGCGATGTCGGCCGCTGGAAGAGCACGTCGGACAGCGGCACGCACGCGTTCACAGGCACCGCGCTGTACACGCCGCTGGGCGGCACGCCGGCCGCGACCTCGGTGGCGCTGGCGGCGCTGGCCCGGCAGCCCGACGGCAGGCTGCCGCTGGTGCCGAGCGGCACGCTGACCCAGCGCAGGCTGGCGTCCATGGACGTGCGCAGTGGCGAGCGGTCGCGCACCGTCGACCTGGTCAGCCTGACCGGGATCGGTTTCACTCCCGATTTCGCCTGGGTGACGCGCGACGCCGCGCCGCGCCTGTTCGCCTACATCGTCCCCGGCTTCCTGCAACTGGTGGAGGACGGCTGGCAGTCCAGCGCGGCGGCATTGGAAGCGCGCCAGCAGACCGCCGAAGGCGAGGCGCTGGTCGCGCTCCAGCAACGCCTGGCGCATCCGCTGCCGGGCACCACGTTGATCCGCAACGCGCGCGTGTTCGACAGCGAGCACGCGGTGCTGGGCGAGCGTTCCGACGTGCTGCTGCGCGAGGGGCGCATCGTCTCCGTCGCGCCGGCATCGGCAGCGGCGCCGGCCGCCGACAACGTGGTGGACGCCGATGGGCGCGTGCTGCTGCCCGGCCTGTACGACATGCACGTGCACGCGGGTCGCTGGGAAGGCGGGCTGCACCTGGCCGCCGGCGTGACCAGCGTGCGCGACATGGGCAACGACAACGCCACCCTGCAGCAACTGATGGCCGAGGAGCGGGCCGGCACGCTGCTGCATCCGCGGGTCATCCCGGCCGGCTACATCGAGGGCAGCAGTCCGCATTCCTCGCAGGGCGGCTTCGTCATCGGCGACCTGGCCGAGGCGAAGCGGGCGATCGACTGGTACGCCGACCACGGCTATCCGCAGGTCAAGATCTACAACTCGTTCCCGAAGGAGATCCTGCGCGAGACCGCGGCCTACGCGCACCAGCGCGGCCTGCGCGTGAGCGGCCACGTGCCGGCCTTCCTGCGCGCGCAGGACGTGGTGGAGCAGGGCTACGACGAGATCCAGCACATCAACCAGGTGATGCTCAACTTCTTCGTCACGCCGGATACCGACACCCGCACGCTGGCGCGCTTCTATCTGGTCGCCGACCGCACCGATGCGCTCGATTTCGACAGCAGGCCGGTGCAGGACTTCATCGCGGAATTGGCGGAGAAGCAGATCGTCATCGACCCGACCCTGGCGACGTTCGAATTCCTGCACCAGCGCGAAGGGCAACTGTCGCCCATCGTCGCCGACGTCGCCGACCATCTGCCGCCGGACGTGCAGCGCAGCCGGCGCGCGGCGGAGCTGGACATCCCCGACGACGCCACCGGCGCGCGCTACAAGCGCAGCTTCGACAAGCTGGTCGAATTCACCGGCCGCCTGTACCGCGCCGGCGTCCCGCTCGTCGCCGGTACGGACGAACTGCCGGGCTTCACCCTGCAACGCGAACTGGAGCTGTACGTGCAGGCCGGGCTGACCCCGGCGCAGGTGCTGCAGGTGGCCACGTGGAACGGCGCCCGCTACACGCGCACGCTGGACGAGGCCGGCTCCATCGCTCCGGGCAAGCGCGCCGACCTGGTGCTGGTGGACGGCGACCCCACCCGCGACATCCGCGACATCCGCAAGCTGGCGCTGGTGATCAAGGACGGGCACGCCTATTACCCGGCCGAGATCGACGCGGCACTGGGCATCGCCCCGTTCGCGCCTGCGCTGGAAGTGCGGCCTGCGCGCTGAGGGCGCTTCATCTCCCTTCGATGCTTCTGCCTCTCCTGTAGGAGCGACGTCAGTCGCGACCGCGGCAACGGAAGCACCCTGAGATACGCCGCGCGCGGGCAAGCCGGGCAACGGCGCTGCGGCGGCCTGCATCCGTCTCGATCCGCTGCTTCAAGGCTGTTCCGTTGCCGCGGTCGCGACTGACGTCGCTCATGCAAAGAGGTATGAGGGGCAGGGGCGATAGAAGCGGCATGCCCGCCGCAGCGCTTGCCGGCGCGCGTGTGGGGGTGTCTGATAGGGCTTTCCCGGGAGACGGCCATGACCACTGCCTACGATTTCACCGCGCGCGACATCGACGGCCAGGACTGTTCCCTGTCCGACTACCGAGGCAAGGTTCTGCTGATCGTCAACGTGGCGTCGGAGTGCGGCTTCACGCCGCAGTATGCGGGGCTGGAAAAGCTGTGGCGCGAGTTCGGCCCGCAGGGGCTGGTGGTGCTGGGGTTCCCCTGCGACCAGTTCGGCCACCAGGAGCCCGGCGACGAGGCGCAGATCCGCAGCTTCTGTTCGCTCAACTACGACGTGAGCTTCCCCATGTTCGCCAAGGTCGAGGTCAACGGCGACGGCGCACATCCGCTATGGCGCTGGCTGAAGCAGGAGAAACCGGGCCTGCTGGGTATCGGGGCGATCAAATGGAACTTCAGCAAGTTCCTGGTCGGCCGCGACGGTCGCGTGATCGCGCGCTATGCGCCCACCGACAAGCCCGAATCGCTGGCCGGCGACATCCGCGCCGCGCTGGCGTAAGCGCAGCGGCCGCCTCCGCGCGCAATGGCCGAAGGGCGCGGCATCGTCGCCACGCGGCCGCGTCAAACGCTGCGGATGGGGGCGTTGAAGGACTGGAAGCGCACAGGCAAGGCGACAGGGCAACGAACCCGCGGTGGGCCTGCTTCGCCCGCCATGCTTGCGCCACCGTGGCGCGGCGCGGCCGGCTCACTGTCGGCGTTGCAGCGCCTCCTCGGGCAGCAGCGCCAGCAGTTCCTTGGCGAAGGATTCCAGCACGTCGTCGGAATAGCCGCGGTGCGTGCGCACGATGCGGCCGTCGCGGCCGATGATGAACATATTGGGCAGCGCGGTGACGCCGTAGCGGTCGGAAGCCACGCCGCGCGGATCGTGTACGAAGCGCAGGTCGAGGTCCTTGTTCGCGCGCAGCACCGCCAGGTAGTCCGCGCGCGGCTCCTTCATGTTGACCGCGATGACTTCCAGGTAGTCGCGCCCCACCAGCTTCTGCACGCGGCCTAGCATCGGCAGTTCGCGGCGGCAGGGGCCGCACCACGAGGCCCAGAACGTCACCACCACCACCTTGCCCTGCAATGCGGCGAGATCGACGGGATCGCCGTCGCGGTCCTTCAACTCGATCGGCGGCGGCGTGTCGCCGGCCTTGGGCTGCGGCACCCTCTCGCCGGCCCATGCGGAAAACGTCAGCGCCGCCGCCAGCAGCGCGGGCACGAAGAAGCGGAATCGCATGCGGTTTCCCCCGGTGTTCTTCCCCGCCGCGGAGCCTAGCATTTCAGGCGGGCGTTGCCTGCATGCCGCTGCCGGCAACGCGGCGCGCTTACTTCTCCACGAAGGCGCGTTCGAACACGTACTGGCCGGGGCTGCCGATGCGCGGGGCGGCGGTGAAGCCGCGGCCGTCCAGCAGGGTGCGGAAGTCGGCCAGCATCTGCGGGCTGCCGCAGATCATCGCGCGGTCGTGCTCGGGGTCCAGCGCCTCGATGCCCAGGGTCTCCATCATCTCGCCGCTGGCCATCAGGTCGGTCAGGCGGCCGTGGTTGGGGAAGGGCTCGCGGCTGACCGCGGGGTAGTACAGCAGCTTCCCGCGGATCGCCTCGCCGAGGAACTCGTGCTGCGGCAGTTCCTTCTCGAAGTAGTCGCGGTAGGCCAGGTCGTCGGCGTGGCGCACGCCGTGGCACAGTACCACGCGCTCGAAGCGCTCGTAGGTTTCCGGGTCCTTGACCACCGACAGCCACGGCGCCAGCCCGGTGCCGGTGCCCAGCAGGTACAGGTTGCGGCCCGGGTGCAGGTCGCTGATCAGCAGGGTGCCGGTGGGCTTGCGGCCGATCAGTACGCTGTCGCCGGGCTTGATGTGCTGCAGGCGCGAGGTCAGCGGGCCGTCCTGGACCTTGATGCTGAAGAACTCCAGTTGTTCTTCCCAGTTGGCGCTGGCGATGGAATAGGCGCGCAGCAGCGGCTTGCCGTTCACTTCCAGGCCGATCATCACGAACTGGCCGTTGTCGAAACGGAAACCGTCGTCGCGGGTGGTGGTGAAGCTGAAGTAGGCGTCCGTCCAGTGGCGGACGTCGAGCACCGTTTCGGTGCCGAAGGCGGATGACATGGGGGCGTAGGGGGCAATGAAACGGTCCGCGCCATTGTAGCCGACCGGGGCAAGGCGGCCTTGATCCTGCTCAATCGGTGGAGGCGACATCGTCCGCGGCCACGGCCTGCCCGCGGCGGTGGAAATAGACCTGTTCGGCGATGCGGCGCACGGGCGCGGCGCCCAGCAGCAGGTCGACCGGCCAGTCGGACTGGAAGCGGTCGAAGGCCCAGCGCAGCGCGCGTTTGCAGCCCATGTGCCGCACCGGCGCACCGCGCGGTTCGGCGAACGGCCGGCCATCGGCCAGTGCCGCCGCCAACGCGCGCCCGGTGCGGGCGCCATGGCGCAGGCCCGCATGGATGCCGCCGGCGGTGACCGGCGAGACCATGCCGGCGGCGTCGCCCACCAGCACGGCTGCGTCGTTCCGCCGCAGCGTGACCGCACCGCCGCAGGGGATCGCACCGGCGCGCACGGCGTCCGGCGGGCGCTGAGGGTCCAGGCCCACCAGCGGTGCGATGCGGTCGAGGAAGCCAGCCAGGTCCGGCGCAGGCGCGTGCGCCGTTTGGCCGCGCCGCCGCAGCGCCAGGCCGGCCTGCACGCCGGTCGGCGTCTGCGCGACCCAGCCGATGTAACCAGGTGCGAAGCGCCGGCTGACGAAGCAGTGCAGGGCATCGGGTTCACGCAGGGCGATGCCGTCGTATTCGTATTCCATGCCGTGCAGCACTTCGTGCACGCGGCCCAGGCCCAGCCGCGCCGCCACCCGCGAGCGCACGCCGTCGGCGCCCACCAGGTAGCGGCAGCGGCCGATGCCCGGGAGCTGCCAGCCCTGCGCGGTCCGTTGCGCGTCGCGGAAGCCGCAGCCCAGGCGTAGCTCCACGCCGCCGGCCACTGCCTGCGCGCCCAGCCAGCGCATCAGCCCCGGCGTGTCGGTGGTGAAGAAGCGATAGCCCGGTGCCGCCAGCCGGATGCTCGCCAGCGACGGCGCGTACAGCCGCACGCGCGGCACCGCGCGCAGCAGGCCGGCGGGGACGCCGTGCAGCGCCGGTTCGTCGAGCGCTTCCTGCACCAGGATGCCGGTGGTGTGCAGGCGTTCGCCGAGGTCGCGCTTGCGTTCGATCACGCACACGCGCAGGCCGGCCGCGGCCAGTTCGCGGGCACAGGCGAGGCCGGCGAAGCCGGCGCCCACCACGATCACGTCATAGAAGTTGTCCTGCATCGGCGGGCACGGGCTCGATCACGGCGTGGTGCGCAGCGTGCAGGCCGTGCGGGGAGCGGCGGTGAAGTCGCCATGAAGTCAGGCCACCGCCTCCGCGACAGGCAGCGGAAAGAAAGAAGGCGCCGATGGGCGCCTTCTCCGTGTCGTGTCAGCCGTGGCCACCGCCGCGGGGACCCCGCTGGCCGCCGCCACCGGGACGGCCGCCAGGACCGCGCCCACCGGCCGGCCGGCCGCCGGGCCGGGGGCCGGCGTGCTGCGGACGATTGCCCCCGCCACCGGGACGTCCCTGCGGCCGCGGGCCCCGCGGCTGTTGGCCGTAGGGGTTGAAGCCGGGGTTGGCATGGTCGGACGGGAAGCTCGGGGCACTGCCGGGATGGCCGTAGGGGCGCGCGGCGCGCTGCGGCTTGCCGGCGGCGCCCTGCGCGCCACGCGGTCCGCGCTCGGCGCCAAAACCGGTGCGGTCATTGCCGAAACGGTCGCCACCGAAGCCGCCCTGGCCGCCACCGGGGCCGCGCTTGCCAGCGCCGCCACCGGGCTTGCCGCCGGTGCCGGGACGTCCGCCCGGCTTGCCAGCGTAGGGCTTCTTCGGGCCGCCGGGACCGGCGTTCCGGTGGCCGGCCGGGCCGGTATCGACGCCATCCGGCACGTACCAACTGCGGAACGCCGCCGGATTGCCCTCGGGCAGCGGCTTCGGCCCCTTGGGCGTGCGCTGCTTGAACGGGCGCTGCGATTGCTTGGCCGCCTGTTCGCCGCTGACGGTCAGGCCGCCATGCGGCTTCTTGCCGCGACCGCCACGGCCGCGGTCTTCGCGCACATGGTCGAAGCGGCGCAGCTCGCGGCCTTCGTCGGCGCTGTTGTGGCCGTTGACGTAGGCGCTGCCGCTGCGGCCGCCGCCCACGTGCACGGTGGACTTGGCGGCCTTGCGCTGGCCGATCACCGGCTGCAGGGTCAGCGCGGCCGGCGCGCCGTCCTCCAGGCCCAGTTGCTTGCGCAGCGCTTCGACCTGGGTGTCGGGCAGCTCCTGCGACTGGCCGCGCAGCAGCGGCTGCGGCAGGCTGACCTTGCCATAGCGCACGCGCTTCAGGCGGCTGACCTGGCAGCCCTGTGATTCCCACAGGCGGCGCACTTCGCGGTTGCGGCCTTCCTTGACCACCACGCGGAACCAGTCGTGCGAATCGGTGCCGCCGATGCGTTCGATCTCGTCGAACTTGGCCGGGCCGTCGTCCAGCGCCACGCCGCGGCGCAGGCGGTCGACCACGTTGTCCGGCACGCTTTCCTGGCCTTCCGGCGCGCGCACGCGCACGACGTACTCGCGCTCGACCTCGTAGGACGGGTGCATCATCGCGTTGGCGAGTTCGCCGTCGGTGGTCAGCAGCAGCAGGCCGGTGGTGTTGATGTCCAGGCGGCCGATGGCGATCCAGCGCGCGCCCTTCAGTGCGGGCAGCGCCTCGAAGATGGTCGGGCGGCCTTCGGGGTCTTCGCGGGTGGTCACTTCGCCTTCGGGCTTGTTGTAGATCAGCACGCGCGAGGGCTCGGTCAGTGCGCTGGCGACGAAGGTGCGGCCGTCCAGTTCGATCTTGTCGCCGGCCTTGACCGACATGCCGGTCTGCGCGGTCTCGCCGTTGACCTTGACCAGGCCGTCGGCGATGCGCTGCTCCAGCGCGCGGCGCGAGCCCAGGCCGGCCTGCGCCAGCACCTTGTGCAGGCGCTCTTCCAGGCGCGGGGTTTCGGCGGGCGCGCTGTCGCGCTTCAGGGACAGCTTGCCCAGCGGGGTTTTCTTGGGGGTGTTGCTCATTGCTTCTGCTCCGACGATGCCCGGTCTTCCTGGTCGGAAGCGGCGGCGGCGTCATCTTGGGGTTGGGGTTCACCGGCGGAAGCGTGTCCGGCGTCGTCGCCGGTTTCCGTCGGGGTGTCGTCTTCTACGGTCGCGTCGTCCTGAGACGGGGCCGTTGCGTCGTATTGCGCATCGGAACCGGCTGCGTCGTGCCCGTCGCGGGCTTCGTCGCCGTCCGATGCGTGTCCTTCGGCGTCGCGGGGCGCTGCGGCCTCGTCGCCGTTGTCGTCGTCGCCCTCGACGCTGGTGTCGGGCGCGAGGGCGTCGTCGTCCCGTGCGTCCAGCGGTGCGTCGCCGCTGGCGATGCTGACCGGCAGCGGGGCGCCGTCCAGCGGCAACTGCGGTTCCAGTTCGCCGATGTCCTTGAGTTCGGACAGCGGCGGCAGTTCGTCCAGGCGCTTGAGGCCGAAGTAGTCCAGGAATGCCTTGGTGGTGCCGAACAGCGCCGGCCGGCCGGGCACGTCGCGGTGGCCGACCACGCGGATCCACTCGCGTTCCTCCAGCGCCTGGATGATGTTGCTGCTCACCGCCACGCCGCGGACCTGTTCGATCTCGCCGCGGGTGATCGGCTGGCGGTAGGCGATCAGGGCCAGGGTCTCCAGCGTGGCGCGGGTGTACTTGGTCTTGCGCTCGGTCCACAGCCGCGCCACCCAGGCGTGCACGTCGGCCTTGACCTGGTAGCGGTAGCCGGAGGCGACCTCCACCAGCTCCACGCCGCGGTCGGCGCAGGCGTCGGCCAGGTGCCGCAGCGCTTCTTCGACGCTGCCTTCGGGCGCCGGTTCCTCTTCCGGGAACAGGCCGTGCAGTTGCGCCAGCGTCAGCGGCTGGCTGGCCGCCAGCAGGGCGGCCTCCACGATGCGGTTGATGAGCGATTGATCCATGCGGTTCGGTCGTTCGTAGGGGGTCTGCGGCGCCCGTCGCCGGGCGCGCGCGTCAGGGGGCGTCGTTGGCCGCGTCGCTGTCGTCGAACTCGCTGGAGAACTGCAGCGGCTCGTTGGTGTTGTTGAGCGCCAGCGACTTGACGTAGATCGGCGCCAAGGGTGCTTCCTGCACGATGTCCAGCAACTGTTCCTTGGCCAGCTCCAGCATGGCCAGGAAGGTGACCAGCACGCCCAGCTTGCCTTCCTCGGGCGCGAACATGCTTTCGAAGCGGTGGAAGCGGCCGTCCTCCAGCCGGGTCAGCACGTCGCCCATGCGCTGGCGCACGCTGAGCGCCTCGCGCTTGATGGCGTGGCCGCTGAACAGCTCGGCGCGCTTGAGCACGTCGTGCAGGGCCAGCAGCATTTCCTTCAGCTCCACCGGCGGCGGCAGCCGGACGGTGGCGCGGTCCGGCACGTGCGCCTGCACCGGGGTGGTGTCGCGGTCCTGGCGGGGCAGGGCGTCCAGGTCCTCGGCCGCCTGCTTGAAGCGTTCGTACTCCTGCAGCCGGCGCACCAGCTCGGCGCGCGGGTCGCCTTCCTCGCCTTCCTCGCTGACCGGCCGCGGCAGCAGCATGCGCGACTTGATCTCGGCCAGGATGGCGGCCATCACCAGGTATTCGGCGGCCAGTTCGAACCGCAGCTCCTGCATGACGTTGATGTAGTCCACGTACTGCCGGGTGATCTCGGCGACGGGGATGTCCAGGATGTCCAGGTTCTGCCGGCGGATCAGGTACAGCAGCAGGTCCAGCGGGCCTTCGAAGGCGTCGAGGATGACCTCCAGCGCGTCCGGCGGGATGTACA
>CALJUL010000132.1 GCA_937975725.1 uncultured Pseudoxanthomonas sp. | reverse complement strand
TCAACGACAGCCAGCGCCAGGCCACCAAGGACGCCGGCCGCATCGCCGGCCTGGACGTCAAGCGCATCATCAACGAGCCGACCGCGGCCGCGCTGGCCTACGGCCTGGACAAGGGCGACGCGCAGGACCGCAAGATCGTGGTCTACGACCTGGGCGGCGGCACCTTCGACGTGTCGATCATCGAGATCGCCAACGTCGACGGCGAGAAGCAGTTCGAGGTGCTGGCCACCAACGGCGACACCTTCCTGGGCGGCGAGGACTTCGACAAGCGCGTCATCGACTACCTCGTCGAGGAATTCCAGAAGGACCAGGGCATCGACCTGCGCAAGGACCCGCTGGCGCTGCAGCGCCTGAAGGACGCCGCCGAGCGCGCCAAGATCGAGCTGTCCAGCTCGCAGCAGACCGAGGTCAATCTGCCGTACGTGACGGCCGACGCCTCCGGTCCCAAGCACCTGAACATCAAGCTGACCCGTGCCAAGCTGGAAGCGCTGGTGGACGACCTGGTCAAGAAGACCATCGAGCCCTGCCGCATCGCGCTGAACGACGCCGGCCTGCGCGCCAGCGACATCGGCGAAGTGATCCTGGTCGGCGGCCAGACCCGCATGCCCAAGGTGCAGGCGGCGGTGGCCGAGTTCTTCGGCAAGGAGCCGCGCAAGGACGTCAACCCCGACGAGGCCGTGGCGCTGGGCGCGGCGATCCAGGGCGGCGTGCTGGCCGGCGACGTCAAGGACGTGCTGCTGCTCGACGTGACCCCGCTGACGCTGGGCATCGAGACCCTGGGCGGCGTGTTCACCAAGATCATCGAGAAGAACACCACCATCCCGACCAAGGCCTCGCAGACCTTCTCCACCGCCGAGGACAACCAGTCCGCGGTGACGGTGCACGTGCTGCAGGGCGAGCGCGAACAGGCCCGCTTCAACAAGTCGCTGGCCAAGTTCGACCTGGCGGGCATCGAGCCGGCGCCGCGCGGCATGCCGCAGGTGGAGGTGTCGTTCGACATCGACGCCAACGGCATCCTGCACGTGTCGGCCAAGGACAAGAAGACCAACAAGGAACAGAAGGTGGAGATCAAGGCCGGCTCGGGCCTGTCCGAGGACGAGATCAGCCGGATGGTCGCCGACGCCGAGGCGCACCGCGAAGAGGACAAGAAGTTCCAGGAACTGGTGCAGGCGCGCAACCACGCCGACGGCCTGATCCACGCCACCCGCAGCGCGATTACCGAACACGGCAGCAAGGTGCCGGGCGACGTGATCGGCCGCGTCGAGACCGCCATCGCCGAACTGGAAACGGCGATGAAGGGCGACGAGAAGGCTCAGATCGAGGCCAAGGCCAAGGCGCTGGAAGAGGCAGGCCAGTCGCTGTACGCGGCGGCCGCCTCGGCCGAGCAGCCGGCCGGCACCGGCCACGCCGGCGGCGGCGCCTCCGCCGCCGGGGACGACGTAGTGGATGCGGAGTTCACCGAGGTGAAGGACGACGAGAAGAAGTAAGTCGGGCGAGCAGCAAGTCGCGGATCGGGCGCAGTGCGCCCGATCCGCTGTCAGTTGACCGGGAATGTCGACATGGCGAGACCGCACCACGATCTGAAGGTTTGGCAGGATGCCATGGCATTGGCGCGAGCCGTCTATGCGGTCTCGGCGCGTTTTCCGCCCGATGAGCGGTACGGACTGACTTCGCAGATGCGCCGGGCGGCGGTGAGTGTTCCTTCCAACATCGCCGAGGGGTGCGGACGTGGTAGCGGAAGGGAACTGCTTCAGTTCCTGTACGTTGCGCGCGGCTCGCTGGCCGAACTGGAAACTCAACTGCGTCTGGCTGATGATTTCGGTTTCTGCGACTCGACCGTGGTGTTGCAGAAAGTCGAATCGTTGTTTGGTGTCCTGGCGGGCTTGATAAAAGTCCAGCGGGACAAAGCTACCCTTTCACAGGTCGCGAAGCGACCAACTTGCAAGCCGCGAAGCGGCTGACTGGCTGTCCATGTCAAAACGCGACTACTACGAAGTCCTGGGCGTGGCCCGCGACGCCAGCGACGACGACCTGAAGAAGGCCTACCGCCGCTGCGCGATGAAGCACCACCCGGACCGCAACCCGGGCGATGCCGCCGCCGAGGCCGCGTTCAAGGAATGCAAGGAAGCCTACGAGGTGCTGTCCGACGGCGCCAAGCGGCGCGCCTACGATGCGCACGGCCATGCCGCGTTCGAGCATGGCATGGGTGGCGGCGGTCCGGGCGGCCCGGACATGGGCGACATCTTCGGGGACATCTTCGGCAACATCTTCGGCGGTGGCGGCGCGCGCGCCGCGCGCCGCGGCGCCGACGTCGGCTACGTGATGGAGCTGGACCTGGAAGAGGCCGTCGCCGGCATCGAGAAGCGCATCGAGATTCCCACCCTGGCGGCCTGCGCGCCGTGCAAGGGCTCGGGCTCGGCCGACGGCAAGGTCGAGACCTGCACCACCTGCGGCGGCCGCGGCAACGTGCGCATGCAGCGCGGCATTTTCGCCATGCAGCAGACCTGTCCGGCCTGCGGCGGGCGCGGGCAGACCATCCGTAATCCCTGCACGCACTGCCACGGCGCCGGCCGCGTGGAGGAAGAGAAGGTCCTGTCAGTCAAGATCCCGGCCGGCGTGGACAACGGCGACCGCATCCGCCTGACCGGCGAGGGCGAGGCCGGCCCGCCGGGCACGCCGCCCGGCGACCTGTACGTGGAAGTGCGCGTGCGCGAGCACGAGATCTTCCAGCGCGACGGCGACGACCTGCACTGCGAAGTGCCGATCCGCATCTCGCAGGCGGCCCTGGGCGACACCGTACGCGTGCCCACGCTGCACGGCGAAGCGGAGATCCGCATCCCCGCCGAGACCCAGACCGGCAAGCTGTTCCGGCTGCGCGGCAAGGGCGTGAAGTCCGTGCGCAGCCGCACCGAGGGCGACCTGTACTGCCGCGTGGTGGTGGAGACGCCGGTCAACCTGACGCCGGAGCAGCGCGAGCTGCTGGAGAAGTTCGAAGCCACCTTCGTCGGCGACGAGGCGCGCAAGCATTCGCCCAAGTCGGCGACGTTCCTGGACGGCGTCAAGGGCTTCTGGGACCGGATGACCTCCTGAGCCGGGCGCGCCGCCCGGCGGATGGCGGATATGGCATCCTGCGACGGCCCCGTGGAGACACGGGGCCGTTTCGCATCGGGACGATTCAACGACGGACGGACACGGGAGGGCGCGTGCGCGGCATACGACAGTTGGGGAAGGGAATGGGATGGGCGGCGATGGCGTGGCTGGGCCTGCTGGCGTCGGCGCGGGCCGCCGACGACCGGCCCCTCCAGGTCGAGCGTGAGATCACCGCCTACGTCGTCAACGCCGACGGCAGCTTCGTGCAGACGCAGGAAACCGCGGTCAAGGTGCTGAAGGACACCGCGCTGGAGGCGGCCAAGGACGCCTCGGTCGGCTACAGCACCAGCATCCAGAAGGCCGAGGTGGTGAGCGCCTACACCCTGAAGGCGGACGGGCGTCGCATCGACGCGCCGCCGGGCAACTACCAGGTGCACAGCAGCACCGGCCGCGACGGCGATTCGCCGATCTATTCAGACCAGACCACGCTGACCGTGGTGTTCCCGGAACTGGCGGTCGGCGACACCACCGTGTTCGCCTACCGGCTGACCACCACGCAGCCCATGTTTCCCGGTCACTTCTCGGTGATCCGCAACTACAACCCCGCGGCCTACTACGGCGACGTGCAGGTGACCATCGACGCGCCGGAGGACATGCGCGCGGACTGGCGGAACTGGCACATGACCCAGCCTCCGGCGCGCACCGGAGGCGGCCGCCGCGTCCTGCAATGGCAGTGGCGCAACCGCGAGCCGGTCGCGCCGGAAAGCCTGCGCGACACCGTGTTCACCGCCGACCGCTACCCGGGTTATGCGTTCTCCACGTTCGCCCGCTACGCCGACATCGCCGCGGCCTACGGCGGCCCGGCCAACGCCAAGGCGGCGGTCACGCCGCGCATCCGCGCGCTGGCGAACGAGATCGCCGGCAAGGACAAGGCGCCCAGGGACGTCGCCAAGAAGCTCTACGAATGGGTGTCCACCCGGATCACCTACGCCGGCAACTGCATCGGGCTGGGCGCGGTGGTGCCGCGCGACCTGGACGTGGTGCTGGACAACCGCATCGGCGACTGCAAGGACCACGCCACCCTGCTGCAGGCGCTGCTGAAGGCGCGCGGCATCGACAGCACCCAGGCGCTGGTCAACGCCGGAGGCACCTACACGCTGCCGGACATCCCGGTGGCCTCGGTGGTCAACCACGTCATCACCTACATCCCCGGCCTGGACCTGTACGCCGATTCCACCGCCGCCACGGTGCCCTTCGGCAGCCTGCCCGACGGCATGGAAGGCAAACCGGTGCTGCTGGTGGACGGCCACCGCGACGGCGCTACCACGCCGGTGACGCAGGCCGGGGCGGACTGGCAGAAGACGCGCATGGTGGTCCGCATCCAGCCCGACGGCTCGGTGAAGGGCACGCACCGGCTGGAACTGAGCGGCCGCATGGCGGTCGCCGCGCGCGCGCAGTTCCGCAACCTCGCCGCCAGCGAGGCGGACAAGCTGGTGCGCGAATATTTCCGCCGCAACGCGCTGACCGCCAGCGGCAAGGTGCGCTACGACGATCCGGTGCCGTTGCTGGATACCTTCAGCCTGGACGCCGACTTCGACGTGGAGAAGATGCTGCCGCTGTCGGGCGGGTTCCAGGTGCAGCCGTGGTTCCTGAGCTTCGCCCCGGTCGGCTCGCTGGTGGCTTCGCAACTGGGCGACCCCGAGCGCCCGGCCGGCGAGAGCAGTTGTGGCGCGGCCCGCTCGGACGAGGAATACACGTTCGAATTCCCGGCCTCCATGCGGATCGTGTCCCTGCCGCGCGACTTCGCGCTGAGCGAAGGCACGATCAACTACGCCTCGACGTTCCGCCGTGACGGCGCCCGCCTGCACGTCCGCCGCACCCTGGACGACCGCACGCCGGGGCCGCTGTGCTCGGGCGAGTACAACGACGGCTTCGCGCGGGTGATGCGCCGGATCATGCCGGACCTGCGCGAGCAGGTGGTGTACCTGACCGAAGCGTCCGGCGCCCCGGCGCACTGACGGCTAGCGAGATGGCGACCGTTCCCGCTTCCGCCGCCGCGCCGGACCTGGCCCGGCCCGTGGTCGGTATCGTCGGCAGCGCCGGCGCCTACGGGCGCTGGCTGCGGCGCTTCCTGGGCCATGCGATGGGGCTGGAGGTGATCGGGCACGACCCGGCCGACGCCGGCTCGCTCCCCGAAGACGAACTGGTGCTGCGTGCGGACGTGCTGGTGTTCTCCGCGCCGATCCGCAGCACCGCCGCCCTGATCGACCACTACGTCGCCTTGGCCGGCGGCGCGGAAGCCGGCCGGCTGTGGCTGGACGTCACCTCGGTGAAGGCCGCGCCGGTAGCGGCGATGCTGCGTTCGCGGGCCGAGGTCGTCGGCCTGCACCCGATGACCGCGCCGCCGAAGTCGCCGACGCTGAAGGGCCGGGTGATGGTGGTGTGCGAAGCGCGCCTGGACCGCTGGCGGCCGTGGCTGGAGCGCCTGCTGGCCGCGCTGGAGGCCGAGTGCGTCCGCGCCACGCCGGAGCGGCACGACCGCACCATGGCGTTGGTGCAGGCGATGGTGCATGCCAGCCACCTGGCGCAGGCCGGCGTGCTGCGCGGGCAGGCGGCGCAGGCCGGCGGGCTGGAGGCGGTGATGCCGTTCCGCTCGGCCTCGTTCGAGATGGACGCCGCCATCCTCTCGCGCATCCTCTCGCTCAATCCGGCGATCTACGAGGACATCCAGTTCGGCAATCCGCACGCCAGCGAGATCCTCGACGCGCTGGCGGCGCAGTTGCAGCGGATGGCGGCGCTGGTCGGCGCCGGCGACGACGCGGCGCGCGCGGCCTTCCGCCGGGAATTCCTGCTGTCCAACCGCGACGCGCTCGGCGCCCGGGCGCTGGAAGCAGGCAACTACACCTACGAGCGGCTCGGCTACCTGCTGGCCGACCTCAGCGATCCGCACACGCTCAGCATCCACCTGCCGGAGGACCGCCCAGGTTCGTTGCGCGCGCTGCTGCACGTGTTCGAGCGGCACGGCGTGAGCATCGCCTCGCTGCATTCCTCGCGCACGCCGGCGGGCGAAGTGCATTTCCGACTCGGTTTCGACACCGCCACTGACCCGGCGCGCCTGCGCACGGCGGCCGCGGAAGTGGACGGCAGCGGCATCGGGCGCGTGCTGGAAGGCATTGCGCCGTGACCGCGGCGGTCGCCGTGGATGCCGTGCTGGTCGGGCGAGCGGTGGACTTCACCCGGCCGGGCAGCCGCAGCGCCATCGCCAAGCAGCCGGTGGACCATGCAGTGGCGGTCGCCGCGCTGGGCCTGGCGGGCGACGAGCAGGGCGACCTGCGCGTGCACGGCGGCCCGGACAAGGCCATCCACCACTATCCGCGCGACCACTACGCCGCCTGGCGCGACGAGATCGGCGCGTATCCGCTGCTGGCGCAGGCCGGCGCCTTCGGCGAGAACATCAGCACGCACGGCCTGACCGAACCGGACGTCTGCCTGGGCGACTGTTTCCGGCTGGGCACGGCGCTGGTGGAAGTCTCGCAATCGCGCCAGCCCTGCTGGAAGCTCTCGGACCGGTTCGGCGTGGCCGACATGGCGCGGCGGGTGCAGGACAGCGGCCGCACCGGCTGGTACTACCGCGTGCTGGAAGCCGGGCGCGTGCGCGCAGGCGATACGCTGGCGCTGGTGGAGCGCCCGCATGGCGAATGGCCGCTGTCGCGCTTCATCGAACTGCTCTACCGCCGCACGCTGGAGCCCGGCGTGCTGGAGGCTGTGCTGTCGCTGCCGCTGGTGCCTTCGTGGCGCACGTTGTTCGAGCGCCGCCTGGCCCAGGGCCGCACCGAGAACTGGCAGAAGCGCCTGACGGGCATCGATCCGGAAGCCTGAGGAGGACTTGCCGTGCGGAGACGGGTGTCGTGGCGCGGGGATAGTGCCCCGATGCGCTAGGTTTCGATGGGCCGCACTTCTGCATGGCGACGCGTGCAGGACGGTGGCTGATTCTGACAAGGAGGGGAGAGCAGGGATGCTTCCTATTCCCCGCAGGCGCACATTGGAAGTCGAGCCGGCAGGCGAGGTCGGCAAACGCTGCGCTTTCGGTCATGAGTGCGGATGCCGGCAGCGACACCGGCATCTGCACTCACACCATTGCCGACATCTGCGACGAATTCCCGCGGCTTCACGCAGCGCGTGCCGGACAGCTACTCGAAACAAAGATGGTCAATGCCGTCGCTATGCCTGCCTGCGAACAGCGCCCGCGCTTCGTCGCGCACCCCTGCAAGGCGAAGCAGAAGTCACTTCGCCGCACGCCCTCAACGATCGGTGCGCCGCTCGGCCATGGCCGCCGCGGAACCGGCGATCAATGCCTGCAGCACCGCGCCGTCCACGTCGGACAACCGCTTGAGGTACAGGCAGGCCTTGCTGGTGCGGTGCTTGCCCAGCCGGGCCAGCAGGGCGTCGCTACCGGCGAAGTCCAGCGCCAGGTACAGCACCAGGTCCTGCTTGCGCGGCGAGAAGCCGATCGCCGGCCAGTCCAGTTCGCTGCCGTTGGCGTAGCGCAGGCGGTAGCGGCCGAAACCGACGATGCTGTCGTCCCACATTTCCGCCGGCACCTGCAGGGCGTCCTGCATCCACGCCACGAGGGTCGCGCAATCCTGCCGGCGGCGCGGGTCGGCGAGGGCGTCCAGGAACGCGGGGACGGAAGCGCCGGTCGGGCGGGTCTTGGGTTCCGGCATGGGGCCTCCTGTGGACCCGGCAACGGGGCGGGCAGGGTGCGGGCGCGGCGGTCGCCTTGCCTGCCGTGCCTCGCTACCATGCTGCCATGACCACGACTCCCACGCGTCTCCTCGTCCATGGTGCGTCCGGCCGCATGGGCCAGGCCCTGCTGCGACTGGCCGCCGAGCAGCCCGAACGCTTCCAGGTGGCCGCCGCGGTGACCCGGCGCGCGCCGGCGCAGCGGGTGATGGAAGGTGTGCCATTCTTCGCCGCCGCCGAGCTGACGGGCGCGCCCGCGTTCGACGTGGCCATCGACTTCAGCCTGCCGGAGGGCTTCGACCCGATCCTGGCCCTGTGCGTGGCGCGTGGTCTGCCATTGGTATCTGGCACTACCGGGCTGTCCGAAGCCCAGCGCCTGGCGCTGGACGCGGCGGCCACCCGCATTCCGCTGGCCTGGGCCAGCAATTTCAGCCTGGGCGTGGCGGTGCTGGCCGAGCTGGTGGAGCGCGCTGCCGCGGCCTTGCCCGGCTGGGACGTGGACATCGTCGAATCCCATCACGTCCACAAAAAGGACGCGCCCTCGGGCACTGCGCTGACCCTGGGCCAGGCGGCGAGCAGCGCCGGTGCGGAAGTCCGCTACGCCAGCCTGCGCGCCGGCGACATCGTCGGCGAGCACACCGTGCAGTTCGCCGGCATCGGCGAGCGCATCGAACTGACCCACCGCGCCACCCACCGCGACGTCTTCGCCCGCGGCGCGCTGCACGTGGCCGCCCGTCTGCAAGGCCGCGCCCCCGGCGCGTACCGCGTCCGCGACCTCCTAGATTGACCGTTCACGCCGCGCCGCATGCCCCTGGCTGTGCTGTAGGAGCGACGTGAGTCGCGACCGGAAGAACGAAGCCCTCTTGGGCCACGGATCAACGCGGATGAACACGGATATCAGAGAAGCTTTCATCCGTGTTCATCCGCCTTGATCCGCGTCTAGGGCTGTTTCCGGCAATCCGGTCGCGACTCACATCGCTCCTACAAGGGAAGGGCGGGAATCCTGAATGCGTGGGGCAGGCATGGCCGGGTGCAAAAAATTGTGGCGCTGAACAGGCGCGGCCGGTACAATTCCCGCTCGCCTGTTACCCATCGCCTCGGACCGGATGAACGCCGCGTCCGCGGTTTCTTGCAGCCGCAAGCCGGTGGGACAGGGTTCCTCCACCCCAAGGCGAACCCCGTGACTCGACCCGCACTCCTCGTCCTCGAAGACGGCACCGTATTCGAGGGCGAATCCGTAGGCGCAGACGGCCTGTCCGTCGGCGAAGTGGTGTTTAACACCGCGATGACCGGTTACCAGGAAATCCTGACCGACCTGTCCTATGCCCGCCAGCTCGTCACCCTGACCTATCCCCACATCGGCAACACCGGCTGCACCGACCAGGACGACGAGGCCGCCCAGGTCTGGTGCGCCGGCCTGATCGTGCGCGACGTGCCGCGCCGCCCCAGTAGCTGGCGCAGCCGGCAGGCGCTGCCGGAATGGCTGGCCACGCGCGGCATCGTCGCCATTGCCGGTATCGACACCCGCAAGCTGACGCGCATCCTGCGCGAGCGCGGCGCGCAGAACGGCGCGCTGCTGGCCGGCGATGATCTCGACGTGGAGAAGGCGCTGGAAGCCGCGCGCAAGTTCCCCGGCCTGAAGGGCATGGACCTGGCCAAGGTGGTCAGTACCGACAAGCCGTATGCGTGGCGCGACGGCCAGCTCGACCTGGACCGCAACGCCTTCGTGCAGGCGCCGGCCAGGTACAAGGTGGTCGCCTACGACTTCGGCGTGAAGCACAACATCCTGCGCATGCTGGCCGAGCGCGGCTGCGACGTCACCGTGGTGCCGGCGCAGACCAGCGCCGCGGACGCGCTGGCGCTGCAGCCCGACGGCGTGTTCCTGTCCAACGGCCCGGGCGACCCGGCGCCGTGCGACTACGCCATCGCCGCCATCCGCGAGTTCGTCGCGAAGAAGGTTCCCACCTTCGGCATCTGCCTGGGCCACCAGTTGCTGGCGCTGGCCGCCGGCGCGCAGACCATGAAGATGGGCCACGGCCACCACGGCGCCAACCATCCGGTGCAGGATCTGGACACCGGCCGCGTGATGATCACCTCGCAGAACCACGGCTTCGCGGTGGACGAATCCACGCTGCCGGCCAACGTGCGCGTGATCCACCGCTCGCTGTTCGACGGCACCAACCAGGGCATCGAACTGACCGACGCGCCGGCGTTCTCCTTCCAGGGACACCCGGAAGCGTCGCCTGGTCCGCACGACGTGGCGCCATTGTTCGACCGGTTCATCGCCTCGATGAAGGTTGCGCGCTGAGACGGCGCGCGACACTACCGCCCCACACCTGAGTACCGGCCGCCTGCCGCGCACCGCGCGCGGCGGCCAAGCAACAGACCGAGGACAGCATGCCCAAGCGCAGCGACATCAAAACCATCCTGATCATCGGCGCAGGCCCGATCGTCATCGGCCAGGCCTGCGAGTTCGACTACTCCGGCGCGCAGGCGTGCAAGGCGCTGCGCGAGGAGGGGTACCGGGTGGTGCTGGTCAACAGCAACCCGGCGACGATCATGACCGACCCGGAGATGGCCGACGCCGTCTACATCGAGCCGATCAACTGGCAGACGGTCGAGAAGATCATCGCCAAGGAGAAGCCCGACGCGCTGCTGCCGACCATGGGCGGGCAGACCGCGCTGAACTGCGCGCTGGACCTGGCCGACAACGGCGTGCTTGAGAAATACGGCGTCGAACTGATTGGCGCCAAGCGCGAAGCCATCCGCATGGCCGAGGACCGCGAACTGTTCCGCGTGGCGATGCAGGAGATCGGGCTGGAATGCCCGAAGGCCGCGGTCGCGCACACGCTGGAGGAAGCGCTGGAGATCCAGACCCGCGTCGGCTACCCCACCATCATCCGCCCCAGCTTCACCCTGGGCGGCAGCGGCGGCGGCATCGCCTACAACCGCGAAGAGCTGGTCGAGATCGTCAACCGCGGCCTGGAACTGTCGCCGACCACCGAGGTGCTGGTCGAGGAATCGGTGCTGGGCTGGAAGGAGTTCGAGATGGAAGTGGTCCGCGACACCGCGGACAACTGCATCATCGTCTGCTCCATCGAAAACCTGGACCCGATGGGCGTGCACACCGGCGACAGCATCACCGTCGCGCCGGCGCAGACCCTGACCGACAAGGAATACCAGCGCCTGCGCGACGCCTCCATCGCCGTGCTGCGCAAGATCGGCGTGGACACCGGCGGCTCGAACGTGCAGTTCGGCATCAACGCGCAGACCGGCCGCGTGGTCGTCATCGAGATGAACCCGCGCGTGTCGCGCTCTTCGGCGCTGGCGTCCAAGGCCACCGGCTTCCCGATCGCCAAGGTCGCGGCCAAGCTGGCGGTGGGCTACACGCTGGACGAACTGAAGAACGAGATCACCGGCGGCCTGACCCCGGCCTCGTTCGAGCCGGCGATCGACTACGTGGTCACCAAGATCCCGCGCTTCGCGTTCGAGAAGTTCCCGCAGGCCGATGCGCGCCTGACCACGCAGATGAAGTCGGTGGGCGAGGTGATGGCGATGGGCCGCACCTTCCAGGAATCGCTGCAGAAGGCGCTGCGCGGGCTGGAAACCGGCAAGGTGGGCCTGGACCCGACCGGCCTGGACCTAGCCGACGAGGACGACCTGGCGACGCTGCGCCGCGAACTGAAGGCGCCCGGCCCGGAACGCCTGTTCCACGTGGCCGATGCGTTCCGCGCCGGCATGTCGGTCGAGCAGGTGCATGCACTGTCGTTCATCGACCCGTGGTTCCTCGACCAGATGGAAGAGATCGTCGCCGCTGAGCAGCAACTGGCCGCCGACGGCCTGGGTTCGCTGGACAAGGCGCGCATGCGCACGCTCAAGCGCATGGGCTTCTCCGACGCGCGCCTGGCGCAACTGGCCGGCACCGACGAGGCCGCCGTGCGCGTGCTGCGCAAGGCGCTGGGCGTGAAGCCGGTCTACAAGCGCGTGGACTCGTGCGCGGCCGAGTTCGCCACCAGCACCGCCTATCTGTATTCGACCTATGAGGACGAGTGCGAGGCCGAGCCGACCAACCGCGACAAGATCATGATCCTCGGCGGAGGCCCCAACCGCATCGGCCAGGGCATCGAGTTCGACTACTGCTGCGTGCACGCGGCGCTGGCGCTGCGCGAGGACGGGTTCGAGACCATCATGGTCAACTGCAACCCGGAAACCGTCTCCACCGACTACGACACCTCCGACCGCCTGTACTTCGAGCCGCTGACGCTGGAGGACGTGCTGGAGATCGTCGAACTGGAGCAGCCGAAGGGCGTCATCGTGCAGTACGGTGGCCAGACACCACTGAAGCTGGCGCGTGCGCTGGAAGCCAACGGCGTGCCGGTTATCGGCACCAGCCCGGACTCCATCGACCTGGCCGAGGACCGCGAGCGCTTCCAGCAGCTCGTGGACACGCTGGGCCTGAAGCAGCCGCCGAACCGCATCGCCCGCAACGACCAGGAAGCGCTGCTGCTGGCGCGCGAGATCGGTTATCCGCTGGTCGTGCGCCCGTCATACGTCCTGGGCGGCCGCGCGATGGAAATCGTGTACGGCGAGTCCGACCTGGCCCGCTACGTACGCGACGCGGTCAAGGTGTCCAACGATTCGCCGGTGCTGCTGGACCGCTTCCTCGACAATGCGGTGGAAGTGGACGTGGACATCATCGCCGACGCCGAAGGCAACGTGCTGATCGGCGGTGTGATGGAGCATATCGAGGAAGCCGGCGTGCACTCGGGTGACTCGTCCTGCTCGCTGCCGCCGTACTCGCTGTCGGCGAAGACGCAGGACGAGCTGCGCCGGCAGGTGGTGGAACTGGCCAAGGCGCTGAAGGTCGTCGGCCTGATGAACACCCAGTTCGCGATCCAGGCCGCCGAGGACGGCGGCGACGACATCGTCTACCTGCTGGAAGTGAACCCGCGGGCCTCGCGCACGGTGCCGTTCGTGTCCAAGGCCACCGGCATGCCGCTAGCCAAGATCGCCGCCCGCTGCATGGCCGGCAAGACGCTGGCCGGGCAGGGCGCGACGAAGGAAATCGTCCCCGACTACTACTCGGTCAAGGAAGCGATCTTCCCGTTCGCCAAGTTCCAGGGCGTGGACCCGATCCTCGGGCCGGAGATGCGCTCCACCGGCGAAGTCATGGGCGTGGGCCGCAACTTCGGCGCCGCCATGGCGCGCGCGCAGGAGGCCGGCGGCATCAAGGCGCCGCCGGTGGGCAAGGTGTTCATCTCGGTGCGCGACCCGGACAAGCAGCGCGTGCTGCCGGTGGCGCAGGAACTGGTGGGCCGCGGCTACAGCATCGTCGCCACCGCCGGCACCGCGACGTGGCTGCGCGAGCACGGCCTCGCCTGCGAGCAGGTCAACAAGGTGATCGAGGGCCGCCCGCACGTGGTGGACCTGATCAAGAACGGCGAAATCGTGTATATCGTCAACACGACGGAAGGGCGCCAGGCCATCGCCGACTCCTTCTCGATCCGGCGCGAGGCCCTGCAGCACCGCGTCACCTATTCAACCACCGTGGCCGGCGCCAAGGCGCTGGTGCATTCGCTGGAATACCGCGGCACGGGCCCGGTGCTGGCGTTGCAGGAACTGCACGAGGAGCTTCAAGGGTGAGAGCCCCATTGACCATGCAGGGCGCGCAGCGCCTTCGCCAGGAACTGGACCTTCTGAAGACGGTCAAGCGGCCGGAAGTGATCGCCGCCATCGCCGAGGCGCGCGCGCACGGCGACCTGAAGGAGAACGCCGAGTACCACGCCGCGCGCGAGCAGCAGGGCTTCATCGAGGGCCGCATCAAGCAGCTCGAGGGCGAGCTGTCGCACTCGGAGGTCATCGACGTCAGCAAGCTCAACGCCGGCTCGCGCATCGTGTTCGGCGCCAAGGTGGTGCTGGCCGACGTGGACACCGACGAAGAGAAGCGCTACCAGGTCGTCGGCGATCTGGAGGCCGACATCAAGCTGGGCCTGATCGCGATCTCCTCGCCGCTGGCGCGCGCGCTGATCGGCAAGCACGAGGGCGACGGCGTCGTCATCGACGCGCCCGGCGGCCAGCGCGAGTACGAGATCGTCAGCGTCTCCTATAACGACTGACGCCCGATGGCGCAGGCCACCCTGTTGCTGCCCGCCCGCGCCCGCCTGCGCGGCCAGGCGCTGCCGCCCGCGGTGGCCGCGGCGCTGGGGCGGGCCGACCGGGCGCAGGCCGAAGCCGGCGAGCGCGCGCAACTGCGCCGCCAGTTCCGTCTGCTGCCCGACCGCTGGCCGGTGGCGGCGCTGACGCGCCAGCACGACGCCGGCGACGCCGCGGGCGCGCTGTGGCTGCGCGCCGACCCGGCGCGGGTGTCGCCGGACATGACCGGCGCGCGCATGCTCGCCTTCGGTGAAGCGCTGGGCCTGACGGCCGAGGACACCGCGCAGTTGCTGCCGGCGCTGAAGCCGCTGTTCGGCGACGCCGGCCTGCTGCTGGACGCGCCGCATCCGTCGCGCTGGTACCTGAGGTTGCCGCCGGACTCGGTGCTGCCGGCCTTCACCTCGGCCGGCGACGTGCTGGGCGACGACCTGTTCGCGCACCTGCCCGAGGGCGATGCCGGCCGGCGCTGGCGCGCCCTGCTCAGCGAGGCGCAGGTGCTGCTGCACAACCACCCGTGGAACGCCCTGCGCGCAGCGCAGGGCAAGCCGCCGGTCAATTCGCTGTGGTTCTGGGGCGAGGGTCGGTTGCCCGACGTCGTGCACACAGGCTACCGCCAGGTGAAGGGCCACGACGTGCTGTTGCAGGCACTGGCCGCGGCCGCCGGCGTCGATGCCGGCCACGCGGACGGCGAGGGTGGCGTGGACGCGCTGATCGACCTGCGCCACCTGCGCGACCTGGACCTGCTGTGCCGCGACGGCCTGCAACCGCTGCTGGCAGCATTGAGCAAGGGCGAATTGCAGGTGCTGGCGCTCGATTTCGAGGACGGCGCGCTGTTCACCCTGCGCCGGGCGCAGCGATGGCGCTTGTGGCGGCGCCCGTTGCCGCGGCTGGACACGGCGCAGCCGGACCACGTGCCGGCATGACGCCGCGCATCCGCCGCCGCCCACTGCCGGCGGCCGGGCAGTGGCCCGAGGCCGTGCTTCCGCTGCTGCGGCGGATCTACGAAGCGCGCGGTGCGCTGGCGCCGGAACAGGCGCAGCCGCGGCTGGCGCACCTGCTTCCCCCCGATGCGCTGGGCGGACTGGCCGAGGCGACGGGCCTGCTGGCCGAGGCCATCGCCCACGACCGCCACATCGTTATCGTCGGCGACTTCGACTGCGACGGCGCCACCGCCTGTGCGCTGGGCGTGCGCGGGCTGGCGCTGCTGGGCGCGCGCCGGGTGACGCCGGCGGTGCCCAACCGCATGGTGCACGGTTACGGGCTGTCGCCCGCGCTGGTGGACGAACTGGCGGCGCTCGCGCCCGACCTGCTGATCACCGTCGACCACGGCATCGCCTGCCATGCGGGCATCGCCGCGGCCAAGGCCCGGGGCTGGCGGGTGCTGGTCACCGACCACCACCTGCCGGGCGACGTCCTGCCGCCGGCAGACGCCATCGTCAATCCGAACCTGCGCGGCGACGCCTTCCCCAGCAAGATGCTGGCGGGCGTGGGGGTGATGTTCTACGTGCTGCTGGCGCTGCGTCGCCTGCTGCGTGAGCGCGGCGCCCTGGACGGCCGCGAACCCGACCTGTCCGTGCTGCTGGACCTGGTGGCCGTGGGCACCGTCGCCGACCTGGTGCCGCTGGACGCCAACAACCGCGCCCTGGTCGCCGCCGGGCTGCGCCGCCTGCGCGCGGGGCAGGGCTGTGCCGGCCTGCAGGCGCTGATCCGCGTGTCCGGCCGCGAACCGGCGCGGCTGACCGCCGCCGACATCGGCTTCGCCATCGCCCCGCGCCTGAACGCCGCCGGCCGACTGGAGGACATGGCGTTGGGCATCGCCTGCCTGCTCACCGACGATGCCGCGCAGGCCGAGGAGATCGCGCGCACGCTGGACGCCATCAACGCCGAGCGCAAGGGCGTGCAGCAGCAGATGACCGACGAAGCGCTGGCGGCGCTGGCGCGGCTGTCGCCGGAGACGCCGGCGGGCACGCCGCTGGCGCCCTGTTTCTACGACCCCGAATGGCATCCGGGCGTGGTGGGGCTGGTGGCTTCGAAAATGAAGGAACGCCTGCACCGCCCGGTGATCGCGTTCGCGCCGGCCGAGCCCGGCAGCCGCAGCCTGCGCGGCTCGGCGCGCTCAATCCCCGGCTTCCACATCCGCGATGCGCTGGCCGCCATCGACGCGGCCCGTCCCGGCCTGATGCAGCGCTTCGGCGGCCACGCGATGGCGGCGGGCCTGGCCCTGGACGAAGACGCCCTGCCGGCCTTCCGCGACGCCTTCCACGCCCAGGCCGAAGCCCTGCTCGACGATGGCCTGCTGCAGGCCGAACTGGCCAGCGACGGCGAACTGCTGCCGCACGAACTGGACCGCCGCCACGCGGAAGCGCTGCGCGACGCAGGGCCATGGGGGCAGGGCTTTCCGGAGCCGTTGTTCGACGGCGTGTTCGACGTGCTGGACTGGCGCGTGGTCGGCGAACGCCACCTGCGGCTCTCGCTGCGCATGGACGGCCTGCGCATGCCGGTCAACGCCATCCATTTCGGCGGCCGCACGGAGGAGCCGCCGGCCACGCGTTGCCGGATCGTCTACCGCCTGGCCCCGGACGACTACCGGGGCGGCCAGGCGGTCCAGTTGATCGTCGAGCATCGCGAGCCGGCCTGAGCGTATCGCTACTGCTGCGGCAGGCGCGGGCGGCTGGCTTGCCGGTGCGTCCGGCGCGCGATGGCGCGACGTGGGGGAACGGAGAGCGGCTTCTTCGGCTACGTTTGCGTCTGCCTTTCCTGGCCCGGATCGGCATGGCGCAGTCGAAATGGTCGAATGTTGAAACTGGTGCTCGAGCGGCGTGACAGCCGAAGCGGAAACCGGAGCTGCCTACGCGGCCTCCGCCGGCCGTTCGGGCAGGCGTTCCATGGCGTAGCTCGCCATCAGGTCGATCGCGCCACTGCGGATGGCCCGGGCGGGGTCGTCCAGCACCGTGGCCGGGGTGGCGCCGGGCGGCAGGGTGGTGCCCCACAGCCCGGCCCAGGCGTCGCGCTGGTCCTTGGCGGCGTAGAGGGCATGGTCGGCCAGGCGGATCGCGCCGTCCCAGTTCTCCATCGCGTCCTCGAAAAAGGGGAAGGGCGCGAAGCCCAGCGATACCGTCAGCATCCATTCGCGCCCGGGCGCAAGCTCGCGCCGGCCGCCCAGTGCGTGCTGCAGCCGTGCGGCGACCGAGCAGGCCTGCGCGGCGGTCAGGTCGGGGCAGGCGACCAGGAATTCCTCGCCGCCCCAGCGCGCCACCACGTCGCCCGGCTGCGAGGTCTCGGCCAGCCGCTGCGCCAGCTCGGTCAGCACGGCATCGCCGGCGTGGTGGCCGAAGCTGTCGTTGACCTTCTTGAAGTGGTCGATGTCGATCAGGAACAGGACGTGGCGCGTCCCGGGTGCGGGCCGCTGCGCCGACAGGGCTTGCAGCGCGTGCGTGGCGGCGCGGCGGTTGCGCAGGCCGGTCAGCGGGTCGGTGGCGCTGGCTTCGCGGAGCTGCCGGTTGCGGTGCCGTTGCAGCAGACCGAAGCCGGCGCCGGCCAGCATCAGCAGCACCAGCAGGGCGACGCCGGCGCGGCGCAGCAGGCGGGTGCGCTCGTCGTTCATGGCGCGGATCTGCGCCTGGTGGCGCAGCCGTTCCAGTTCTCGCTGCGCCACCGCGGTGCGGGTGCGCGCCTGGAGGTCGGCCAGCAGGTCGAGCCGCTGCTGTTTCAGCCCAGCTACTTCCAGCCGATGCAGGCGCCGGCCGACCGCCATCGCGGCCTCGGCCTGGCCCAGCGCGGCATGCGCCGCCATCCATGCCTGCAAGGCTTCGCGCTGCTTCTGCACCTGCGGCATCTTTTCGACCAGGGCCCAGGCGCGTCGGGCGGTGGCGAGCGCCATATCGAGGTGCCCGGTGCGGCGCTGGAGGGTAGACAGCTTGGCCAGGGTTCCGGCCTGGCCGGCCGGGTCGGGCAGGGCGCGTTGCAGGTCCAGGGCCTGTTGAAGCAGATGCCGGGCGCGTTCGTGCTGCCCCTGGCGGGCCAGGATGGCGGCATGCTCGGCCAGCAGCCGGCCCAGCGCCAGCGGAACGTCCTGGCTGCGCGCGGCGGCTTCGCCCCGCCGGACCGCTTCCAGCGCTTCCGCGTCGCGGTCCAGCTTGACCAGGTTGGCGGCCAGGTTGTGCAGGATGTTGGGGTTCTCCCGGTCGATCGTCTCGGCTGCGGCCAGTGCGCGGCGGAAATAGCCGTCGGCCACGTCGGGCGAATCCAGGTAGTCGGAATGGATCAGCCCGATGTTGTTCAGCGTGGCGGCCTGGGTCAGGGCGGCCTCTTCGGCGTCCAGCTCCCGGGACAGTTCGTAGGCGCGCAGGTAGGCGGCCTCGGCGCGGTGGATCTGGCCGGCGGAGTGGTGGATCGAGCCGGCCTGGGAATGGGCGCGCAGCCGCAGCCCCGGCGCCAGCGAGGGATGCGCCTTGGCCTGCTGCTCCATGCGTTCGGCCGCCCGCACCGCGCCGGCGGGGTCGCCCAGCAGGTTGCTGGCGAAGCCCAGGCAGCTCAGCGCCTTCAGCTCGCTCTCCAGGTCGAGGTCCGGCCTGGAAAGCAGCGATCCGGCCAGGGCCGCGGCCGTGCGCGGGTCGGACTCGCGCAGGCGCAGGCAGCGGGTGACGTCCCCGGCGTGCGGGTTGTCCGCCGTGGGCGCGCCGCCCAGCGCGCCGGGCGCGGACAGCGCCGCGGCGGGAGCCAGCAGCAGCGGCAGCAGGCATCTGGACAGAGCGGCGCGCAGCGACATCCGGTTAGCCAGTCTGGAGACTGGGAGTGGCGATGCAAATTCCGTTCCAGAGCCCGTGGGCGGAATGCCGTCGATGGCCGGCCGCACGGGCGGCTCTGCTATTCTTGCCGGCCGATTCCGCCCCCTGTTCCCGACGCCCCATGATCGAACTGAATCCCATCCGCCAGCGCATCGCCGACCTGCAGGACAGGCTGGCCTCGCTACGGGGGTATCTTTGACTACGATGCCAAGCGCGAGCGCCTGGAAGAAGTGAACCGGGAGCTGGAAAGCCCCGACATCTGGAACAATCCCGAATACGCCCAGCAGCTCGGCCGCGAGCGCTCGCTGCTGGACAAGACCGTCAATGGCATCCGCGAGATCGACGAGGGCCTGGCCGGCGCCGGCGAACTGCTGGAACTGGCCGAGATGGAGAACGACGAGGACACCGCGCAGGCCGTGGCCGCCGACGTCGAGCGCTACGCCGGCCGGGTGGACAAGCTGGAGTTCCAGCGCATGTTCTCCGGCGAGATGGACAGCGCCAACGCCTTCGTCGACATCCAGGCCGGCGCCGGCGGCACCGAGGCGCAGGACTGGGCCGAGATGCTGCTGCGCATGTACCTGCGCTGGGCCGAGTCGCGCGGCTGGAAGGTCGAGCTGATGGAAGCCAGCGACGGCGAAGTGGCCGGCATCAAGTCCGCCACCTTCCGCGTGGAGGGCGAGTACGCCTATGGCTGGCTGAAGACCGAGATCGGCGTGCACCGGCTGGTGCGCAAGTCGCCGTTCGACTCCGACAACCGCCGCCACACCAGCTTCACCTCGGTGTTCGTCTCGCCGGAAGTCGACGACAACATCGCCATCGACATCAACCCGGCCGACCTGAAGACCGACGTGTACCGCTCGTCCGGCGCCGGCGGCCAGCACGTCAACAAGACCGAATCGGCCGTGCGCATCACTCACGTGCCCAGCGGCGTGGTGGTAGCTTGCCAGACCGAGCGCAGCCAGCACGCCAACCGCGACCGCGCGATGAAGATGCTGAAGGCCAAGCTGTACGAGATCGAGGTGCAGAAGCGCAACGCCGAGAAGAATGCGCTGGAGGCCACCAAGTCCGACATCGGCTGGGGCAGCCAGATCCGCAACTACGTGCTGGACC
>CALJUL010000131.1 GCA_937975725.1 uncultured Pseudoxanthomonas sp. | reverse complement strand
CGTGCCCTTGAACAGCAGGTGCTCCAGCAGGTGCGCCATGCCGGTCTCGCCGTAGTTCTCGTGCACCGAGCCGACGCCGTAGACCAGGTTGACGGTCACGGTGGGCTTGGTGGCGTCGGGGAACAGCAGCACGCGCAGGCCGTTGGGCAGCGTGTATTCGCTGATGCCCTCGATGCTGGGGCCGGCGACGACGCCCTTGGGTAGCGCGGTGTCGGCATGGGCGCCGGCCGGCGAGCCCAGGGCCAGCGCGACGGCCAGGCCCAGTGCGACAATAAAGCGGGGTGATTTCATCCGGGATCCTCCTTGGACCGCCTGCGTCCGTCGCAGGCGTCGGACCGCAAGTGTCGCAGATTCGAGGAAAGCGGAGAGGCATGGAGACCTGTGAGGTGATGGCCGATGCGCGCGCGCTGCCGGTGCTGTACGCCGATGCATGGATCGCGGTGGTGGACAAGCCCGCGGGCGTGATGGCGCACGACAGCAAGCTGGCCGGCGGCGAAACCGACTTCGTGGCCGACCGTCTGCGCGTGCAGTTCGGCCGCCCGGTGTTCCTGATCCATCGGCTGGACCGCGCCACCAGCGGCTGCCTGCTGGTGGCGTTCGACCGCGACAGCGCGTCGGCGCTGGGCAAGGTGTTCATGTCGCGCGCAGTGGAGAAGGACTATCTGGCCGTGTGCCGCGGCTGGCCGGAGCCGGAGTTCAGCGTGGACCATCCGCTCGACGGCGGCCCCGGCAAGCCGGAGAAGAAGCCGGCGCTGACGCATTTCACGCGGTTGGCGACGGGCGAACTGCCGGTGCCGTCGGCCGGCTTCGAGACTTCGCGCTACGGGCTGCTGCGCTGCCGGCCGGAGACCGGGCGCTTCCGCCAGATCCGCCGGCACCTGAAGCATGCGTTCCACCACCTGATCGGCGACACCAGCCACGGCGACGGCCGCCACAACCGCCATTTCCGCATGCGCGGCGTGCACCGCATGCTGCTGCACGCGGTGCGGCTGTCGTTCCCGCACCCGGTCAGCGGCGAGCGCATCGAAACGGTGGCGCCGCCGGACGCGGAATTCCGCAAGGCGTTCGCCCTGTTCGGTTGGGAGGACGACCTGCGCTGAGCGCCTGCCGCAGGGGTGGCTGTAGGAGCGACGTAAGTCGCGACCGCAGAACCAGGACGCCGTGAGCCGCGATGCGTGCGGATGTCGCGTGGATCAAGCGGATGACGCGAATCGCCTGCCGGTGGAGTCCATCGTGATCGGATCCGGTTTCCGGGGCGTGCGGGGTTCCGCGGTCGTGACTTACGTCGCTCCTACAACCGCTCCACAACCGCTCGCCCATTTACTCACGACGCGCCGAAGAAGCGTCAGCCCACCCGCATCGCCGCCAGCACCATCAGGGCGATGGCGCAGAGCATGCCGACCAGCCAGGACAGGCTGCGCAGCGTGTGCTTGTCGGCCAGGTAGAACACGCCGTGCAGGATGCGGGCGGCGACGAAGGCCAGCGCCAGCGGCGTGACCGTGTCCGCCGGCACGCCGGCCAGTTGCGCCATCAGCACGCCCGCGACGAAGGCCGGGAACGCCTCGAAGCCGTTGAGGTGGGCGGCGTTGGCGCGCTGCACCTTGTAGTTGCCTTCCTGCTTGGCGAGCCAGGCGCGCGGATTGCGGTTGTTGTAGCGCTCGCCGGAGCGCTTGGCGATGAAGACCCACAGATACGGCAGCAGCGCGGTGACCAGGATGCACCAGTAGGCGATGGACATGGATGTTTCCTCCGGGAATGGCGGGAGGGTAGTGCGCATGCCGGCGGGCGTCTACGGGGGCTGCGCCTTCATGCTTGCGGGAAGAGACGGCTGCCCAGTGCTGGCGTAGGGGGGGCGAATGGGCGGTGTGCGCGGTTTCCGCTGGCGGTGTGCCGTGTTTCGCCATGGTGCTGCGCCCGCCGGCTTTCCTGGCGAATGCCGCCGGGCCATGGACCGTAGGCTGCCCCTGTCAGCTTCTTCCCGCCTTCGCCTTCGCCTCCCTCTACCTCTACCTCCGCAACCGCAATCGCAGTCGCAGTCGCAGTCGCAAGAACAGATGCCCCGTCATCCCCCTTCCCCGACAGATGAGCATCGAGTTTCCGGCGTCATCGAACGCGCGACCCGCACGCCTGCTTTCGCAGGGCGAAAAAAAGACGGCGCCCGAGGGCGCCGTCTTCGTCCAGTTGCGGAACGCGCGGCTTACTTCGCCGCGGGCGCCGGCTGCATCATCTTGTCGCGCGCGGACTTGAAGGGGTTGCCTTCGTACCAGTTGGGCCACTTGCCGGCCACGGCCAGGTCCTTGCCCACGCCGTACAGCGCCTGCAGGTCCTGCACCACGCCGTCCAGCTTCCAGCCTTCGTGCATCTCGTCACTGGCCTGATGGTAGCGCTTGGCGTACTCGTCGCTGGCGGCCTTGCCGGCCTCGATGCCGCCTTCCAGCAGGTCGTTGCCGCCCTTGGCGTACAGCGCCGGCACGCCGGCCTTGGCGAAGTTGAAGTGGTCGCTGCGGAAGTAGTAGCCGCCGGCCGGGTTGCCTTCCTCGGCGAGGGTGCGGCCCTGCTGGTCGGCGTAGACCTTCAGCATGTCCTCGAGCTCGGAGTTGCCCTTGCCGGTGACCACCAGGTCGCGCGATTTGCCGGCCACGCTCATCGCGTCCAGGTTGATGACGCCGGCGATCTTGTCTAGCGGGAAGGTCGGATGGGCGACGTAGTACTTGGAGCCCAGCAGGCCGGATTCCTCCAGCGTCACCGCCACGAACACGACGGAACGCTCGGGCTTCGGCTCCTGGTGCGCGAAGGCCTCGGCGATCTCCAGGATGCCGGCCACGCCGGTGGCGTTGTCCACCGCGCCGTTGTAGATGTTGTCGCCCTGCTCGCCTTCGTGCTTGCCCAGGTGGTCCCAGTGGGCCATGTACAGCACGGCCTCGTCGGGTTTGCTGCTGCCGGGCAGCACGCCGACCACGTTGCGCGAGGTCTTCTCGCTGATGCTGCTCTTCAGCGTGGCGGTCAGCTTGGCCTTCAGCGGCACCGGCTTGAAGCCGCGCTGGCCGGCGCTCTTGTAGGCCGCGTCCAGGTCCAGGCCGGCGTCGGCGAACAACTGCCGCGCGGCGTCGGCGCTCAGCCAGCCCTGCAGCGGGATGCGCGGTTCCGGATCGTCCTTGGCGGGCAGGTCGTACTGCGGGCCGGCCCAGGAATTCTTCACCACCTCCCAGCCGTAGCTGGCGCCGGGGGTGTCGTGCACGATCAGCGCGGCGGCGGCGCCCTTGCGCGCGGCTTCCTCGAACTTGTAGGTCCAGCGGCCGTAGTAGGTCATGCGGTCGCCGCCGAACAGGGTCGGGTCCTTGCTGTGGAAACCCGGGTCATTGACGAACATGACGACCGTCTTGTCCTTCCAGTCCTGGCCGGCGTAGTCGTTCCACTTCTGCTCCGGCGCGTCCACGCCGTAGCCGACGAACACCAGGTCGCTGGCGTCCAGCTTGATCTCGGTCTGTCCGGTGCGGGTGCCGATCACGTAGTCGGTGCCGAACTTCAGGGTGCGCTCGCCGGCGCCGGTGGCCAGCGTGAGCGTGGTGGCCGCTTCGTCGGCGGTGGTCTCCACCATCGGCACGTCCTGGAAGTAGCTGTCGCCGTTGCCCGGCTGCAGGCCGATGCGCTTCATCTGCGCTTCCAGGTAGGCGACGGTCTTCTCCTCGCCGGCCGAGCCGGGGCCGCGGCCCTCGAATTCGTCGGACGACAGGGTCTTCACCAGGTCGGAGAAGTCGGCCTCGGTGATGTCGGCGGTGAAGGCGTGCGCCGCGGCGGGCGGCGTGGCGGCTTCCGGCGTGGCCGGCGCCTCGGATTCTTGCTTGCACGCGGCCAGTGCGGCGGTGGCGGCAAGCACCAGCATCAACTTGCGGGACATCGGGATTCCTCAACGAAAGGAATCCGGATTCTAGCGGGAACCGGCGGGCCGGGCCTTGCGCGGAGCGCGCGCCGGCCCGGCCTGCCTTCCGCCCGGACTCCCCCGCGGGCGGGGGAGGGGCGGGGCGCCGCGGGCTCAGTCGGCCGGGGCGGCGTCGGTGCTGAACGGCTTGGCGGTGGCGCCGGTGACCGGGCCGGTCCTGGCGCTGGTGTGCACGTACAGAGTGACCGGGCGCTCGAACACCAGCGGGCCTTCGACCACGGCGTTGGGGCCGATGATGATGCGCGGGTCGCGGCGGTTCTTCAGGCTGATGCCGTGCGGCTTCTCGACCTTGATGCCGCCCTTCACGTGCGAGTCCACGCCGACGGTGACGTCGCCGTTGACGGTCTCGATGTTGCCGGTCAGGCGGGTGGCAACCAGGCCGATCGCGCCGTTGACGGTCTCGATGTCGCCGCCGACGATGCCGCCGCGGTCGACGAAGACGCTGCCGTTGACCGTCTCGATGTCGTTGCGGATCTCGACGTTCTTGCCGACGCGGATGGCGCCGTTGACGGTTTCCAGCGAGTCGGCCTTGGCCTTGTCCTCGACGGTGATGCTGCCGTTGACGGTGCTGGCGTCCTCGGCCACGGCGCCGGCGCCGATGTGGATGCTGCCGTTGACCGTGTCGAGGTCGCCATAGACTTGCCCGGCCTCGGCGCGGACGCTGCCGTTGACCTTGGAGATTTCCTGCTGGGCCAGCGCGGGCGCGGCGGCCAGGGCCAGGGTCAGCAGCAGGACGGTGCGGGTACGGCTCATGTCGGGTTCCTTCTGGGGTGGTTGCCGGGTCTGATGCCGCCAGCGGGCGGAAGGTTTAGACGCGCCGGCGTCGGGACGCCATCAGGCCATGCTTCGCTACAATCGTCGCCTGCCTGAAGTCACTGGAAACCCGCCGTGTCCGCATCCCCCGCCTCCGCCAAGCGTCCCAAGCCCGTCGTGCTGCTGATCCTGGATGGCTGGGGCCATCGCGAGGACCCGGCCGACAACGCGCTGGCGCAGGCCGACCTGCCGAACTGGCGCCGCCTGCTGGCGACCGCGCCGCACACGCTGATCCACACCGAAGGCCGCCACGTCGGCCTGCCGGACGGGCAGATGGGCAATTCGGAAGTGGGCCACATGAACCTGGGCGCCGGCCGCATCGTCTACCAGGACCTGACCCGCATCGACGCCGCCATCGAGGACGGCAGCTTCTTCGCCAACGCCGAACTGGTCGCCGCCTGCGAGGCCGCCAAGGCCGGCGGCAAGACCCTGCACGTGTTCGGCCTGCTGTCGCCGGGCGGCGTTCACAGCCATGAACAGCACATCTTCGCCATGCTGGAGCTGGCCAAGCGCCAAGGCGTGCCGCGGGTGGCGGTGCACGCCTTCCTCGACGGCCGCGACACTCCGCCGAAGTCGGCCGAGCCCAGCCTGCGCGCCTTGCAGGACCTGTGCGCGAAGCTGGGCAATGCGCACATCGCCTCGGTCAGCGGCCGCTACTACGCGATGGACCGCGACAAGCGCTGGGACCGCCTGCGGCTGGCCTGGGACGCCATCGTCGAGGCGAAGAGCGACCACCATGCCGCCAGCGGCGTGGCCGCGCTGGAAGCCGCCTACGCGCGCGGCGAGAACGACGAGTTCGTGCTGCCCACCGTCATCGACGGCGCCCGGCCGATGGCCGACGGCGACGCGGTGGTGTTCATGAATTTCCGCGCCGACCGCGCGCGCCAGTTGACCGCCGCGTTCGTGTCGCCGGCCTTCGACGGCTTCCAGACGCGCGTGCCGAAGCTGGCGCGCTATGTCTGCCTGACCGAATACGACGCCAAGCTGCCAGCACCGGTGGCGTTCGCGCCGGACGACCTGCGCCACACCTTCGGCGAACTGCTGGCCGACGCCGGCCTGACCCAGTTGCGCATCGCCGAGACCGAGAAGTACGCGCACGTGACGTTCTTCTTCAGCGGCGGGCGCGAGGACGTGTTCGACGGCGAGGAGCGCATCCTGATCCCCAGCCCCAAGGTCGCCACCTACGACCTGCAGCCGGAGATGAGCTGCCCCGAGCTGACCGAGAAGCTGGTGGAGGCCATCGGCTCCGGCCGCTTCGACGCCATCGTCTGCAACATCGCCAATCCCGACATGGTCGGCCACAGCGGCGACCTGCACGCCGCCATCCTCGCCGCGCAGGCGGTGGACAAGGCCATCGGCGAAGTGGACGCGGCCGTGCGCAAGGCCGGCGGCGCGTTCGTCATCACCGCCGACCACGGCAACCTGGAGATGATGCGCGACCCCGAGACCGGACAGCCGCACACCGCGCACACCGTCGGCCCGGTACCGCTGGTCTACGTCGGCGAACGCCCGGCCACCCTGCGCAGCGGCGGCGCGCTGCGCGACGTGGCGCCCACGCTGCTGGACCTGCTGGGTTTGCCGCAGCCGGCCGAGATGAGCGGCCGCAGCCTGTTCGCCTGATGCCGCGCGCGCGCCGCACCGCCTGGCTTGCCGCCCTGCTGGCGGGATGCGTCGCCGCGGCTTCCGCGCTGGCGCAGAACCCGCGCGAGGCGGAGAAGAAGCTCGAGCGCGTGCGCGGCGAGCTGAAATCGATCGCGCAGGAGCGGCGCAAGCTGGAAGGCGAGCGCGGCGAAGCCTCGCGCAAGCTGCGCGAGGCCGACGAGCAGGTCGGCCGCAGCACCCGTTCGCTGACCGAGACCGACGCCGCGCTGCGCCGCGAGGAAGCCGCGCTCGCCGAATTGCAGCAGAAGCGCGATGCCATGCGCCTGGGGCTCGGCACGCAGCGCGGGCAGTTGGCGGAACTGGTCCGCGGCGCCTACCGGCTGGGCGACGACGCGCCGTTGAAGGTGCTGCTGTCACAGGACCGCGTGGCCGACGCCAACCGCCTGCTGGCCTATCACCGCTACATGCAGCGCGACCGGGCGCAGCGGATCGACGCGCTGGCATCGGAGCTGGCCGCGCTGGACCAGGTGGAGCGCGACATCGCCGCGCGCCGCGCCGAGCTGGACGTGGCCCGCGGCCGCCAGCGCACGCAGGTGGCGCAACTGGAAAAGGACCGCAAGGCCCGCGCCAGCCTGGTCGCCGACCTCGACCAGCGCTACCAGGACCGCACCGCCAAGGAGAAGGCGCTGGGCCAGGACGCGCGCGCGCTCGAACGCTTGCTGGCCAACCTGCGCGCGGCCGCCGCCCGCGCCGAGGCCGAACGGCGCGCCGCCGCTCGCCGCGCCGCCGCCGAAGCCGCCGCGCAGAAGCGCGAGACCGCAGCGGCCAAGGGCGCGCCTTCCCGCTCCGCGCGCGAGGCCGCGCCGCGCCCGGCAGTGGCCTCGGCGCCGCCGCTGAAGGTGGGCGGCCTGGGCTGGCCGGTGTCCGGCGACCTGCTGGCCCGCTTCGGCGGGCGCATGCCCGACGGCCGCACCAGCTCCGGCGTGCTGATCGCCGCGCCGGCCGGCTCGCCGGTGACCGCGGTGGCTGATGGCACCGTGGTGTTCTCCGAATGGATGACCGGCTACGGGCTGATCCTGATCATCGACCACGGCAACGGCTACATGAGCCTGTACGCGCACAACGACAGCCTGCTCAAGGACACCGGCGCCCGCGTCGGCCGCGGCGACGCAGTGGCGCGGGTCGGCACGTCCGGCGGGCAGGGCCGGCCCACGCTGTATTTCGAACTGCGCCGCGACGGCCAACCGGTGGACCCGTCCTCCTGGCTGCAGCGGCGATGAACGGCGCGGCCGCGGCTAACCCGGCTTGAACAATCGGCCGTCCTGCCTTCGCGCATAATCGGCCGGACTCCGCGCACCGGCGCGCAGTCCTTTCACCGTCCGTCCCGGAGCCTTGCATGCCGTCGCGCCTTCCCCTGGCCCTCCTCATCGCCACCGTGCTGGCCGCGCCGGCCTGGGCGCAGCAGCAGGAGGCGCCGGACCAGCCGCCGGCGGTGGCGTCCAGCGACGATCCCGAGGCCGCCGAGAGCGCGCCGTCGCGCGTGCCGCTGGAGGAGATCAAGCGCTACGTAGCCGTGTTCAACGCGGTGAAGGACGCCTACGTCGAGCCGGTCGAGGACAAGAAGCTCATGCAGTCCGCCATCCGCGGCCTGCTGCTGGACCTGGACCCGCACAGCACCTACTTCGACAAGGAGGATTCGGAGGCGTTCGACGAGCAGGCCTCCGGCGCCTACGAAGGCATCGGCGTGGAACTGCTGCAACAGCCCGACCGCACCCTGCTGGTGGTGGCGCCGATCGACGACACCCCGGCGGCCAAGGCCGGCATCCGCTCCGGCGACCTCATCACCGCCATCGACGGCAAGCCGATCAGCGCCGAGGACGGTATGGAACCGCTGCGCGGCGCGCCGGGCAGCAGCATCACCCTGACCATCGTGCGCGAGGGCGCGCCCAAGCCGTTCGACGTCACCCTGGTGCGCGACACCATCCGCGTGGCCAGCGTGCGCGGGCGCGCGCTGGAGCCGGGCTACGGCTACGTGCGCATCAGTGCGTTCCAGACCGACACCGCCGCCGATTTCCAGAAGCAGGTCGAACGCCTGCAGGAAGTCGGCAAGCTGCGCGGGCTGGTAATCGACCTGCGCAGCAACCCCGGCGGCCTGCTGCTGGCGGCGGTGCAGGTGGCCGACGAACTGCTGGAGAAGGGCAACATCGTCAGCACGCGCGGCCGCCTGCCGATCAGCGACACGACCTTCGACGCCACTCCCGGCGACATCCTCGGCGGCGCGCCGGTGGTGGTGCTGGTGGATGCCGGCTCGGCCAGCGCCTCGGAAGTGCTGGCCGGCGCCCTGCGCGACAACCGGCGCGCGCGCGTGGTCGGCAGCCGCACCTTCGGCAAGGGCTCGGTGCAGACGGTGCTGCCGCTGGACAACGGCGACTCGGTCAAGCTGACCACCGCGCGCTACTACACGCCCAGCGGCAAGTCGATCCAGGCCAGCGGCATCGTCCCGGACGTGGTGGTCAAGCCCGAACAGGACGCCAGGCCCGGTTCGGTCGTCGAGCGCGACGGCCAGCTCTACGTCACCGAAGCCACCCTGCCCGGCCACCTGCGCGGTGACGATGAAGGCCAGTCGGGCTACACCCCCGGCGACGTGCTGGAAGGCGATGCCCCGATCACCGCGGCGCTGGCGGAACTGAAGAAGATGGCGGCGACGGCGCAGGCCGGCGCGGCGTCCGGGGCGGGCAAGCAGGCGCGTTGAGCCCGGGTTTCGCGCGCTGACCCCGCGCGCGGGAGCGGTTTGTGCCGCGGGTTCCGCGGCGGTCCTGCGCAGATGGATGCCGCGCATGCCCTCGATTCTCCGTTTCCACGACGCCTCGCGTTTTTGCAGCGTCGCGAAGCACGGCTTCAGGGGAAGTCTCGCGGGGAACCAGTCCGGATTGCCGCCGCATCCCCGCCGCTGCCGGACAGGCGATTGCATGGATCGGTCCGCGCTCCGGCGGCTTCATGGCATCCCGGCGTGTGTCGAATCAGCCGCGGACGGGTGATGCTGGACGGCCGTCGTTCCCCTGCGGGATCCAAGGTGTTCGATGCCCGCCTCCGGTATGCCTTGAATCGATCCGCCAAAGCCGATTCGGTTTGAATGGATCCTCAGGCATCGTCCAGTACAGGAGCGAGCCCAATGACGGGATCAAGCCGGCGCCGTGGAGTGGCGCCGGCCCGAAGGGATCGCGGCATCACCTGCCGGACAGCACGGCGATGAGGATCAGCAGGGCGATGGGGCCGGCGAGGAAAGCCCAGCCGTATCGCGTCATGAACGGGATGGGGTTTTCCTTGAGCGTCGGCTCGATGTCCTTGGCCTTGAGCTCCCAGCCGCGGCGGCAGACATCGCAGGCGAGGTGATAGGTCCTGCTGGTCACCCAGCGCAGGTAGTAGAGGTGCGCGTACCGGTATTGCAGGAGAAGCTTGAACGGCCGCTCCTTCTCGCAGGTGTCGCAGTGCTTGTGTTCGACGACGCCCAGATCGGCGCCGTTGCCGCCGGTTCCCCAGATGATCATGTTTTTCCCGCCTTGGTTGAGGTTTGCCTAACGCGGCTTCGTCGGCATCGGGAACGGGGTTACCACCTTCTCGCCGGTAGCGGCGTCGCGGATGGCGGACTGGCCTTTGCGCTCCACTTCCTCCACCCGGATGATGCTCTGCATGGGCAGGTGTAATACCTGCGTGTCGCCGAACTCGTCGCGCAGGCGTTCCTCGGTGGGGTCCACCACCAGGCCCTCGTGCACGTCGAACACGAGGTCGGCGACCTCGGTGAACCCCCACAGGCCACTGGCCGCCACCTTGCGGGCGTACAGCTCGTAGACCTTGGTGTGGTTGTGGAAGGTGACCTTGTAGAGCTTGTTCCTCATGCTGCCGATTATACGAAGCCTGCCTGCATGAGTCGGAGCCGGCCCGCACTTCAGGACAGGCCGCAGCCGCCGGCCGCCGTGCCGGGGAAAGCCGCGTGCAGGAAGCGCCCGTATCCGCCTTCCCGCGCCGGGACGCGAGCCGCCGTCATCCGGCGAAAACCCCGAGTCAAAAGCTTCGTTCGCAGCCACCTCCGCGCGCCGGTACGGAAGCTTGCAGGCGCGCCCGCTTCCGCCGAAGGGGGCGGCCTCAATACCCCTGCCGCTTGCGCATCCGCCGCGCGATGGCTGCGCGCACGAACAGGGCGAACACCACGCCGAACAGGAAGCCGGCGATGTGCGCCGGCCACGCCACGGCGCCCAGGGTGGGGCCGATGAAGGTGAACACCACCTGCAACAGCGCCCAGATGCCGATCAGCACCGAGGCCGGTGCCTTGACGAATTCCAGGAACAGCCCCAGCGGCACCACCACGCCCAGCTTGGCGCTGGGGAACAGCGCCAGGTAGGCGCCGATCACCGCCGACACCGCGCCGCTGGCGCCGATCACCACGCGGTCGGGCGTGTCGATGCTCAGCACCGCGGCCACGTTGGCGACCGCGCCGCCGACCAGGAACAGCAGCAGGAAGCGCCACGGCCCCATCGCCTTCTCGGCCGACAGCCCGAAGATCAGCAGGAACACCAGGTTGCCCAGCAGGTGGGCCCAGTCGGCGTGCAGGAACAGAGCAGTGAACAGCCGCAGCACGGTGCCGCTCTGCAACGAGGCCAGCCAGACCTCCGGCGCCACCATGCCGCCGCTCAGCGCGCCCCAGTCGGTGACCAGGTGGCCGTGGGCGTCATCGCCGAGCGACAGCGCCCAGCAGAACGCGGCCGACAGCAGCACCACCAGCGCCGGCGTTGCCCAGCACACCGGCGGCTTCTTGCGCGAGGGAATGGAAACGAACATGCGCGGCACTGTAGCCCGCCGGTTCCCGGCTGCCCATGGTGCGACGCAGCGAAAATGAACAGGGACAATGACTTGCGGCGGATTGTTAGCGTTTGGTTAGCGGGTATACTGCATACGGCGTCGTATGTCGGGAGGGGCTTCCGGCAGGCCCAACGGGTGGAGCACACACCCGCGGCCCAGGCGGCGCAGACGCATTCAACCCACGTCTCCGGAGAGATCACCGATGGAATTTGCTAAGAACCTCACCCGCGTTTCGGCGCTGGCGCTCGGCATCGCCGGCGTGCTGGCCTACGGCGACGTGCACGCAGCCGCCTTCCAGCTCAAGGAAAACAGCGCCAAGGCCCAGGGCCGCGCCATGGCCGGCGCCGCGTCCGCCAAGGGCGACGCCTCGGTCGTGGTGAACAACCCGGCCGTCATGTCCACCTTCACCGAGAAGACCCTGCAGGCCGATGCGACCGCCATCGACCTGTCCTTCAAATTCCAGGGCGGCGGCACGGCCGCCGCCGGCACTCCGCTGCAGCAGCCGCTGAGGGGCGGCCAGGGCGGCGACGCCGGCGCGCTGGCCGCCGTGCCCGCCGCTTCGTTCATCCTGCCGCTGAGCGGCGACTTCGAATACCTGACCCTGGGCGCCATGGTCAGCGCGCCGTTCGGCCTGAAGACTGACTACGAGAGCGACTGGGTCGGCCGCTACCATGCGCTGAAGTCGGACGTGAAGATCGTCGACCTGACCTTGGCCGCCTCGCTTGAACTCAACGACCGGCTGTCCGTCGGCCTGGGCATGATCTACGAGCACGCCGACGTCACCCTGACCAACGCCGTGGATTTCGGCTCCGGCGTCTGCCGCGTCAACCTGGCCGCCTGCATCACCCCGTCGCCGGCGGCCGCTCCGTTCGGCCCGCAGAAGAACGACGGCGTGGCCAGCATCTCCGGCACCGACAACAGCTTCGGCTGGCTGGTGGGCGTGAACCTGCGCCCGACCGACAAGCTGTCGCTGGGCTATGCGTACCGCTCGGAAATCGGTCACGAGCTGCGCGGCACCGCCAGCTTCGAGGTGCCCGGCAACGTGCGCGCGGTGCTCGGCAACGCGGTCTACAAGCCGACCGACGGCGGCGGCGCCAAGCTGACCACTCCGGCCACGCACACCTTCAGCGTCACCTACCAGGCCACCGACCGCTTCGCGATCATGGCCGAGGGCGTGCACACCGGCTGGGATTCGCTGAAGGAGATCCGCATCGAGTTCGACAACCCGCTGCAGGCCGACGCGGTGGAGAACTACGACTGGCACGATAGCTGGTTCTATTCGCTGGGCGGCGAGTACGCCTTCAACGACAAGTTCACCTTCCGCGCCGGCATCGCCCGCGACGAATCGCCGGTGGCCCGCGCCCACCGCACGCCGCGCATGCCCGACGAGGACCGCAACTGGTACTCGCTGGGCCTGACCTGGAACATCAGCCAGAATCTGGAGCTCAACGCCAGCTACGTGAAGCTGGACATGGCCGACAAGCCGGAGATCGACCTGGTGTCGTCCAGCGGCTCGCGCCTGGTGGGTACCTACGAAGGCGGCGCCGACCTGTACGGCGTGTCGATGCAGTACCGGTTCTGACCGCGCCGCGGAACGGACGAGGAAAACCCCGCTCCGGCGGGGTTTTCTTTTGGGCGCTCATCTGGATTCCGCTGCACTCTGGTTGCACGCAGCAGGACTGCGGTGCGTAGGCCGGTCGTTACCAATGCTCCCGGCGTGCGCTTCCGCTGTGCGATCCCGCGCAGTAATCCGGATGCCTTTACGGGGCATCGGCATGCCGCGGCGAGCGGGTCGTCGGTGTAGCCGGCCCGCTCAGGCCGGTGCCGGATGCCAGCGCATCTCGATGCGGTTGCGGCCGTTGTGCTTGGCCGCGTAGAGCGCCTCGTCGGCCAGCCGCATCAAAGTGTCGTAGCGCGCCTTGCGGTCGGCGGTGAAGGAAATGCCCAGGCTCACCGTCACCCGGAACCGGGTGCCGACCGGCGCGAATTCCAGCGCCATCACCTGCTGGCGGATCCGTTCGGCCAGCGCCTGCGCCGCCTCGGCGTTGGTGTCGCGCAGCACCAGCATGAATTCCTCGCCGCCCAGCCGCGCGAACAGGTCGTCGCTGCGGATGCAGCCGCGCACCACGTCGGAGAATCGTTGCAGCACCTGGTCGCCGGCCTCGTGGCCGTGGTGGTCGTTGACCGCCTTGAAATGGTCCAGGTCCAGCGCGATCACCGCCAGCCCGTGCTCCACCGAGGACGCGTGCGCCGGCGCGCCGAGTTCGCTGTTCAGGCCGCGCCGGTTGAGCGCGCCGGTCAGCGGATCGAACAGCGCGCTCTGCCGCAGCGGCTCGGCCGCGCGGAAACTGGTCAGCATCAGCATGCAGAAATTGAGCAGGAACCAGATCGACAGGTCGGTGTTGACCCACAGCGGATTGGGGCCGTAGTTGCCGGTGACGGCTTCCACCAGGTCGCGGCCGTACAGCCACAGCAGCACGATGCAGCCCAGCACCATCAGCCGCGCGGGCATGTGGTCCGGCGGCGCACGCAGCGCCAGCAGGTGGCGGATCACCACCAGCAGCATGATGACTTCCGCCGCGCTCATCGCCGCGCCCTGCGCGTCCACCGTGCCGACCAGCAGCCAGCCGGCCAGCGAGAAGCCCACGCACACCGGCAGCAGCGCGTGTTCCCAGCCGCGCAGCGCGCGCTGCTGGACGAACTGGATGATCGACCACGCCAGCCCGGCCAGGCCCGCGCAGGCCAGCAGCCCGCCGATGCCGGCGATCCAGTACGCGGTGTGGGTCTCGCCGGCGCGCGCCATTTCCTGCGAGGTGCCGTCCAGCATGGCCGCGCCCAGCGAATACAGGAAATGCGCCACGCCCCAGGTGGCGATGCCGCGCACGCCGCGCGACACCTTGCCCACGTAGAAGAACAGGACCAGCAGTACCGCCGCGAGCACGCAGTCGCTCAACAGCAGGTTGTAGAAATCCGTCGTCATGCACGCAGGGCCATGCTGGCCGTGAAGCTCCCGATCTTTGCTGGAACGCAGAATACGCCGCAAACCGGCAGGATGGGGGGACGGTCTCCGCCCGGGCCGCGCAGGGATTCAGCGATGGCCGCGGCGGCATTGCGGCGGGAGGCCGCGACGGCGCGGGCGAAGCGCCCCGCCATGCCCCGCGACGGTCCGCCCCGGTTCAGTAGTCGATGCGATCCTGCAACCGCTTCGGCTTGTAGCCGGGCAGGTAGGCCGAGCCATAGACCTCCATGAGGTCCTGTCCCCGGTCCGCGGCGGCGTCCACGATCCGCCGCAGCCGTTCGGCCATCGCGGCGCTGCGTTCCAGCAGGGCATCGATCTGCGCGTCGCCGGCCAGCGGCGAGCGCTTGCCCAGCGCCTGGTGCAGCCGGCGCAGGCGCTGTTCGGGCGAAGGATGGGTGGAGGAGACGCTGAAAGCCTTGAGCGCGCAGAGGTCGTGCACCCTGCCGATGAAATCGAGATGGACCAGTACGTCGCAGGCGCCCTCGGCGATCGTCCGGCAGGCGTCGGCATGCTGCTCGACGTGCCTGACGGCATACAGGTCCGCCTCATACTCCAGCGCGTGGGCGTAGGTCTTGACGTCGCCGGCGCCGGCCACGGCCGTCGCGTCGCCGGCCAGGTGGCCGCGCAGCAGATGGGCGTATTCGTGGCCGAAGGTGAACTGCATCTGCGCGTGCACCCGGCGGGCCACTTCGCGCTCCAGCACGGGTTCCAGTACGCCGCGCGGATCGAGGTCGAAGTCCGGCGCCTCCGAACCGCGCGCGATCCGCGCCGCGATCAGCAGGGCGTGGTTGCGGTCGAGGTCGGCCATGCCCAGTTCCCGTCCGTGGAAGGCCAGGGTCATGTAACGGTAGAAGTGTTCGAGATTCTCCGAGGCCACGACGATGTCGCCGACCAGCGAACGCACGCACAGCGCGTTCATCTCGGGGACGAAGGCCAGCCCGGCGGGGATGTCGCGCAACCGTTTGCGATGCGCCCGGCCGAGCAACTCCAGGTACTGCTTATGGTGGTGGTCGCGGGTGTGGTAGTACTCGGTCAGCGACCACGGGCGCCCCTTCTGCTCGAAGGCCTGGCGCCTGGCGTTCATCACCCTGACCCCGCGCGCCGAATCGACCAGCGCATTGGCGCGCAGGCGCAGCAGGTAGTCGTGGCCGTTGCGCAGTTCCCGCAGGCGGAGTATCTCGCGCCTGGCGCAGAAGGCGAGGTAGAACCGTTCGTCGTCGCTCAGGTCCTGCTGCGAAGCGAGATCGTGCACGGCATGCACATGGTAGAAGCCGCCGCCCTCCATCGGCAGGATCACGCCGCTGGCCGCGCGCCTGGCGCCCGGGATGCCCAGCAGCATCTGCTGCATTTTCTCGTCCATGAACGTCCTTGCCTTGCGCGCGTCGGCCGCGGAATTCTCGCGGCCGGCCGGAGTCGGCGACGGAGGCAACGCGCAGCGGGGAAGCGAGGCCCCGCTGCGCGCGAGCGGCGCCTCAGTCGCCCAGGGTCAGCAGCGAGGCGTTGCCGCCGGCGGCCGTGGTGTTGACCGTCACCGTCTTCTCGGTGGCGAAGCGCGGCAGGTAGTGCGGGCCGCCGGCCTTGGGGCCGGTGCCGGACAGGCCCTGGCCGCCGAACGGCTGCACGCCGACCACCGCGCCGATCTGGTTGCGGTTGACGTAGACGTTGCCCACCTTCACCCGCGCGGCGATGCGGTCGATGGTCTCGTCGATGCGCGAGTGCACGCCCAGGGTCAGGCCGTAGCCGGTGGCGTTGATGGCGTCGATCACCTGGTCCAGTTGGTCGGCCTTCCAGCGCACCACGTGCAGGGCGGGCCCGAAGATCTCCTTGTGCAATTGGTCCAGCGACTTCAGCTCCCACGCGCGCGGGGCGAAGAAGGTGCCGTGAGCGGTGTCGTCGCCCGCGTTGGCCTGCTTGATCAGGCGCGCTTCCTTCGCCATGCGCGCGGCGTGGTCGTCGAGGATCTTCAGTGCGTCGGCATCGATCACCGGGCCAACGTCGGTGGACAGCAGGCCGGGGTCACCGACCTTCAATTCGTCCATCGCGCCGGCCAGCATCGTCATCACCTTGTCGGCGATGTCGTCCTGCACGAACAGCACGCGCGCGGCCGAGCAGCGCTGGCCGGCGGAGGTGAAGGCCGAGCCCATCGCGTCCTTCACCAGTTGCTCCGGCAGCGCGGACGAGTCGGCGATGAAGGCGTTCTGGCCGCCGGTCTCGGCGATCAGCGTGGCGATCGGGCCGGCGTCGCGGCCGGCGAGCGCGCGGTTGATCGCGCGCGCGGTCTCGGTGGAGCCGGTGAACGCGACACCGGCCACGCGCGGATCCTTGGTCAACGCTGCGCCGACGGTGGCGCCGTCGCCGGGCAGGAACTGCAGCACCGCCTCGGGAATACCCGCTTCGTGCAGCAACTTCACCGCCGCATGGCCGATCAGGTTGGTCTGCTCGGCCGGCTTGGCGATCACGCTGTTGCCGGCGGCCAGTGCGGCGCTGACCTGGCCCAGGAAGATCGCCAGCGGAAAGTTCCACGGACTGATGCAGACGAACACGCCGCGGCCCTGCAACTGCAACTGGTTGGATTCGCCGGTCGGGCCGGGTAGCTGTTCCGGCGCGCCGAACTGCGCGCGCGCCTGCGCGGCGTAGTAGCGCAGGAAGTCCACCGCCTCGCGCACTTCGGCCACGCTGTCGGGGATGGTCTTGCCGGCTTCCTTCACGCACAGCGCGATGTACTCGGGCATGCGCTGCTCCAGCAGCGTGGCGGCATGCTCGAGGATGGCGGCGCGGCTGGCGGCCGGGGTGCGGTCCCACGCCGGCTGCGCGGCCACCGCATTGCCCAGCGCCTTCTCCACCGTGGCGCCGTCGGCCGGCTGCCACTCGCCGACGGTCTGGCGACGGTCGGCCGGGTTGGTCACCGGCAGCGCGGTGGTGGACACGACCGCGCCCGGCACCAGCGGCGCGGCGTGCCAGGGCTTCACCGCGGCGTTGACGCGCTCGGCCAGGGCGCGCAGGTCGTTGTCGTTGGCGAGGTTGGCGCCCATGGAGTTGTTCCTGTCAGAAGCGGCGATCGGCGCCGGCTGGTTGCGGAAGAGGTCGACCGGCAGCGGGATGCGCGGGTGCGGGATGGAGTCGAAGCCGGACACGGTCTGCACCGGATCGCGCACCAGGTCCTCGATGGCGACGTTCTCGTCGGTGATGCGGTTGACGAAGCTGGAATTGGCGCCGTTTTCCAGCAGGCGGCGTACCAGGTAGGGCAGCAGGTCCTCGTGGCTGCCCACCGGCGCGTAGACGCGGCAGGGGATGTCCAGGCGGTCCGCCGGCACCACTTCGGCGTACAGGTCGTCGCCCATGCCGTGCAGCTTCTGGTGCTCGTAGGGGCGGCCCTGGGCGATGGAGCGGATCGCGGCGATGGTCTGCGCGTTGTGGGTGGCGAACATCGGGTACAGCGCGTCGCCGTGCTCGAACATGCGGCGCGCGTTGGCAAGGTAGGACACGTCGGTGTTCGGCTTGCGGGTGAACACCGGGTAGCCCGGGTGGCCGTCGATCTGCGCGCGCTTGATCTCGGCGTCCCAGTACGCGCCCTTGACCAGCCGCACCGGCATGCGGCGGCCGGTGTGGCGGGCCAGGTCGGCGAGGAAGTCGATCACGTAGGGCGTGCGCTTCTGGTAGGCCTGCACGGCCAGGCCATAGCCTTCCCAGCCGTCCAGCGAGGGGTCGGAGAAGGTCGCTTCGATCAGGTCCAGCGACAGTTCCAGGCGGTCGGCTTCCTCGGCGTCGATGGTGAAGCCGATGCCGTAGGACTTGGCCAGTTGCGCCAGTTCCAGGATGCCGGGCGCCAGTTCCTTCATCACCCGGGCGCGCTTGGCGTGCTCGTAGCGCGGGTGCAGCGCGGACAGCTTGATCGAGATGCTGGGGGCGGCGAAGACGTCGGCGAACGGCCCCGTCTTGCCGATGGCGTGGATCGCCTTGCGGTAGGCCTCCAGGTAGCGGGCGGCGTCCTTCGAGGTCAGCGCGCCCTCGCCCAGCATGTCGAAGGAATAGCGGTAGGCCGCGTTGTCGCCCTTGCGGCTGCGCGCCAGCGCCTCGTCGATGGTCCGGCCCATGACGAACTGGTGGCCCATGATGCGCATGGCCTGGCGCACGGCCAGCCGGATCACCGGCTCGCCGACGCGGCCGACCAGGCGCTTGAAGGCGCCGGGCACGTCGGCGCGGGTCAGGTCGTTCAGGTTGACCAGCTTGCCGGTCAGCATCAGGCCCCAGGTGGAGGCGTTGACCAGCACCGAGTCGCTCTGGCCCAGGTGCTTCTCCCAGTCCGCGTCGCCCAGCTTGTCGCGGATCAGCTTGTCGGCGGTCTCCTGGTCCGGGATGCGCAGCAGCGCCTCGGCCACGCACATCAGCAGCACGCCTTCCTCGCTGCCCAGGTCGTACTGGCGCATGAAAGCCTCGATGGCGCCCTGGTCCTGGGCGCGGGCGCGGACGCGCTTCACCAGGTCCACGGCCAGCCTCTGCGCCCGGGCCTGCTCCTCGGCCGGCAGGCGGGCCTGTTCCAGCAGTTCGCGGACGTGCTCGGTCTCGTCGCGCAGCCAGGCGGCGGTGATGGCGGCCCGCAGCGGCGCGGGCGCCGGCGGGAGTTCGGGGGAGACGATGGCGCCGGCGGGCGGCGTGGCGGTCGTCGGCAGGGGCGATGGGGTCGACATGCGGCGGGTGCAGTCCAAAGGCAGTCCATTAGTGTAGGACGCACCGCGCAGGCCGGGTATGCCCGCGGGCCTGCGGGCGGGTACGGAAAGCCCGCAGGCCGGCCCCGGCGGGCCGCCGGGCGCGCCGGAACGCCGCCATCCGCGCGCTCGCCCGGGCCCCGCGCGCATTGCGCCGGATCAATGCGGCTTGCCGCCCGCTGTGCCCGGGGGCTACCATTTAACGGATTTCCGCGGCCTCTACCGTGTGGCTGGCGACATGATCGAAGTGGTGCCGTCATCGTGGGACGGACACGGCGCGCAGCTCCGGCTGCGGCCGCCGCGGGCGCTGACGCGCCGCCAGTTCGTCCAGTTGTTCGCCGTGCTGGCGGGGGCCATGTGGGTGGTCGCCATGCTGGGCTGGTGGGGAGGCAATGCCTTCGCGCCGGCCTTCGCATTGCTCCATTCGGCCATCGTCGCCGCGGCGCTGCGGGCGCTCTGGCGCAGCGGCGAGCGGCGCGAGGACATCACCATCGGCCCGGACGCTGTGGTGGTGGACCGGTCCCGGGCCGGTGCGGTGTTCCGGGCGCATCCCTACTGGGTGCGCCTGTGCATCGAGCGGGACGGCGAAAGGATTTCGCTGGCTTCCAGCGGCAGGCAGGTCCGGGTGGGCGACTTCCTGGGACCGGCCGAACGCCGGGAGCTGGCGGAGAGACTGCAGGATTTACTGGCGGCCGCGAGCGGCCGCAACCGATGACGCATTGGGGTCTAGGCAATGACGCAAGTGAATGGGATGTGGAAGCGGTTGGCGACGGCGTGCACGCTGCTGGCGATGCCGGCGCTGGCCTGGGCGCAGTCGGCGGACCCTAAGCCGTGGCAGCTCAACATGGGCAGGGGCGTCACCAGCTCCTCGCAGCATGCCTACGACGCGCACATGGTGGCGCTGTGGGTCTGCATCGTCATCGGCATCATCGTGTTCGGCGCGATGGCCTACGCGATGTTCAAGTTCCGCAAGTCCAAGGGCGCGGTGGCCGCGCAGTTCAGCCACAACACTACCGCCGAGATCATCTGGACCGTCATCCCGGTGCTGATCCTGGTGGTCATGGCCTGGCCGGCGACCGCCAAGCTGATCGCCATGTACGACACCCGCAACGCCGAGATGACCGTCAAGGTCACCGGCTACCAGTGGATGTGGAAGTACGAATATCTGGGCGAGGGCGTGGAGTTCACCAGCCGCCTGGACCGCGAGTCCGACCGCATGCGCCAAGACAAGACCACCACCCAGGCCCAGATCAAGGCGTATCCGCACTACCTGCTGGACGTGGACAACCCGCTGGTGCTGCCCACCGACACCAAGATCCGCTTCGTGATCACCGCCGACGATGTCATCCACGCCTGGTGGGTGCCGGCGCTGGGCTGGAAGCAGGACGCCATCCCGGGCATCGTCAACGAGGCCTGGACCGAGATCAAGGAACCGGGCGTCTACCGCGGTCAGTGCGCCGAGCTGTGCGGCAAGGACCACGGCTTCATGCCCATCGTGGTGAAGGTCGTGCCCAAGGCCGAGTACGCACAGTGGCTGGCCTCGAAGAAGCCCGCCCCGGCCGCCGAGCCCGCACCCGCGGCGCCGGCCGGTGACGCCGCCCCGGCCGAAGGCGAGGCCGTCCCGGCCGCCGCCGAACCCGCCCCCGCCGAGACTCCCGCGCCGCAGGCGCAGGGCTGATCGATCGTCCGTACAAGTTGCAAGAGAGCAAGCACATGGCCAACTCCGCCGTAGACCATCACGACGATCATCACGGTCACCAGCAGGGCTTCATCGACCGGTGGTTCTTCTCCACGAACCACAAGGACATCGGTACCCTCTACCTGGTCTTCAGCTTCATCATGTTCATCATCGGCGCCGGCATGTCGGTGATGATCCGCGCCGAGCTGATGCTGCCGGGCCTGCAACTGATCAGCCCCGAGTTCTTCAACCAGATGACCACGGTGCACGCGCTGGTCATGATCTTCGGCGGCGTGATGCCGGCCTTCGTCGGCCTGGCCAACTGGATGGTGCCGCTGCAGATCGGCGCGCCGGACATGGCGCTGCCGCGCATGAACAACTGGTCCTTCTGGATCATGCCGTTCGCCTTCACCCTGCTGCTGATGTCGCTGTTCCTGCCGGGCGGCGCGCCGGCCGGCGGCTGGACGCTGTACCCGCCGCTGTCGCTGCAGGGCGGCGCCAACGTGGCGTTCACCATCTTCGCCATCCATATGATGGGCATCAGCTCGATCATGGGCGCGATCAACATCATCGCCACGGTGCTGAACATGCGCGCGCCGGGCATCGACCTGCTGAAGATGCCGATCTTCTGCTGGACCTGGCTGATCACCGCGTTCCTGCTGATCGCGGTGATGCCGGTGCTGGCGGGCGCGGTGACCATGCTGCTGACCGACAA
>CALJUL010000130.1 GCA_937975725.1 uncultured Pseudoxanthomonas sp. | reverse complement strand
GGCAAGGGTGAAATGGTGCGGTAAGAGCGCACCGCGAGTCCGGCAACGGACCGGCACGGCAAACCCCACCGGGAGCAAGACCAAATAGGGAGGCCATGCTGCGGCCCGCAGCGCCTCCGGGTAGGTTGCTCGAGCGTATCGGCGACGATGCGCCTAGAGGAATGACTGTCCACGACAGAACCCGGCTTACCGGCCGGCTCCGCCACTTCCTTCGCCGCGTTCGGTGTGACCAAGCTCCTGCGGATTGCGATGCGGGCCTCGGGCTACGGACCCGGGCCGCGGGCAGGCCATGGGCCATCGTGCCTGATTTTCCGCGCGCGTTTCCGCGAAGGCCGGCATCGTTCTTTGTGCACGGGAATTGCGCGTGCAGTTTGCGCGCGCGGTCTGGTGATATTGCGGAAATGCCTGCGGCTCGTGCGTTGAATCCCGGATTGCGTGCGGTCGTTCTCGTGCGTGCTCGCATGCGCAGTGCGCATGGTTCGTCGGCGCAGCCAGAGAAGCGTCCCGGTCGCATGGCGCATGACCCCGCAGGCCGCAACGTCGCGCTGTGGGAGCGACGTAAGTCGCGACGCGCGGGCCCGTGAATCACCTGCATGGCAGGCTCCATTGGTCGTGGGGCAATCCGGTCCGACGACTGGAAAGGAGGTTCGCCTTGGGCTTGCAAGATTCGTCCTGGGCCGTGCGGGGCGGTCATCTCGGGTTGTCGGGGGTTCCGGTCGCGACTTGCGTCGCTCCTATGGGAGTCGCGATAGACATAAGGAAGGCGCGGCAGAGACGGAGACACGCGCAGGGACGGGCGGGCCTGCACAGAGTGGAGAGGTGTGGCCGTCGCTATCCACCCGCTCCGATCCGCAGCGTGGTTTCGCCCAGCGGGCTGCCGTCGGGGCCGAAGCGGCGTTCGCTGATCCAGCCGTGGCCGGCGTGGTCGACGGCGATCAGGGTGCTGGCGCGGGTGCCGTAGAGCGGGCCGCGGATGAAGGCGGGCGACAGCAGGCGTTCGCGTTCCAGGCCCACGCCAGTGTCGGGCAGGCGGGCGTCATCCGGCTGCGTTTCGTCGGCCAGTGCCTGCCACAGCGGCGCCACGTCGTCGGTGTCGAGGGTCATCCAGTCGGCCAGCCGCGCCTTCAGGGCGCGGGTCTTGGGCCAGGGTTCGTCCAGGTCGCCGTTGGACAGGCCGTGCACGCCCGGCGCCAGGGGGATGCGCCGCGGCGTGGGGTAGTTGCTCAGGTATTCGCAGTCCAGGCCGTCGGCCAGCAGCAGGTTGAAGGGGGCGAAGGCGTCCGCGGCGGCCAGCAGGCCGGCGGCGCGATGGTCCGCGCCGTCCCCGCCGGCCAGGAATCCCGCCGCCAACTGGCCGCGGGAAGGCGCACCCACCACCCGGATCGCCGGGTCGCGGACGTTGGTGACCACTGCCACCCGTCCCCGCGCGTCGGCGCCGGCCCAGGTGCCGCCGGACAGCAGGTCGCGGCCGGCCAGCACGCCCGGCGGTTCCGCCCAGCGCTCCAGCGGGGCGGAAGGCCGCTCGTGGAATTCGTCGCGGTTGCCGGCCAGCAGCAGCCGCCAGCGCGGATGGACCTTCCAGGCGAGGGCGACTAGGCACATGGCCCGATTCTGGCCCCCGGATTTGCGCAGTTCCAGCCCGCCGGGCGGGCCGGGCGCAGCCGCAGCGTGAAGCCGGGCTCACCTCACTGAATCTTCCTTCAATCTCAAAATTTGAGACTAAACAGCGACTTGTGGATAAGGTTTGAACAAGTCTCTGAAGTTTGTTGCAAGCCATTGATCCTTCAAGCGATTTGCCGCTGGTTTTCCTGTTGACAACCCTGTGCGCGATGCTAAGGTGGGCAACAGAGGGAAAATCGGGTTTTTCGTGGTTTTTCGTGGTTCAATGACCGCCCAGCGACAGGTCGGGAAGGCAGGGGTTCGTGTTTCAAGGTGAGACCGCCATCACAGTGGACGACAAGGGACGGCTCGCGGTGCCCACCGCGTACCGGGACCTGGTCGCCCGCGAGTGCGGCAACCGCCTGGTGATCACCTACAACCCCTTCGAGGCCGGCTGCCTGTACCTCTACCCGGAGAAGGTCTGGCAGCGCGTGCGCGACGACGTCAACAAGCTGCCGACCACCCAGCGCGCGCACCGCAGCCTGCAACTCAAGCTGGTCGGCGCGGCCTCGCCGGTGGAACTGGACGGCAACGGCCGCATCAGCGTCCCCGCTAGCCACCGCAGCGCGGTGGGCATCGAGAAGAAGGCCGTGCTGCTGGGGATGGGCGAGAAGTTCGAACTGTGGAGCGAGCAGGCGCACCACGCGCAGATCCGTCAGACCCTCACCGACGACGATCTGAGCGCACACATGCTCGAGTTGCGCTTGTGAGCCGGGGTGACGGCACGCGGCAGTCCGCGCCGGCCGGTCACCTTCCCGCGCTGCACTTGCCGGTGTTGTACACGCAGGTCATGGAAGGGCTGCAGGTGAAAGAGGACGGAACGTACCTGGACGGCACCTTCGGGCGCGGCGGCCATGCGCGCGGTGTGCTGGAACGACTCGGCCCGGGAGGCCGGCTGCTGTTGATGGACAAGGACCCCGAAGCGATCTCGCATGCCGAACGCACGTTCGCGGGCGATGCGCGCGTCGCGGTCCGCCGCGGCAGCTTCGCCGGCATGGCGCAGTGGGACGCCGCCGCGCAGGGGCTGGACGGGGTGCTGCTGGACCTGGGCGTGTCCTCGCCGCAACTGGACGTGGCCGAGCGCGGCTTCAGCTTCGGCAAGGACGGCTCGCTGGACATGCGCATGGACCCGGAGTCGGGCGAGAGCGCCGCCGCCTGGATCGCCCGCGCCGACGAGCGCGAGATCGCCGACGTGCTGTGGACCTACGGCGAGGAGAAGCAGAGCCGCCGCATCGCCCGCGCCATCGTCGCGCGCCGCGCCGAGCGGCCGTTCGAGCGCACCGCCGACCTGGCCGCGGTGATCGCCGCGGCGGTGCCGCGCGGCGGCGACAAGATCCACCCGGCCACGCGCAGCTTCCAGGCCATCCGCATCCACATCAACCGCGAGCTGACCGACCTGGAGGCCGGGCTGGACGCCGCGCTGTCGCTGCTCAGGCCCGGCGGCCGGCTGGCGGTGATCAGCTTCCACTCGCTGGAAGACCGCATCGTCAAGCAGTTCGTCAACCGCCACGCCAAGGCGCCGCCGGCCAACCGCCGGCTGCCGGCGGCGGAGACCTTCGTGCCCGTGCTGCGCGCCATCGGCGCTGGGCAGAAGGGCGAGGCCGACGAGATCGCCGCCAATCCGCGCGCGCGCAGCGCGGTGCTGAGGGTGGCGGAGAAGCTGGGAACGGGAGGCGCCCCATGACCCGCTTCCTGCTGGTCGTGCTGGTGTTGGGCAACATCGCCTCGGCGATCGGGCTGGTGTATTCGCGCCACCGCCACCGCGTGCTGTTCGACGAGGTGACGCGGCTGGAGCGCGCGCGCGACGAGCTGAACGTCGAGTTCGGCCGCCTGCAACTGGAACAGGCCACCGTGGCCGAGGCCACCCGCATCGACCAGGTGGCGCGCGTGCGCCTGGGCATGAAGTTCCCGGAGGCCGCCGACGTGGTGGTGATCCGTCCATGACCGCCGCGCCGATCAAGAACCGCAACCGCGCGCGCTTCAACCTGCGCGGCCGCCTGGCGCTGGTGCTGGGCACGATGGGCCTGTGCTCGGTCAGCCTGGTCGGGCGCGCCGCCTACGTGCAACTGATCAACCACGATTTCTACCAGCGCCAGGGCGATGCGCGCTTCCTGCGCGAAATCCCCATCCCGACCTCGCGCGGCATGATCACCGACCGCAACGGCGAGCCGGTGGCGGTGTCCTCGCCGGTGGAATCGGTGTGGGGCAACCCGCAGGAACTGCTGAAGAATCCGGACCGCCTGCCCGAGCTGGCGAACGTGCTGGGCGTGCCGCTCGACCACCTGAGCAACCGCCTGTCCCAGCGCGCCGACAAGGAATTCCTGTACCTCAAGCGCCGGATCAACCCGGACGAGGCGCACCGGATCCTGGCGCACAAGATCCCGGGCGTGTTCTCGCAGCGCGAGTTCCGCCGCTTCTACCCGCAGGGGCCGGCGATGGCCCACGTGCTGGGCTTCACCAACGTCGACGACCGCGGCCAGGAAGGGCTGGAGCTGGCCTTCGACGAATGGCTCAGCGGCACGCCGGGCGCGCAGAAGGTGATCCGCGACAATCGCGGGCGCATCGTCGAGAACGTCGACCTGATCCGCTCCGCGCAGCCGGGCAAGGACCTGACGCTCAGCATCGACCGCCGCATCCAGTACCTGGCCTACCGCGAGCTGCGCAACGCGCTGACCGAGCACCAGGCCAGCAGCGGCTCGATCGTGATCATGGACGTGACCACCGGCGAAGTACTGGCCATGGTCAACCTGCCCACCTACAACCCCAACGCCATCGACCGGGTGAAGCCGGACGCGCGCCGCAACCGCGCCGTGACCGACATGGTCGAGCCGGGCTCGACGATGAAGCCGCTGACCGTCTCGACCGCGCTCAAGGCCGGCGCGGTGCAGCCGTCGACGCTGGTCAACACCAATCCCGGCTACATGGCGCTGGGCCGCTACACCATCCGCGACGTGCCGCGGAACAACGGCGTGCTGACCGTCACCGGCATCATCACCAAGAGCTCGAACATCGGCTCCGTGAAGCTGGCCGAGAAGCTGCCCAACGCCTATTTCTACGAGAGCATCCGCAGCTTCGGCTACGGCCAGAAGCCCGGCAGCGGCTTCCCCGGCGAGGCCTCGGGCATGCTGGCGCCGCCGGACCGCTGGAACGGTTTGCAGAAAGCCACCATGTCCTACGGCTACGGTCTGTCGGCCACGCCGTTGCAGATCGCGCGCGCGTACGCGGCGCTGGGCAACGGCGGCAAGCTGGTCACGCCGACCTTCGTCAAGGGCGAGCACCACGAGGCGTCGCAGGTGCTGGATCCGGCCATCGCCCGCGAGGTCGTGGGCATGATGGAGACCGTGGTCACCCAGGGCGGCGCCAAGCGCGCCGGCGTGCTCGGCTACCGCGTCGCCGGCAAGACCGGCACCGCGCGCGTCGCCTCCGGCGGCGGCTATGCCCGCGGCCGCTATGCCTCGCTGTTCGCCGGCCTGGTGCCGGCCAGCAACCCGCGCTTCGCCGCCGTGGTGGTGATCACCGATTCGCAGGAGGGCGGCTACTACGGCGGCCTGGTGGCGGCGCCGGTGTTCCACAACGTCATGGACGGCGCGCTGCGGCTGATGGACGTGCCGCCGGACGACATCGAGACCTGGCTGGCCGCGCAGGCGAAGAACCAGGGCAAGGGCGCGCGCACGGTCGCGGTGAACGTGCCCGCCCCGGTGGACGACGTGGTCGACACCACCGATCCGACCGCCGTCGACGTGCCGCCGCCGCCCGCGGGGAACATGCAATGAGGCGCATGATGGCCCTGGCCGAACTGCTGCCCGACGTGGACGTGCCGCGTGACATCGTGGTGCGCGGCCTGACCCTGGACAGCCGCACCGTGCAGCCCGGCGACGCCTTCGTCGCCATCGCCGGCTTCGGCGCGCACGGGCTCAATTTCGTTGCGCAGGCCAAGCAGAAGGGCGCCAGCGCGGTGCTGTTCGAGCCGCCGGTGCCGGAAGGACTGGAAGCGCCGAAGGACGCCATCGCCGTGCCCGGCCTGCGTGCGCGCATGGGCGCGCTGGCCGACCGCTTCCACGCCGCGCCGTCGCACGAGATGAAGATGGTCGGCGTCACCGGCACCAACGGCAAGACCTCGACCGTGCAGTTGCTGGCGCAGGCGTGGCACATCCGCGGTATCCGCTGCGCGACCGTCGGCACGCTGGGCGCGGGCATGTACGGCGAAGTGGTGCCGACCGGCTTCACCACGCCGCTGGTGCTGCAGATGCACGCGCTGCTGGCGCAGTTCCGCGACGCCGGCGCGAAGGCGGTGGCGATGGAAGTCAGCTCGCACGCGCTCGACCAGGGCCGCGTGGACGCCGTGCACTTCGACGTGGGCGTGTTCACCAACCTCACCCGCGACCATCTGGACTACCACGGCGACATGGAGCGCTACGGCGCGGCAAAGTCGCTGCTGTTCTCGCGCCCGGGCCTGCAGGCCGGCGTGGTCAACCTGGACGACACCTACGGCCGCGAACTGCACGCGCGCCTGCCGGCCGGCGTGCGCCGCGTGGGCGTGACCTCGCGCGGGCAGGAAGGGGCCGTGCTGCGCGCCGATGCGCTGCGCCTGGATGGCGGCGGCATCGGCTTCGACCTGGTCGCCGACGGCACCGCGCATCCGGTGCAGTCGCGCCTGCTGGGCCGCTTCAACGTGGACAACCTGATGGCCGTGGCCGGCGCGCTGCATGCGCTGGGCGATGCGCCGGCGGACATCGCGCGCACGCTGTCGCGGCTGCTGCCCATCCAGGGCCGCATGAACCGGCTGGGCGGCGAGGGCGGTGCGCCGCTGGTGGTGATCGACTACGCCCACACGCCGGACGCGCTGGAGCAGGCGCTGTCCAGCCTGCGCGGCCACGTGCAGGGGCGGCTGGCGTGCGTGTTCGGCTGCGGCGGCGAGCGCGACACCGGCAAGCGGCCGCAGATGGCGGCCATCGCCGAGCGCCTGGCCGATACGGTGGTGGTGACCGACGACAACCCGCGCAACGAGGACGGCGACCGCATCGTGGCCGACATCCTGGCCGGCTTCGCACATCCGGAGCGCGTGCTGGTGCAGCGCGACCGCGGTCGCGCCATCGCCGGCGCCATCGCCGGCGCGGGCGCCGGCGACATCGTGCTGGTGGCCGGCAAGGGCCACGAGCCCTACCAGGACGTGCAGGGCGTGCGGCATCCCTTCGACGACACCGCCGTGGCCCGCCAGGCCCTGGAGGCGCGCAAGTGAAGCGGCTTCCCCTTTCCCTGCTAGCGCACTGGGCGGGCGGCGAACTGGTCGGCGACGACCTGGTGATCGGCGCGGTGGCGCACGACACCCGCGCGCTGCAACCCGGCAGCCTGTACGTGGCGCTGCGCGGCGAGCGCTTCGACGGCCACGACTTCGCCTACGACGCCGCCATGCGCGGCGCCGGCGCGGTGATGGTCGACCACGCGGTGGCGGTGGACGTGCCGCAGGTGGTGGTGCCGGACACGCTGCTGGCGCTGGCGCGCATCGCCGCCGGCCTGCAGCGCGACCGTGCCGGCAAGGTGGTGGCGCTGACCGGCAGCAACGGCAAGACCACGGTCAAGGCGCTGGTGGTGTCGATCCTGCAGCGCGCCGGCCACACCTACTGCAATCCCGGCAACCGCAACAACGAGATCGGCCTGCCGATGGCGGTGATCGACGCGCCGGACGACGCCGACTTCGCCGTCTACGAGATGGGCGCGGGCAAGCCGGGCGACATCGCCTACCTGACCGACGTGGCGCCGCCGCAGGTGGCGCTGGTGAACAACGTCGCGCCGGCGCACCTGGAGCGGATGGGCTCGCTGATGGGCGTGGCCGAGACCAAGGGCGCGATCTACCGCGCGCTGCCGGCCGACGGCACCGCGGTGATCAATGCCGACGACGCCTTCGCCGAGTATTTCGCCGGCCTGGCGCCCGGGCGCAGGCTGCTGCGCTTCGGCCTGGAGGCCAGCGCCGACGTCGGCGCCCGCGACCTGCGCGCCGGCGCCGACGGCACCGCCTTCGTACTGGTCGCGCCGCACGGCGAGGCGGCCGTGCAACTGGCGCTGCCGGGGCGGCACAACGTGCTCAACGCGCTGGCCGCGGCTTCGCTGGCGCTGGCCTGCGGCGTCTCGCTGGCGACCATCGCCGAGGGTCTGTCCGCCGCGCAGCCGGTGGCCGGCCGCCAGGTCGCGCACACGCTGCCCGGCGGCGCGGTGCTGGTCGACGACAGCTACAACGCCAACCCCGGCTCGCTGGCCGCGGCCATCGACACGCTGGCTGCGGTGGGCGCGCAGGCCGGCGGCGAAGCCTGGCTGGTGCTGGGCGACATGCGCGAACTCGGCGCCGACGCCGAAGCGCTGCACGCCGACGCCGGGCGCCGCGCGAAGGCGGCCGGCATCCGCCGCCTGTACACGCTGGGGCCGCTCAGCGCCGCCGCCGCCGCCGCCTTCGGCGAGGGCGCGCATTCCCACGAAACCCACGCTTCGCTGGTCGCCGCGCTGCGCGCCGACCTGCGCGCCGGCGTCCGCTGCCTGGTCAAGGGATCGCGCGGCAGCGCGATGGACCGGGTGGTGAACGCCCTGCTGTCCGGGGAGGACGCACCGCATGTTGCTTGAACTGGCCCGCTGGCTGCAGAGCCTGGAGAACTTCTTCGGCCTGTTCGGCTACCTGACGTTCCGCGGCATCCTCGCGGCGCTGACCTCGCTGTTCCTGTCGCTGTGGCTGGGCCCGGCGGTGATCCGCCGGCTGGGCCAGCTCAAGGGCGGCCAGCCGATCCGCCAGGACGGCCCGCAGACGCACTTCTCCAAGGCCGGCACGCCGACCATGGGCGGCGCGCTGATCCTGATCACCGTGCTGGCCGCGGTGCTGCTGTGGGGCGACCTGCGCAACAAATATGTGTGGGTGGTGCTGCTGGTGATGCTGGCCTACGGCGCCATCGGCTGGTACGACGACTGGATCAAGATCGTCAGGCGCGACCCCAACGGCCTGAAGTCGCGCTGGAAGTACCTGCTGCAGTCGGTGTTCGGCCTGGCCGCCGGCCTGTACCTGTACCTGTACGCCGACGTGCCGGCGGCGACCACCTTCTACGTGCCGTTCTTCAAGTCGATCGCGCTGCCGCTGGCGGGCATCGGCTTCGTCGCCATCGCCTACTTCTGGATCGTCGGCTTCTCCAACGCGGTCAACCTGACCGACGGCCTGGACGGCCTGGCGATCATGCCCACGGTGCTGGTGGCCTGCGCGCTGGGCGTGTTCGCCTACGCCTCGGGCAACGCGGTGTTCTCCAGCTACCTGCAGATCCCGCAGGTGCCGGGTGCGGGCGAGCTGATCATCATCTGCGCGGCCATCGCCGGCGCCGGGCTGGGCTTCCTGTGGTTCAACACCTACCCGGCGATGGTGTTCATGGGCGACATCGGCG
>CALJUL010000129.1 GCA_937975725.1 uncultured Pseudoxanthomonas sp. | reverse complement strand
CCGGCGGGGCGCGCACGCGCGCCAGCCAGTCGGTGATGCGGGGATACGGCGACAGGTCGAAGCCGCCGTCGCCGGCGCAATGGGTGTAGGCGAACAGGGCGATGTCGGCCACGCCGTAGCCCGGCCCGGTGAACCAGGGCGCCTTCGCCAGGTACAGTTCCATCACCGCCAGCGCCTGCGCGCCGCGCTCGTACAGGCGCGGCAATTCGGCGCGGCGCGGCGAATCCGGCGGCGTCCAGCCGCGGATGAAGCGCGCCACGGCGACGCACGGTTCGTGGCTGTACTGCTCGAAGAACAGCCAGCTCAGCACCTGCGCGCGCTGCCACGCGTCGGCCGGCAGGAAGGACGTGCCTTCGGCCAGCCAGCACAGGATGGCGTTGGATTCGACCAGGATGCCGCCGTCGGCGCGCTCCAGCATCGGCACCTTGCCGTTGGGATTCCTGGCCAGGTAGTCCGGCGTGCGTGTGGCGCCGCCAGCGCTGTCCACTTCCACCCAGGCGTAGGGGCGACCTAACTGCTCCAGCAGTAGCCGCACCTTGTGGCAATTGCCCGAGGTGGACATGCCATGGACGGTCACGGGCTCAGGCGACACCGGTCGCCTCCTCCATGAAGGCCGCCAGCCGTGCGGCCTTGGCCAGGTCCTTGTCGCGGCCGAACAGGTGCAGGATGCGGCGCTGTTCGGCCAGCGTCGGCAGGCGCAGTTCACAGCCGGCGTGCACGGTGCGGATATCCTCCCGGACCTCCAGCGCGCGCCATCCGTCCGCCGTCATCACTTCCAGCCCGCCCATCGCTTCCAGCGGCACCGGCAGGTGCTCGTAGCGGGAGAACGCGGAACGGAAGCGCATGCCGTCGCGCGGCCGGGAGTCGCCGGCCTCGTGCATGCGCCAGCGCAGGCGCAGGCGGTCGGCGTCGTCGTGGCTGCACAGCACGTCGATGTCCTGCGGCACGATGTCCGGCACGCCGGCCAGCGCCATCGCGGCGCTGCCGATGATCCACCAGGGGTCGCGGAACGTCCGCGCCAGCACGGGCACGGCCTGTTGCAGACCGGCTTCCAACGCGGATGCCGTCATGGCGACGACGGCCTGCCCGCCCGCCATTGCGCCCGTGTCTGGCCCCAGATCTCCACCGCCATCTCGTGCTGGGGCTCCGGCAGCCGCCCCATGTGCAGGAAGCGCGAGCCTAGCCGGGCGGCGACCGCCTTGGAGGCGGCGTTGTCCGGCGCGATGGTGTGGATGACGGTGTCCCAGCCCAGCCGGTCGAAGGCCCAGTCGATGCTGGCGGTGGCGGCCTCGGTGGCATAGCCCTGCCCCCAGGCGTCGCGCACCAGGCTCCAGCCCACTTCCGTGCCCGGCCAGCCTTCCGGCTGCCAGGGACCGACGCGGCCGATCCAGCGCCCGCTGGCCTTCTCGATCACCGAGAACATCGCGAACCCTTGCAGGTGCCAGCTTCCCAGCATCCCCGCCAGGCTGCGCCACGCCTGCGAGCGCGCCTGGACGCCGCCGATGTAGCGCGTCGCCACCTCGTCGGCGAGGAACGCGGCCCACGCCTCGTAATCGTCGCGGCACGGCAGCCGCAACCGCAGGCGCGGGGTTTCGATCTGGAGTTCGGAAAGGTCCATCGCTGCCGCAGCGTCCCACCACGTGAAGCCGTACACCGTGGAGGACGAAGCGGCGCGCGCCTTCCCCCTCCCCCGCCCTGCCAGGGCCGTCCGCTCCCGCACGCGGGCGCGGAAAGTCCTCAGAACGCGTTGATGCCGGTCAGTTCGCGGCCGATCACCAACTGGTGCACGGTCTCCGTGCCTTCGTAGGTGATGACCGATTCCAGGTTCAGCGCGTGGCGGATGGCGGCGTGCTCGGTGGTGATGCCGGCGCCGCCGAGCAGATCGCGGCATTCGCGCGCGATGTCGATGGCCATGCGGCAGTTGTTCCACTTCGCCAGCGAGACCTGCTGCGGCGCCATGGTGCCGGCGTCCTTCAGGCGGCCCAGTTGCAGCGACAGCAACTGCGCCAGGGTGATGCGGCGGGCCATCTCGGCCAGTTTGATCTGCGCACTCTGCGTGGCCGCCACCGGGCGGTCGAACAGGATGCGCTCCTTGGAATAGTTCAGCGCCTCGTCCAGGCAGGCGATGGCGGCGCCGATCGGGCCCCAGGTGATGCCGTAGCGCGCCTGGGTCAAGCAGCCCAGCGGCCCCTTCAGGCCCTTCACGTTGGGCAGGCGGCTGCTGTCGGGCAGGCGCACGTTGTCGAAGAACAGCGCGCTGGTCACCGACGCGCGCAGGCTCATCTTGTGCTTGATCTCCTGCGCGGTGAAGCCCGGCGTGCCCTTCTCGATCAGGAAGCCCTGGATGCCCTCGTCGGTCTGCGCCCAGACGATGGCGATGTCGGCCAGGTTGCCGTTGGTGATCCACATCTTGGAGCCGTTGATGACCCAGTCGTCGCCATCGCGGCGCGCATTGGTCTTCATGTTGGCCGGGTCGGAGCCGCCGTGCGGCTCGGTCAGGCCGAAGCAGCCGATCACCTTGCCCGCGGCCATGTCCGGCAGCCAGCGCTGGCGCTGCTCTTCGCTGCCGTAGGCGTAGATGGGGTACATGCACAGCGAGGACTGCACGCTGACGAAGCTGCGGATGCCGCTGTCGCCGCGCTCCAGCTCCTGGCAGATCAGGCCGTAGCTGACCCCGTTGAGGCCGGCGCAGCCGTACTTCTCCGGCAGCGAGGAGCCGAGCAGGCCCAGGGCCGCGATCTCCGGCACCAGTTCCTTGGGGAACCGGCCCTGGTCGAAGGCTTCGCCGATGATCGGGCGCACGCGCTCGTCGGTGAAGCGGGCCACCGCGTCCTGCACGGCGCGCTCTTCTTCGGTCAACAGGGAACGGACATCGAACAGGTCGTACGGATTCAGGGCCATGGTGTCGGTCAGCGTGGGTGAGTGCGGTCGTCCAAGCATTGTATGCGCCCGCTTCCTGCGCGGGTAAGCGGCAGTCCGCAAAGCGAAGGCCGGCGAAACGCCGGCCTTCGCGGGGTGCAACGTGGAAACGCAGGCCCGGGCGGGCCGGCGTCGGATCAGCCCTTGCCGGGCACGTCCACGCTGGCGGTCTGGGTGACCACCTGGCCGTCGATCACCGGCAGGCGGTCGCCCGGCTTCTGCTCCATGCGGATGGTCTTTTCCTGGCCCTCGAAGCGGTAGGTCACGTCGTAGCCGATCACCTTGTCGGTGGTGCCCAGTGCGATGCGCGTGCCCGGCTTGCTGCCCATGCGCATGGTGCCGGTGGTGCCGTCCGGGTTGCGGTAGGTCACGTTGTAGCCGGTGACGCGCGAGGATTCGGACGTGGCGTTCTCGGTGTGGCACTGGCGCTCGGTGCGGTTGACGACCTTGCCGCCGACGTGGCGCTTGTCGACCTGGTTGCCGATCACGCCGCCGGCGATGGCGCCGGCCGCGGTGGCGGCCTTCCTGCCGTTGCCCTTGCCCACCTGGTTGCCCAGCACGCCGCCGATCACCGCGCCGGCCACCGTGCCGCCGACGTTGCCGTCGCGTTCGGGCAGGCGTTCCTGTACCACGACGTCCTCGCAGACTTCGCGCGGCGTGGTGGTGGTGGTGGTCTCACGGACCGGCTCGGTGCCGATGACGCTGGCGTACTGCTTCTCCGAACTGGTCACCGGCTGGGCCTTGACCACTTCGGCGTATTGCAGAGTGCTGGCCGGGAGCTGGTTGTCGGTGGCGGCCGTGTCGTCCGCCGCCAGCGAGCCGTCGGTCGTGCCGACCAGGGCGCTGTCGGTGGTGGCGGGCGCGGCGGGCGCCTTGTCGCCGCCCTTCAGGAACGCGGCGGTGGCCACGCCGCCTACCAGCAGTGCACCCGCGGCGACCAGGATGGTGGTCGTATTGCTCTTCATCGCTGCCTCCATGTCGGGCGTTCCCCGATTCACATTCGCCATCATTGCACCACCGCAAACCTGAACCAAGCCCCCGCGGAACGCGATTTCCGGCAACGGAAAATGAACGCCACGCCCCCCGTTCCGCGTGCTAGCGTGGCCCGCATCCAATCCAGCCCGCCGGTGCGCCGACATGCCGAACCCGATCCTGCTGCCGATCCTCAACTGGGCGAAACGGCTGCGCCATCCCACGCTGTTCAAGGTGGTGGCCGCCCTGTTCGTCCTCGACCTGGTGATCCCCCTGGACGACGTCCTGCCGCCCTATTTCCTCGACGAACTGCTGCTCGGCCTGGCGACCCTGGGCCTGGCGAGCTGGAAGAAGCGCAAGCAACCGGCGCCCGCCCCCGGCGAAACCGACGAGCCCAGGCTGAAAGCGGGGTAGCCCCGCATGCTGGTCGACAGCCACAGCCACTTCGACGCCCCCGAGCTGGACCCGGACCGCGACGCCGCCCTGGCGCGCGCGCAGGCGGCCGGCGTGGCGCGGCAGATCGTGCCGGCGGTGGAAGCGGCGGGCTGGCCGAAGCTGCGCGCGGTCTGCGCGGCCGCGCCGGGGCTGTTCCCGGCCTACGGCCTGCATCCCATGTACCTGGCGTCGCACCGGCCCGGACACCTGGACGAACTGCGCGACTGGATCGAGCGCGAGCACCCGGTCGCGGTGGGCGAATGCGGGCTGGATTTCTTCGTCGAGGGCCTGGATGCGCAGGCGCAGCAGCATTATTTCGAGGGCCAGTTGCGGCTGGCGCGCGAATTCGACCTGCCGGTGATCGTGCACGCGCGGCGCGCGGTCGACGCGGCGATCGCGGCCTTCAAGCGCACGGGCGGCCTGCGCGGCGTGGTGCACAGCTTTTCCGGCAGCCCGGAGCAGGCGCGGCAACTCTGGCAGCTCGGCTTCCTGCTCGGCCTGGGTGGGCCGGTGACCTACGAGCGCGCCCACCGGCTGCGCGGACTGGCGCGCGACATGCCGCTGGAATACCTGCTGCTGGAAACCGACGCCCCGGACCAACCCGACGCCGGCATCCGCGGCCAGCGCAACGAGCCGGCGCGCCTGCCCGTCATCTGCGAAACCATCGCCCGCCTGCGCGGCGTGCCGCCGGAGGACATCGCCCACGCGACCACGCGCAACGCCGAACGGTTGTTCGGGTTGCCGCCGACGGTTGGGGCCGGGGAAGCCGCACGGTAGCGTGGTAACGGCGCGCTGGATTGCCTTCCTGCAAGGCCCTGCGGCTGTAGCTCGGCAGGAGGCATGCGAACCGGTCCGTGTGGCAGCGCCGGACCGGATGCGAACGAAACAGCACCCAAGCGGGTGGCCGATGCCACCAATGATTCGCCGGAAAAGCGGTCGCGACTGAAGCTGCTCCTACAGGGGCGATGCTTTCTGTGGAAGCGGCTTCAGCCGCGACCGGGAAACCGGAAAACCCGGAACTCCGCATCGCGCGCGCAGATCCACACGCAACGGCCACGCCACGCAGAAAACCGCTCGTCCAGGCCAGCTCCATCCGCGACCGAAAGCAAGCAACCCTCAGTCCGCCGCAGCCACCCCGCCCCCGGCAACCGTCGCTTTCTTCTTCGACAACAACTCCAGCGCCTTGCCGACCATGGCGAACGCGAACGCGCCGGTGATGTGCGTGGCCGCGCCCAGCCCCACGCCACAATCCAGCTTCAGCGCCGCATCGGCGCCCAGTTGCGGGCGCAGGCCGCAGACGCTGCCGTCGGCCTGCGGGTACTTGACGTTCTCCAGCGAATACACGGCCTGCACACCGAAATAGCGGTCCGGGTTCTTCGGGAAGTTGAATTCCGACCGCAGTTTCTTGCGCACCAGCGCCAGCAGCGCGTCGTGCTCGGTGCGCGACAGGTCGCGCAGGCGGATCTGGGTGGGGTCGGTGCGGCCGCCGGCCGAGCCGGAAACCACGATGGGCAGCTTGCGCCGCCGGCACCACGCGATCGTCTCCACCTTCACCCGGAAGCTGTCGCAGGCGTCCAGCACCAGGTCGAAGCCGCGGTCCAGCAGCTCGACCATGTTGGCTGCGGCCAGGAAGCGCGGCACCGGCTCGGCGTCGACCAGCGGATTGATCGCGCGGCAGCGCTCGGCCATGGCCTCGGCCTTGTTGCGGCCGTACTGGCCCTCCAGCGCCGGCAACTGGCGGTTGGTGTTGGACACGCAGATGTCGTCGGCATCGATCAGGGTCAGGTGGCCGATGCCCGAGCGCGCCAGCGCTTCCACCGCCCACGAGCCCACGCCGCCCATGCCCACCACCGCCACGCGCGCGGCCGCGTGGCGCTCCACCGCGCCGGCGCCGTACAGGCGGTCGATGCCGGCGAACCGGTCACGGAGTTCTTTCTTCATCACACTAGTGTAAAGCGTGGCGCAGATCGCGACGGCCGTCGTACTATCCCGCCGTCATCCACAAGGAGCCCGCCGTATGGCCAGCCAGCCCCCCGCCAAGAAGCCTTCCGCCGCCTCGCGCTATTTCTTCCTGTTCCTCGTGGGCCTGGTGGTGGGCGTGGTCTGCGCCGTGATGGCGCTGCGCGCGTTGCAGGCGCGCAAGGACCACTTCCCCGACAGCGTGATGACGGTGATGGCCAAGCATTCGGGCCTGCTGGGGGACAAGGTCAAGCAGAACCGCTGCGCCGCCACCGACACCGTGCCGCACGTGCGCACGCTGCGCGCGATGGCCAACGATCTGGAACTGGCCTTCCCCGACCTGGCCGGCGACCCGCGCTTCCAGACGCACACCAGCCAGTTCCGCGCGCACCTGGACGCCGCGCTCAACGCGCCGCCCACCGACTGCGCCGCCGCCGGCGCACTGGTGCAGAAGGTGGGCGAAAGCTGCAAGGGCTGCCACCAGGATTTCCGCGGCTGAGCCGCGGCGCCGCATCGCGGCGTCTGAATCGCGACTGACGATCGGGCCGCACAATGCGGCCCGATTGCCATCGCGTTCACGCGCGGGCGCACAGGATGGCCCGCAACGGAACGGAGCCGTGCTGATGCACGACAGACGTTCCGGCCATCCAGGAGGAGATCCCATGAACATGCGCCTGCTTGCCATCGGCCTGACCGCCAGCGTCGCCCTCGCCGGCTGCGCCAGCACTTCCCCCGGTTACAGCAGCGGCTACGGCGGCGGCTACGATGCGCCCGCCAGCCGCTACTGCGCGGACTGCGGCATCGTCGAACGCATCGACGTGGTGTCTTCGGGCCGCAGCGCGCCCTCCGCGACCGGCGCGATCCTCGGCGGCATCGTCGGCGCCGTCGCCGGCCGCGAGATCTCCGGCCGCACCGGCGGCAGCGAGGGCAACAAGAACGTGTCCACCGTCGCCGGCGCCGCGGCCGGCGCGGCGGCGGGCAACGCCATCCAGAAGCGCACCACCGGCGACACCTACAACATCATCGTGCGCATGGACGACGGCCGCCGCGTGACCATCAACCAGCACGATCTGGGCGGCATCCGCGAGAACACCTACGTGCGCGTGCAGAACGGCCGCGTGGTGCTGCGCTGACCGCCAGCGCCGCCCGCCTTACAGGCAAAGAAAAAGCCCGGCGCAAGCCGGGCTTTTTCCTGCGGAGCCCGCGCCGGGCGCGGTCGCAACCTTCAGGTCAGAGCGGCTGCACCGCATCCGCCTGCAGGCCCTTCTGGCCCTGCACGACGGTGAAGCTGACCTTCTGTCCTTCCTTCAGGCTCTTGAAGCCCTGAGTCTGGATGGCGCGGAAGTGCACGAACACGTCTTCGCCATTCTCTCGGCTGATGAAGCCGAAGCCCTTGGCATCGTTGAACCATTTCACGGTTCCGGTTTCACGCTCGGACATCTACTTGCTCCTTGGAACGGGTGGTGGTTACGCCTCTCGGCGGCTGGTTGCAAGGAGGACGCGAGGTACAAGCGATGCAGCGGATCATGGATCTACCCCATCAGGCCACGATTCACGGTGACCTTGGCAACGACAGCGGCCGCACAGTAACCCGGCATTTGTGAAAATGCAAACGCTTGATGGACACTCCCGTCCACATCCCAACCCCTTGATTCGCTAGGAGAATTCCTTGGACATCCAGATGCTCTACTACGCCCTCGCGGTGGTGCTGATCCTGGTGGGCATCGCCGGCGTGGTCCTGCCCGCCCTGCCCGGCCTGCCGGTGGTGTTCGCCGGCATGTTGCTGGCGGCCTGGGCGGGGGATTTCCAGCAGATCGGCTGGGTCACCCTGACGGTGCTGGGGGTGCTGACGCTGGTCTCGTTCGCGGTGGACCTGTTCGCCACCGCGGTGGGCGCCAAGCGCGTGGGTGCCAGCCCGAAAGCCTTGTGGGGCGCGGTGCTGGGCACGTTCGCCGGCCTGTTCTTCATGCCGATCGGGCTGTTCGCCGGCCCGTTCGTGGGCGCGCTGCTGGGCGAACTCTGGCACGGGCGCGAGCTCGGGCAGGCCGCCCGGGTGGGCCTGGGTACCTGGCTGGGCATCGTGCTGGGCGTGGTGCTGAAGCTGGGGCTGGCCTTCGCGATGGTCGGGCTGTTCGTGTTCGCCTGGGTGTTCTGAGCCCACAGGGGACGCATGCAGCGTGCCCGGCCCGGGCGCTGGCAGAATGTGTCCATCCTCTCCCGCCGAGTCCCGCATGAGCTACCGTGCCCGGCTGATCCCGCTGGTAATCGGGATTACCTTCGCGCTGTCCGCCCGGGCGCAGGAATCCGCGCCGCCCGCGCCCTCGCCGGAGGCCTGTTTCTCCATAGAAAGCGACGCCATGCGCCTGGCCTGCTACGACGCCGCGCTCGGCCGCAGCGCCACCGACACGCGCAAGGCCGACGAACAGGCCCTGGCCGCACGCCAGGCCGAGGCCGAAGCGCGCGCGCAGGCCCGGGCGGAGGCGGTGGAAACCGGCGCGGCCAGCGACATCACCCTGCGCGAGCGCGCCCGCCAGCGGCTGGGCACCTGGTTCCGCAGCGACAGCCAGGACGCAGCCGAGCAGATCGCCAACGCCGGACGCGGCTCGCTGCTGGACAGTCGCTGGGAACTGGCGAAGGACTCCAAGCTGGGCGTGTTCCAGTTGCGCGCCTACAAGCCCATGTACCTGCTGCCGGCGTTCTGGACCAGCCGGGTCAACGAGACGCCCTCCTCGCCCAATCCGGACAATACGGTCACCGAGCCGCTGCCGCTGCAGGACATCGAGGCCAAGTTCCAGCTCAGCTTCAAGACCAAGTTCGCCGAGAACCTGTTCGGCGACAACGGCGACCTGTGGGGCGCCTATACCCAGAGCTCGCGCTGGCAGGTCTACAACGGCGAGGAATCGCGCCCGTTCCGCGAGACCAACTACGAGCCGGAAGTGATGCTGGTGTTCCGCAACAACTACAGCCTCGCCGGCTGGAAGGGGCGCATGGCCGGCATCGGCTTCAACCACCAGTCCAACGGCCGCGGCGATCCGCTGTCGCGTAGCTGGAACCGGGTCATCGCCACGATCGGCCTGGACCGCGACAACTGGGCGCTCGTGCTGCGGCCGTGGTGGCGCGTGCCGGACGGCAACGACGACGACAATCCCGACATCGAGGACTACATCGGCCGCGGCGACGCCATGCTGACCTGGACGCACCGCGGCCACATGCTCACCGTGCTGGGCCGCCACAGCCTGCGCGGCGGCGACGATTCCCGCGGTGCGCTGCAGGTGGACTACGGCTTCCCGATCAACCGTTCCTTCCGCGGCCACCTGCAACTGTTCCACGGCTACGGCGAGAGCCTGATCGACTACAACCACAAGGCCACCTATGTGGGCCTGGGCATTTCCCTGCTGGACTGGTACTGATGAACGACGCCACGATCTACCACAACCCTGCCTGCGGCACTTCACGCAACACGCTGGCGATGATCCGCAACGCCGGCATCGAGCCGCGCGTGGTCGAATACCTGAAGACGCCGCCGGACCGCGCCACCCTGCAGGCGCTGATCGCGGCGATGGGCGTGCCGGTGCGGGACGTCGTGCGCGCCAAGGAGGCGCTGTACGCGCAGCTCGGCCTGGCCGAAGCAGGCGACGAGGCGCTGCTGGAGGCGATGCTGGCGCACCCGGTGCTGATCAACCGCCCCATCGTGGTCACGCCGCTGGGGACCCTACTGTGCCGGCCCTCGGAGCTCGTGCTGGACATCCTACCGCAGCCGCAGCGCGGCGCCTTCAGCAAGGAGGACGGCGAGCCGGTCGTGGACGCGGCCGGAAACCGCATCGGCTGACGTAAGATCGGGCGCAGGATCCGCACCGCCCGCCAAGGAAGCCCCATGCCCCGCCCACGCCGCTCGTTCTTCGCCTACGCCTCCGCCCTGCTCGGCCTGCTGAGCCTGATGGCAGTGCTGTGCTTCCACTTCCCCGAACTGCTGACCAGCAAGGAGTTCCGCGCGGTCTACAGCGAGCAGTTCGCCCGCCAGTTGCTGTTGGTGGGGCTGATGGCGGCCTTCGTGCTGGGCACGCTGGCGATCCTGCGCGACCGCAACAAGCGCGTCGCGCTGGCCGGCGTGGGCGCCGCCACGCTGGCGGTGCTGCTGGGCGGCACCAACGTGCAGTTCGACGCCATCGGCAAGACCCCGTACTCGCTGGGGCTGGACTGGTTCGTGATCTCGCTGTTCTTCTCGGCGCTGGTGTTCGTGCCGCTGGAGCACTACCTGGGCAAGCGCCGGATCTCGCCGCTGCGCCCGGGCTGGCGCACCGACGTGGCGTACTTCTTCATGAGCCACGTGCTGGTGCAGTTCATCCTTATCCTGGTGACGGCCTCCACCTCGACCATCGCCGGGCTGGCGGTCTTCCCGGGGCTGAAGGACGCGATCCAGTCGCTGCCGGTATGGGCGCAGTTCCTGCTGGCGGTGTTCGTGGCCGACATGGCGCAGGCGCTGCTGCACCGCGCGTACCACAACGTGCCGTGGCTGTGGCGCTTCCACGCCGTGCACCACTCCAGCCGCGAGATGGACTGGCTGGCCGGCTCGCGCATCCACTTCGTCGAGATCGTGCTGACCCGGAGCGCGGTGCTGCTGCCGCTGCTGGTGCTGGGCTTCTCGGCGCCGGCGGTAAACGCCTACGTGATCCTGGTCGGCCTGCAGGCGGTGCTGGCACACGCCAACCTGGGCATCCGCTTCGGCTGGCTGGAATACCTGCTGGTGCTGCCGCGCTACCACCACTGGCACCACGCCCGGCACAAGGACTACCTGGACGTGAACTACGCCATCCACCTGCCACTGGTGGACATGCTGATGGGCACCTTCAAGCTGCCGCCGAAGCAGGAGGAATGGCCCGAGGAATACGGCGTGATGAAGCTGGAAACCGTGCCGCGCGGCCTCGTGCGCCAGCACCTGATGCCCTTCCAGGGCGGCCGGAAGTTCGACGAGTACGTGGACTGAAACACGCCCGCTGTAGGAGCGGCGTCAGCCGCGACCGCGGACCCAAAGAAGCCTTCAAGCTACGGATTGACGCGGATCAACGCGGATAAAGCGGATCAAAGCCAAAAAGCTTTATCCGTGCCATCCGCGTTTATCCTCCTTGATCCGTGTCTTCCCGCTTTTTCAGCCGTGCGGTCGCGGCTGACGCCGCTCCCACAGGAAGGAGGGACTCAGGTCCAGTCGGTCAGGCCTTCGCGGGCGTAGACTTCCTTGAAGCTGGAAAGCGCCTTCATGCGCTGGGCGTGGGCGTGCAGCGCCGGCCAGGTGTCGGTGGGCCGGGGCATGTTGCGCGACCAGCGCATCAGCATGGTCAGCAGGAAATCCGCCACGGTGCGCTGCGCGCCGAGCAGCCAGGGACCGTGCGTTTCCAGATGGTCTTCCACCTGCTGCCAGGCCGCTTCGATCTTCTGCCGCGCCTGCGCCCTGGCCGCTTCCACGTTGGGCTCGCCCGCCGGCTCGGCCGGATAGAACCAGGCGCGGTAGGCCGGCATCAGGGTGTTGGCGCAGAACAGCATCCAGCGGTAGTACTGCGCGCGCTGCGCCGAGGCCGGCGCCGGCGCCAGCTCCGCGCGCGGGTGCAGGTCGGCCAGGTGCATCAGGATGGCGGCCGTTTCGGTCACCGCCTGCCCGTCGAGCACCAGCGTGGGCACCACGCCGGCGGGGTTGAGCTTCAGGTAGTCAGCGGATTTCTGCTCGCACCGGTCGAAGTCCAGCGCGCGCAGCTCGTGCGGGATGCCGAGTTCGATCAGCAACCAGTGCACGACCAGGCTGGCGGTGCTGGGGGAGTAGTAGAGCGTGGTGGACATGGCGCGTTTCCCGTCAGTTCCTGTTGAATCCGAAGGCGCGGCTCAGCAATACCCGTTTCCAGTGCGATTCCCGCTGGAGGATGTCGGCCTCGCTCGCATGAGTGTCCGCGATTTCCAGGACAGAGAAGCGGAACGCCTGGGCCCGCTGGCCGCCTTCCACCGCCAGCAGCGCACGCAACTCCGCGTTGCCGCCGTGTCCGGTGGCGGCATAGGCGCACCAGCGCTGCCAGATGCCGCCGGCTCCCTGGGCGCTGCCCACATACAGGCGGCCCGCGACCGTGTCGGAAATGAGGTATACGCCCGCGACACTGGACAGGGCCGTCCTCCAGCCCTCGATCTCCTGCCCGACGATCAGCTGGAGATCAGGCATGGAAACGTCCAGGGACTTGTACCCGGGAAATTCCGCGATGGTCATCCGTTCGGCCAGCAACTCGCTGATCATGATGGCGTCCGCGCAGGTTTCGCCTTTCGGATAGGAATTCCTGAATCCTTTTGCGAACGCCACGACCAGCCGGCCGGCGAATTCGTTGCACGCCTCGACGGGCGACAGGGTGTAGTAGAAGTGGTCGGGCTGGCTCCGGGCTTCGACCCCGTCGTTGCGGTACGTCCCCGCGTACAGCCATCGGTCCGCCCCCAGCGCGATCAACGCCACGACGTACGGGCGGGGGAAATAGCGGTTGCGTTGCCAGCGCTGCCATTCCTCGAACCCGCCCGCCAGGAACACGTCGCGCGGATGCTCCTTGCCGTTCCAGACCGCGCAATGGATCTTGGCCAGTTCGGGGCGTACCGACGGCGCCTGGCAGGCGATGAGGTCGAACAGCCTCACCCTCAGGCCACCACCACCGGAATCTTGCCGATCCGCGCCTGCCATTCCTTCGGGCCGGTCTCGTGCACGGACGTGCCCTGCGAATCGACGGCCACGGTCACCGGCATGTCCTTGACCTCGAATTCGTAGATCGCCTCCATGCCCAGGTCGGCGAAGCCAACCACCTTCGCCGCCTTGATCGCCTTCGACACCAGGTAGGCCGAGCCGCCGACCGCCATCAGGTAGACCGAACGGTGCTTGCGGATCGCTTCCAGCGCCACCGGGCCGCGCTCGGCCTTGCCGATCATGCCCAGCAGGCCGGTCTGCGCCAGCACCTGCTCGGTGAACTTGTCCATGCGGGTGGCGGTGGTTGGGCCGGCGGGGCCGACCACTTCATCGCGCACCGGATCGACCGGGCCGACGTAGTAGATGAAGCGGCCCTTCAGGTCGACCGGCAACGCCTCGCCCTTGTTGAGCATGTCCACCATGCGCTTGTGGGCGGCGTCGCGGCCGGTGAGCATCTTGCCGTTGAGCAGCAGCACTTCGCCGGGCCTGAAGGTGGCGACGTCCTCCGCGGTGATGTTGTCCAGGTCCACGCGGCGTGCGTTTTGCGGGTTGTAGGTGAGCTTGGGCCAGTCTTCCAGCGACGGCGGGTCCAGCGTGACCGGGCCGCTGCCGTCCAGGGTGAAGTGGGCGTGGCGGGTGGCGGCGCAGTTGGGGATCATCGCCACCGGCAGGTTGGCCGCATGGGTCGGGTAGTCCTTGATCTTGATGTCCAGCACCGTGGTCAGGCCGCCCAGGCCCTGCGCGCCGATGCCCAGCGCGTTGACCTTCTCGTACAGTTCGATGCGCAGTTCCTCGATGCGGTTGGACGGGCCGCGTTCGATCAGCTCCTGGATGTCGATGTGCTCCATCAGCGATTCCTTCGCCAGCAGCATCGCCTTCTCGGCAGTGCCGCCGATGCCGATGCCGAGCATGCCCGGCGGGCACCAGCCCGCGCCCATGG
>CALJUL010000128.1 GCA_937975725.1 uncultured Pseudoxanthomonas sp. | reverse complement strand
CCGCCCAGGATGCCCTCCTTCGCCAGCAGCTCGCGCGCGGTCAGGAAGCTCTCGCGGTCGCTGATCGCATAGGCTTTCTTCACCCGGGTGAAATCGGAGATCAGCGGCAGGAAATCCTCGCCGATGCCTTCCACCAGCCACGTCCCCGACTTCTCGCTCAGCGTACCTTCGTTGATGTACTGGGTGAGGATGGAGCCCACCGGATCGGCCAGCACCAGCTCGGTGCCGGGCGAGTGCTGCGCGAAACAGCGCGACAGGCCGGTCATGGTGCCGGAGCTGCCGCAGCCGAAGACCACGGCATCCACCCGGCCGTCCATCTGGCGCAGGATTTCCGGCCCAGTGCCGAACTCGTGCGCGGCCGGATTGTCGGGGTTGCCGAACTGGTTGACGAAGTAGGCGCCCGGGGTTTCGCCGGCGATGCGGGCCGCGAGGTCCTGGTAGTACTCGGGATGGCCCTTGGCCACGTCCGAGCGGGTCAGCACCACTTCCGCGCCCATGGCCTTGAGGTTGAAGATCTTCTCCCGGCTCATCTTGTCCGGGACCACGAGGATCAGCTTGTAGCCCTTCTGCTGCGCGACCAGCGCCAGGCCGATGCCGGTGTTGCCGGCCGTGCCTTCGACCAGCGTGGCGCCGGGCGTGAGGTCGCCGCGCTTCTCGGCCGCCTCGATCATCGACAGGCCGATGCGGTCCTTGATGGAGCCGCCCGGATTGGCGCTCTCCAGTTTCAGGTACAGGGTGCAGGGCCCGGTATCGAGGCGTTGCGCCTGGACGATCGGTGTGTCGCCGATCAGTTCGAGGATGGAGGAATGGGTCGCCATGCGGGCCGTGCATCCGTTGCGGGACAAGGCCGGATTATCGCATCGGGTGACGCGGACGGCGATGGCCGACGAGGAGGCCATCGCCGCCCGCGACGATGAAAGCGACGGATGGGGGGGAGGACTAGTGCGGCTTGGCGTCGTAGATCCGGAGCAGCCGCTGCTTGGCGAGCAGCTTCTCGCGCTTCATCTGCCCCAGCAGGACGTCGTCGATGGGCAGCACGCCGAGTTCGGCGTCGGTCACCTTCTTGTCCAGTTCGCGATGGCGCTGGTAAAGCTGCTTGAATTCCGGATCCGCCTTGATCAGTGCGTCGATTTCGGCCTGCGGTTGTCCTTCGAACATGGGTCGTTACCTCCTTCAGCAGAAATACGAACGCCCCGGCCTAAAGGCACGGGGCGTTGGCTTGGGAGCGGAGGATCCTGCGACGGTCGCGGGCACCTCCCACCGGCATATCCGCCACAGCCTGGCTGCCGGCGGCGTTCTCCTGCGGGATGGGCACGGGCGTCATCGGGTCGATTCCTCCGGTGAGCCAAGCGGCTTTCGGGTCCGCTTGGGTATACGACCCTACTCCTCGCCGTCGGGCCCGGCAAGGGCTGCCCCAACCCCTTGATTCCTATGGGGAGCCCTGTGAGCGAAGCGCGGCCGCCGCCGGCCGCCGCGAGCTCTGAATATCACTCAATTCATTGATAAATATAGGAAAATCAGTGCGTGATCACGATTTCCACGGCCTTGGCCTTGCTGCCGCCGCTCTTGCCGCCGCTCTGGAGGCGCGCGCGCGGCACGCCGCCCGCGACCAGAGCGTCGCGTACTGCATCGGCCCGGCGCTGGCCGGGGGTCTGCGCGTCGCCGTAGCCTTCGATGCGGGCCTTGGCCTTGGGATTGGCCTGCAGGTAGGCGGCCACGGCACTGGCGCTGGCCGTGCCGCTGGCGGACAGCTTGGGCGAGCCACTGGCGAAGGCGTTCGCCCCTAGGGTAAAGACCTCGCCGCGGCTCTCGAACTTGGACGCGGGCAACTTGGCGCCGGACACGAGTTCGGCTTCTTCGCGGGCGAGCTTCAGCTCGCGCTGGCGGGCCGCGCTCAGGCGGTTGGCCTGCTGGCCGGCGACGGTATCCAGGGTGGTTTCGGCCTCTTGCCGGGCCAGGGCTTCGGCTTCCGCTGCCAGGCGCAGGCGCTCGGCCTCTTCGGCCTGGATCTGCGCCTGCACGCGCAGGCGCTCGGCTTCCTGGCGGGCACGCTCGGCCTCGCGGCGGCTGGCTTCCACCAGCAGGTCGCTGCGGGTGCGGTCCAGGCGGTCGGCCTCGCGGCGCGCGGCTTCCGCCCGCGCGGCGGTCTCGGCGATCTCCACCCGGCGCTCGGCGACGTACTGCATCGTCTCGCGCTGGCTGCGCCGGGCCTTGTCCAGCGCCGCGATCGCATGCTGCGCCTGCAGTTTTTCATAGGCGGCATACGGCGCCAGGGCGGCATCGGCCTGCAAGGTGGCCAGGCGCTGGTTCAACTGCACCACGACCGGATTGTCCGCCGCCGAAGCCGGCACGACAGCGACCGCCAGCAGCAGGGCCGCGGCGAACGCATGAAGGGACGTGCGCGCGCTCATCGGCCGCCCTCCATGCCCAGCGTGCGTTGCAGGTCGGCGATCTCGGCGCGGCGCTGCTGCACCTGCGCGTTGGCGGTGGCTTCCTCGCTGCGGGCGCGGGCAAGGTCGGCATCGGCCGCCGCCCGCAGGGCCAGGTCCAAGGCCAGCTTCTTGTCCCGGCCGGCCTGCGCGGCCTGCGCCTGCGCCAGGGCCTGGCGCGCCACAGACAAGGGTTCGGGCGCGTACTGGTCGGCATCCGCCTCGTCGGCGCGCTGCACGGCCTGCACGGCGGCCTGCAACTCCGGCGGCGGCGCCACCTGTGCGTGCGCGGCAGTCGCCGCCATGGCCGCTGCCGCTAGTGCGGAAGCCATCACATGCAGGGGCCTGCGGAAGTATGAGAAGCTAGCTGTCATTGGGGTGCCGTGACGTTAGAGGGGCGCGCGCGGCCATTGTCTGTAGCCTTTGGCGCGCTTGCAACGCCGCGCCGCGCATCGTGGGAGCTTTGCACATGGACATCGGCTATTTCCTGAAGCTGATGACCGAGAAGAACGCCTCGGACATGTTCCTGACCACGGGCGCCCCGGTCTACATCAAGATCGAGGGCAAGCTGTACCCCCTCGGCAACACCGGCCTGCCGCCCGGCATGGTCAAGAAGATCGCCTATTCGCTGATGGACGAAGGCCAGGTGCCGGTGTTCGAGCGCGAACTGGAGCTCAACATGGCCATCGCCCTGCAGGACGCCGGGCGCTTCCGCGTCAACGTGTTCAAGCAGCGCGGCGAGGTGGGCATGGTCATCCGCGCCATCCGCAGCGTGATCCCCAGCATCGAGGAACTGAACCTGCCACCGGTGCTGAAGGACATCATCATGACCCCGCGCGGGCTGGTGCTGATCGTCGGTTCCACCGGTTCGGGCAAGTCGACCTCGCTGGCGTCGATGATCGACTACCGCAACAGCACCAGCACCGGCCACATCCTCACCATCGAGGACCCGATCGAGTACCTGCACAAGCACAAGCAGTCCATCGTCAACCAGCGCGAGGTGGGCCTGGACACCCACGCCTTCCACAACGCGCTGAAGAACGCGATGCGCGAGGCGCCGGACGTCATCCTGATCGGCGAGATCCTGGACGCGACCACGATGGAGGCGGCCATCGCCTTCGCCGAAACCGGCCACCTGTGCCTGGCGACGTTGCACTCCAACAACGCCGACCAGACCATCGAGCGCATCCTCAACTTCTTCCCCGAGAGCGCGCACAAGAACGTGCTGATGAACCTGGCGCTGAACCTGCGCGCGGTAGTGTCGCAGCGCCTGGTCAAGGGCGTGGACGGCCGCCGCATGCCGGCCGCCGAGGTGCTGATCAACACGCCGATGATCCGCGACCTGCTGCGCCGCGGCCAGGTGCACGAGATCAAGGCGGCCATGGAGGAATCGCTGGAAGAAGGCATGGAGAGCTTCGACCAGTGCCTGTTCCGGATGGCGAAGGAGGGTCTGATCGAACAGGAGGAAGCGCTGCGCGCCGCCGATTCGCGCGACGGCCTGGCACTGAAGTTCCGCCTGTCCGAAGGCGCCAAGGGCGAGCACGACCCCTACGCCGACTACGAAGCCCAGTCGAACTCGCCGCGCATCACCCACGGCTTCCTCTGAATCCGCAACGGCGGCGTGGCCGCCGGCCTGCTATGCCTGCGCGTCCGGCTGGTTCTCCGGGCGCGCCCTGTCGAACGCGGGCAGCGCTAGGCAGGCCTGTTCGATCCGGACGATGGTCGGGAACGCCGCCATGTCCACGCCGAAGCGGCGCGCGTTGAACACCTGCGGCACCAGGCAGCAATCGGCCAGCCCCGGGGTCTGCCCATGGCAGAACGTGCCGGTCGCCGCATCTCCGGCCAGCAGGGATTCCATGGCCTCGAAGCCCTCGACGATCCAGTGCTTCACCCAGTCGTCGCGCTCGGCCTGCGGCACGTTCCAGGTGGTGTCGAAGTACTGCAGCACGCGCAGGTTGTTCAGCGGGTGGATGTCGCAGGCCACGACCTGGGCCAGCGCGCGCACGCGCGCCCGGTCGCGCGCGGTCATCGGCAGCAGGCGCGGCGACGGCCAGGCTTCGTCCAGGTATTCCAGGATCGCCAGCGACTGGCGGATCACGCGGGCGCCGTGCTGGAGCGTGGGCACCATGTGCTGGGGATTGCGCGCCGCGTAGTCCGGGCTGTGCTGCTGGCCGCCGTCGCGGACGAGGTGCACCGGGGCGGTCTCGTAGGCCAGCCCCTTGAGGTTCAATCCGATACGCACGCGATAGGCGGCGCTGGACCGCCAGTACGAATACAGCCGCAATTGCTCAGCCATGCAACCCGCCCCCTGCGGTTTGCGCCCCGTTCGTCCGTTTCCCGTCCATGTCCTGCCCCACGCCCGATATCCGGGTTTACCCACACTGGGCCGGGGCGGGCCTCATGGCAAGGGCTGGGCCTCGATCCTCTGCTCGATCACACCAAAAATGGGACGACCGTCACGGTCGTTCATCTCGATGCGCACTACGTCGCCGAACGCCATGAACGGCGTGGACGGCTTGCCGTCGCGCAGGGTCTCCACCGTCCGCTTCTCGGCGAAGCAGGACGCGCCCTTGGACGTGTCCTCGTTGGCGATGGTGCCGGAGCCGACGATCGTGCCCGCCGACAGCGGCCGGGTCTTGGCCGCGTGCGCCACCAGTTGGGCGAAGTCGAACTGCATGTCCACCCCGGCCTCGGGCGCGCCGAACCATTCTCCGTTGATGTGGGTGAGCAGCGGCAGGTGCACCTTGTTGCCCTGCCAGGCGTCGCCCAGCTCGTCCGGGGTCACGAACACCGGCGACAGCGCCGAGCGCGGCTTGGATTGCAGGAAACCGAAACCCTTGGCCAGTTCCGGCGGGATCAGGTTGCGCAGCGAGACGTCGTTGACCAGGCCGATGAGCTGGATGTGGCCGGCGGCCTGTTCCGGCGTCACCGCCATCGGCACGTCGTCGGTGACGACGACGATCTCGGCCTCCAGGTCGATGCCGTAGTCCTCGCTGACCACCTTCACCGGATCGCGCGGGCCCAGGAAGCCCGCACTGGTGGCCTGGTACATCAGCGGATCGGTGTAGAAGCTTTCCGGCACTTCCGCGTTGCGGGCGCGGCGCACGCGCTCCACGTGCGGCAGGTAGGCGCTGCCGTCGACGAATTCGTAGGCGCGCGGAAGCGGCGCGGCCAGCGCCAGGAAATCCACGTCGAAGGCGCTGTCGGCGTCGTCGGCGTTGAGCGACGCGTACAGCGCGTTGAGGCGCGGCGCGATGTTGCTCCAGTCCTCCAGCGCACGCTGCAGCGTCGGCGCGATCCCGGTCGCGCGCACCGCCCGCGCCAGGTCGCGGGACACCACGATCAGCGTGCCGTCGCGCCCGCCTTCCTTCAGGGAACCCAGCTTCATCGCCACTCCAGAAAATGACGGCGCCTGCGCGCCTTGGTTTCAATGGTAACCAATTGACCGCCCAGCAGGCAGGTGCGCCGCTTCACAGCGCCTGCGGATCGCCCTGGAACCCACCCGCCCGGTACGTCAGCACCAGCGTATCGCGGTGGCCGGTGCCGTCCAGCGGCTGGATCGGGGTGGATTCGTGGATCACCCGCTCGTCGTCCAGGAACAGCAGCGACCACGGCGCCTCCAGGGTGAACCGCTGGCCGTCGGGCCCGTCGGCGGCGAACACGCGCGTCTCGCCGCCCTTGATGCCGTACCGCCCGACCAGCAGCACCGCGACGAAATCGACGCCGTCGCGGTGCGCGCCTTCCGGGGTCGGGCGGCCGATGCCGTCGGTGGTGTCGATGCGGAACTGGTGCGCTTCCACGTACCAGGGGCGCTCGCCCTTGAGCGCCGAGCAGCAACGGCCCAGGCCCAGCAGCAGATGGCGCCACGCGGGCGCCGCGGCCACTGCCGGCTCGACCGGCTCGAACCAGCGCTGCATGCCGCCGTGCAGGGCGTTGTAGTCCAGCGACTGCCAGTGCGCGCGGTGCGGCGCCTGCTGCACCTCTTCCACGCCGACGACGAAGCAGGAATGCCGCCGGCGCCGGTAGCGGCCGCCGTCCTTGAGGTAGCCGTCCGGCTCCAGGCGATCCCAGCTATCGACCAGCCCGTCCAGCGCAGCGAGCTCGACGCCCGCTGCCTCAGCCATCGCGGCGGGCGCCAGCACGGCGTAGCCGCGCGCGCGCATGTGCGGCAGCAGCCGGTCCGGAGAGCAGAACGGAGGTTGGAACAAGGCAACCATCGGCAGGGCCCTCAAACGCGAAAACCCGCCAGGGGCGGGCTTTCGCGGATGTCCAGTGGACGTCGGATTGGCAGCCCCGGATGGATTCGAACCACCGAATGCCTGAGTCAGAGTCAGGTGCCTTACCGCTTGGCGACGGGGCTGTGTAAGCAGCGGAGCCTATGTTAGCGCTTCGAGAACTGGGTTGCACGGCGGGCCTTGTGCAGACCGACCTTCTTGCGCTCGACCTCACGGGCGTCGCGGGTCATGAAGCCGGCCTTGCGCAGGTCGGACTTCAGAGTCTCGTCGTACTCCACCAGCGCACGGGCGATGCCCAGGCGGATGGCGCCGGCTTGGCCGGTGATGCCGCCGCCGGTGGTGGTGACGGTGATGTCGAAGCTTTCGGTGTGCTTGGTCAGCTCCAGCGGCTGGCGCACGATCATGCGGCCGGTCTCGCGGCCGAAGAACTCGTCCAGCGGACGACCGTTGACCGTGATGTTGCCGGAACCCTTGCGCAGGAACACGCGGGCGGTGGAGGACTTGCGACGGCCGGTGCCGTAGTTCTGAGTGATAGCCATGATTAGATGTCCAGGACCTGCGGCTGCTGGGCGGCGTGCGGATGGTTCGGGCCGGCGTAGACCTTGAGCTTGCGGTACATGTCGCGGCCCAGCGGGCCCTTCGGCAGCATGCCCTTGACGGCGGTTTCGATGACGCGCTCCGGGTGGCGCTCCAACGCCTGCGCCAGGGTCTCGGTCTTCAGGTTGCCGATGTAGCCGGTGAAGCGGTGGTACTTCTTGTCCGCCAGCTTGTTGCCGGTCACGTGGATCTTCTCGGCGTTGATCACCACCAGGTAATCGCCGGTGTCGACGTGCGGGGTATAAACGGGCTTGTGCTTGCCGCGGAGGCGGCGGGCCAGCTCGGTGGAGAGGCGGCCGAGCGTCTTGCCGGTGGCGTCGACGACGTACCAGTCGCGCTGGACGGTCTCGGACTTGGCGGTGAAGGTGGTCATGCGGATCTCGTGTGTCTGGTCGGGCGGATTCCGCGGTTTCCCGGCAGGAACTTTGCCACGCGTTGTGAAGGGTGCAGCGGAGAGGCGGGATTTTAGCCCGCTCCGCGACCGCTTGCAAGCCGGCCGCTCCTGCGGCACCCGGCCGGGCAGACGCCGGCCGCGCCAGCCGGCACAATGGCCGGCATGGACACGATGCGGATCTTCTCCCCCCTGGACCGCTGGCTGGTGGAGGCCCAGCGCGGCCTGGACACCGTCTTCGGCAATCCCCCGGCGCAGCGCCCCAACCCGGCCGGCGACACCCCCGAGGTGGCGTTGGACGACGACGAACAGCGGCATGCGGCCGGCCTGATGCGGATCAACCACGTGGGCGAAGTCTGCGCCCAGGGCCTGTACTTCGGGCAGGCCGCGGTCGCCCGTGACGACGCCACCCGCCAGCACCTGCTGGAAGCGGCCCAGGAGGAGACCGACCACTTGGCCTGGTGCGCCGACCGCCTGCGCGAACTGGACAGCCGCCCCAGCCTGTTCAACCCGCTGTGGTACGCCGGCAGCTACGCGCTGGGCGCTCTGGCCGGCCTGCGCGGGGACGGCTGGAGCCTGGGCTTCGTGGTCGAGACCGAACGCCAGGTCGAGGCCCACCTCGACGAGCACTTGGAAACCCTGCCCCCCGCCGACCTGCGCAGCCGCGAGATCCTCACGGTGATGAAGGCCGACGAGGCCCGCCACGCCGAGCACGCCGAACAGGCCGGCGCCCGCGTCCTGCCACCGCCCATCCCGGGCCTGATGGCCGCCGCCTCGAAGCTGATGAAGGCCGTGGCCTACCGGCTGTAGGGCCCGCCCCGGCGCACCATCGCCCGATGCGAGGCACGCCCTGGCCGGCCCATTTCGCCATGCCGCGTCCGCGACGGTGCACGACGAAGCCGTTCCGGCAATCCACTGCGCATGGCCGAGGAACCGGGACGTGGCTCAGGGTGCGCCCCGGCGCACCTCTGCCATGCCCCACCCCCATAAGCCGCTTCGCCAAGCCGTTGCTTCGCCCAAAGGATCGACACGGTGCGCCGAAGCGCACCCTACGACGGCGAGGTCAGCTTCAGGCCGACGATGCCGGACACGATCAGGCCGACGCAGACCAACCGCGCCACGGTGGCCGGCTCCTGGAACAGCCACATGCCGACCAGCGCCGTGCCGACCGCGCCGATGCCCACCCAGACGGCATAGCCCGTCCCCAGCGGGATGTACTTCAACGACACCGCCAGCAACCAGAAGCTGGCCACGGTCGCCACCACCGTGACCACGCTGGGCACCAGGCGGCTGAAGCCTTCCGAATACTTCAGCCCCACCGCCCACACCACTTCCAGCACGCCCGCCATCGCCAGATAGACCCATGCCATATGCCACCTCCTCGGTTGATGCCCGGGCCATCAAGCAAAACGGCCCGGAACTCGCGTTCCGGACCGCCGTCGGTCCTGGTGCGCGGCTCGCGCCGCGGGCGGGTCGTCCCGCCGTATTCGTGCGGGCAGACTAGCGCAGGCCACCCCAACCGGGCGTAACCCGCGGCCGCCGCCAACCCGTCATTCCGACAGGTTGCGCCCGTGGTACAGCTCCTCGATCTCCCGCTTCAGGCGCGCCTCGATCTTCATGCGCTCCTTGAACGACAGGTTCTTGGCCTTCTCCTCGAACAGGTAGTTGTCCAGGTCGAAGTCCTTCAGGTGCATCTTCGTGTGGAAGATGTTCTCCTGGTAGACGTTCACGTCGAGCATCTCGTAGCGCGACTTGATGTTCTTGGCCAGGAAGTCCTGGATCGAGTTGATCTTGTGGTCGATGTAGTGCTTCTTGCCCTTCACGTCGCGGGTGAAGCCGCGCACCCGGTAGTCCATGATGACGATGTCGGACTCC
>CALJUL010000127.1 GCA_937975725.1 uncultured Pseudoxanthomonas sp. | reverse complement strand
GCGCGGCACGCCGTTCGCCACGGTGACCAACGCCACCGGCGGCATCATCAACGGCTCCCTGGCCGATCCTGCCGGCGGCGGCGCCCAGCGCTACATCAACATCCTCAACCTGCCCGGCGGCGCGGGTTGCGAGAACGGTGGCGACAACATGGGGCCGTACGACTACCGGCTGTGGGACGGCGCCAGCTCCAAGTACGCCTGCGCCTGGGACTACCCCGCCGCGCAGGCGCTGCAGCAGCCGCAGGAAAGCGTGCAGGTGCTGGGCCGCGCGACCTTCAAGTTGGGCGAGAACCACCGCTTCTACGCCGAGGCGATGGGCTCCCGGGTCGAGTCGCAGCGCGAATACGAGCCCTTGCAGCTCACCTCCAGCGCGTCGGCGACCTCGGTGCTCGACCCGAGTACGTGGTATCCGCTGAACGACTACACCCGCGCGACCTACGACACCATCTTCAACGCGATGTCCGGCTACTTCGGTTCGGCCAACCTGGTGTACGGCAACAAGATTCCCTACCGCTGGCGCTGCGTGGTCTGCGGCCCGCGCCAGATCGAGACCACCACCAAGGCCTACCGCCTGCTGGCCGGGGTGGAAGGCAGCCTGGGCAGTTGGGACTACGACGTGGGCGTGTCGCGTGCGTCCAGCAAGGCCGAGTCGGTCCTGGCCGGCGGCTACTACTTCTCCAGCGGGCTCAAGCAGGTACTCGGCAGCGGCCTGCTGAATCCGTTCCTGATGCCTGGCCAGCAGCAGCGCGCCGAGGGCGTCGCTGCGCTGAAGGCGGCCTCGGCCACCGGCGTGCACCTGTACGGCGGCGAGTCCACCGTCACCACGCTGGACGCGGCGTTCTCCGGCGGCCTGGGCTTCCACCTGTGGAGCGACGAGGCGCAACTGGCGACCGGCGTGGAAGTGCGGCGCGAGGAATTCGAGTTCGGCGGCGTGCAGGTGTTGAACGGGCTGCCGCTCAACTACGACACCATCTACCAGGCGCCGTTCGACGAAACCAGTGAACTGCCCAAGGTCCGCCGCGACGTGAAGGCGGCCTACGCGGAGGTCTACCTGCCCATCGTCAGGACCCTGGACGTGACCGTGGCGGTGCGCCGCGACGATTACGACACCTTCGGCGGCACCACCAACCCGAAGTACGCGTTCAAGTGGCAGCCGTTCGAATCGCTGGCCTTCCGCGGCGCCTACAGCACCGGCTTCAAGGTGCCCGAGTTCACTAAGCTGTTCGCCGGCGTCAACGAGGTGGACTACTTCGGCCTGGACCTGGCCGATCCGGCCACCTGCCCCAGCGGCATCGCCAACTCGGCGATCCCGGGCTGCGGCGTGATCCAGCCGACCATCATCACCGGCGGCAAGACCGACCTGCAGCCCGAAGAGTCGAAGCAGAAGAGCCTCGGCCTGGTCTATGCGCCCACCGGCAACTTCAACGTCAGCCTGGACTGGTGGGAGATCGAGCGCACCAACACGATCCGCTCGCCCGACCAGGCCACGCTGATCGCCAACTACGCCCTGTTCGCCGACAACTGGATCCGCAACGCCAGCGGCCAGGTGGTCGCCATCGACCGCCGCTTCATCAACTCGGGCGGCACGCTGATCAGCGGCGTGGAACTGGACGCCAACCTGACCGGCGAACTGGCCGGTGGGCGCTGGTACGTCAACCTCAACGGCAGCTACATCGATAGCTTCCGCGAAAAGCCCCTGGCCAACGAGCCCTACAGCGAAAACAAGGTGGGCGAGTACGTCCGTTTCTACAACCTGCCGTTGAAGTGGAAGCACACGCTGAGCTTCGGCTGGGCCAAGGGCGACTGGGCGCATTCGCTGACCCAGGTCTACCGTTCCGGCTACAAGGACGAACTGCCGGTCAGCGTCGCCAACGGCAGCTACATCCCGGAGAACTGGAATCCGGACGTGGACGACTACATCACCTACAACTACAGCCTCACCTGGACCGGCCTGGAGAACACCAAGCTGACCCTGGCGGTGCGCAACCTGCTGAACACCGATCCGCCGTTCACCGCGCACCAGGTGGACTTCGCTTCGGGCGCGGCGTGGGAACCGCGCGTGGCCGATCCGCGCGGGCGTTCGTTCGGGCTGATGTTCGAGCATCAGTTCAACTGATGCGGCCGCTCGCCTGACCGGGCTCCCCGTGGCGCCGCCGCAGCAAAGGCGGCGCCACGGGGCCGCTCTCGCGGAGCGGGCGCGCAGCGTGCATGATCGGGCCGCGGGCACCGTGTCCGTGCCGTCTTCGTCGCAGGAGAACCTCATGTCCGACAGCCGCTCCGCTTCCTTCAGCCGCCGTCGCTTCATCGCGGCCGCGGCGGGAACGGCCCTGGCCGCCTCGCTCGACGCGCAGGCCGCGCCCTTGCTGGGCCTGCAGCGGCGGCGGGAAGTGACGGCGCCCAATACCTGGATCGAAGTCGACCTGGCGGTGTTCGAGAACAACCTGCGCCTGGTCCAGGCGGCGCTGAGCGGGAACCCCCAGGTGTGCGCGGTGATGAAGGCCGACGCCTACGGGATCGGTATCGACATGGTGATGCCCAGCGTCATCAAGGCGCGTATTCCCTGCGTGGGCATCGCCAGCAACGAGGAGGCACGGATGGTGCGGGCCTGCGGCTACAAGGGCCGGATCATGCGCGTGCGCAGCGCGACCCTGGAGGAAGCCGCGGCCGCGCGCCCGCACAAGGTGGAAGAGCTGGTGGGCAACCTAGACGCGGCGCGCGCCCTCAATGCGCTTGCCGGCAAGCGCGGGCGCGCACTGCCGGTGCACCTGGCGCTGAACTCGGCGGGCATGAGCCGCAACGGGCTGGAACTGCGCACCGCGCAGGGGCAGCGCGACGCGCAGGCGCTGGCGGGCCTGCCGGGCCTGCGCATCGTCGGCCTGATGACCCATTTCCCGATGGACGAGCGCGAGGACGTGCTCGCCGGGCTGGCCGCGTTCGAGCGCGAGACCGCGTGGCTGTTCGCCAACACCGCGCTTCGGCGCGAAGACGTCGCCCTGCACACGGCCAATTCGTTCGCGGTGCAGCATGTGCCCGAGGCGCACCTGGACATGGTGCGCCCCGGCGGCGCGCTGTACGGCTATGGCGGAACCCCGAAGCCGCCGTTCGCGCACGTGGCCTCCTTCAAGACGCGCGTGGCCGCGGTCAACGCCTATCCGGCCGGCGACACCGTGAGCTACGACCGCACCTTCACCCTGAAGCGGGATTCGCTGCTGGCCAATCTCCCGGTGGGGTATTCGGACGGCTATCGCCGCGCCTATTCCAACAAGGGTGCGGTCCTGGTCCGTGGGCAGCGCGCGCCGGTGGTCGGCAACGTCACCATGAACACCACCATGGTGGACGTGACCGACATTCCCGGCGTCCAGGCCGGCGACGAAGTGGTGTTGTTCGGCAAGCAGGGCGAGGCACAGATCACCCAGGCGGAGATCGAGGAACTCACCGGCGTGGTGCTGGCCGACCAGTACACGATCTGGGGCAATTCGAACCCGAAGATCCTGCGCCGCTGAGCGACGGCCGGCGGTTTGCACCGGCGGCTTCGTGAGCCGGCATGCGGGTCATGCATTGTGCTGGTGATTGACCGTGGCGCCGCGGGGGAAGATCGCGGTGGGATCGAAGCGGAAGCAGTGCTGCTGCCGGGTGCGGTTGCCGTGAATCGGTGGCGCGGCCCGCTCGCATCCGCATCCGTACCAGCCGTATCGGTATCCGCATCCACATCCACATCCACATCCGGATGCACAGCGTCGCATCGCATTCCGCAGGCAGTCTGCACGACTGCCCGCTGGCTCCCTTACGGTTGCCCGGCGACGCCCTCGCGGCGTGGATCGGCGGCGCCTTCGATCCGGCCGTCGCGCAGGAAGACCCCGTGCAGCCCCGAATCCTCGCCGGCGCCGGCCACGATCTCCACGCCCAGCGCGGACAATTCCTTGCGCAGGCCCGGTGCGAACGCGTTGGCCTCGCCATTGAAGCGGTCCCCGCGCGCGACCAGGTTCGGCAGGTCCACTGCTTGCTGCAGCGGCAGGTGCCAGTACAGTCGGCCGACCAGGGTCTTGGCGATGTAGGCGGGGATGGCGTTGCCGCCCGGCGAACCGAGTGCGCCGACGAAGCCGCCGTCGCGGTCCAGCACGATCACCGGCGACATCGACGAGCGCGGCCGCTTGCCCGGCGCGATCGCGTTGGCGGCCGCGCCGCCGGGCGACCACGAGAAGTCGGTCAACTGGTTGTTGAGCAGCATGCCGCCGACGACGCGTCCCGAACCGAAGAAGGATTCGATGGTGGTGGTCATCGACACCGCATTGCCGTCGCGGTCGACCACGACGAAATGACTGGTGCCGCCCGGTTCCGCGGTGGCGTCGTCGCCGGTGCCGCGCGCGCCCGGCGGCGTGCCGTATTCCGGCGCGGCGCTCGCCGCGTGCGTGCCGATCAAGGCGCGCCGGCCCGCCACGTAGTCCGGATCCAGCAGGCCGTCGACGGGCACGGGCACGAATTCGGGATCGCCGACGTAGTGGTCGCGGTCGGCGTACATCAGCCGGCTGGCTTCGGCGAACAGCAGCCATGCGCGCGCATCGTCAGGGCCGCGCGCGGCGATGTCGGTGCCGTCGAGGAGCAGCATCAGTTGCAGCAGGCCGACGCCGCTGGCCGGCGGCGGCGGTACGCAGACCACGTAGGCGCGCAGCGACCGGCATACGGCGTCGCTGCGTTCGACGGCATGGCCCGCCAGGTCCGCGGCGGTCATGCGCGCGCCGTGCGGCGGTTCGGCCACGCGCGCGATCAGGGCGTCGGCCAGCGGGCCGGATTGCAGCGCCGCCGCGCCGCGGCGGGCGATCGAGCGCAGGCTGTCGGCATAGGCCGGGTTGCGCAGGGTGTCGCCGGCGCGCAGCGGCGTGCCGTTTTCGCGCGCGAACAGCTTGACCACGTCCGGCGCGGACGCCTGCGGGAACGCACCGTCGATGTGCCGTTGCAGGCGCGGCGTCACGGTGAAGCCTTGCACGGCGCGGTCGGCGGCCATGTCGAACAGGCCGGACCAGGGCAGCCGGCCGTGGTCGCGGTGCGCGCGCTCCAGCGCCGGCAGCACGCCGGGCACGCCGGTGGCGCGCCCGCTCAGCATCGCCTGCGCGGAGGTGAGGGGCGTGCCGTCGTCATCGGTGAACATGGCCGGGCCCGCACTGGCCGGCGCCCGTTCGCGGCCTATGTAACTGTCGATACGTTTCGACGCCGCGTCGTAGTGCAGCAGGATCGCGCCGCCGGCCATGCCGGAGCTTTGCGGCTCGACCAGGCCGAGCATCGCCTGCACCGCGATGGCGGCATCGATTGCGCTGCCGCCGCGGCGCAACACGTCCAGCCCGGCTTCGGTCGCCAGGGGATGCGCGCTGCTGACGAAGCCGGACCCGGTGTGGACGGTCGGAGGCGCGGCGTTGGAAGGCGCCGGCGCGCGCAAGTTGCAGCAGCCCGCCAGCAGCACGACGAAGAGGAAAAGCGGCGCCGCGCGCCATGCTGCGATGCAAAACCTGGCCGTGGATGTCTGCGGCATCGTCCTGGATTCCCTGCTGTGGATGCGGGCGCCCGCGCCGGAAGACATCGACAGCGGGGAGGCGGCGGGCCGAGGGGTTTCGCGTCGTCCGCCGCGGAAGCGGGCCGGAATCCTCGAAGAATAATTGTGTCACATGAAGCCCGTGCCAGGAATATTTTATTGACTGCCTAAAAAAGGCGTGTTACATCGCACTTCAAGGGGTATCCAGTGCAGGGAATGAAACGGCCGGCGGCGGTAGGCATCGGCGCGTTGTTCCTGCCGGGAGACAAGCCGACGGAGCGCGATCGGAAGGCGGCCACGCTGGATCGATCGGGCGCTCGCGCCGCATGCGGGTGTGGGGATGGATCGACGAGGTAATTCGGAAGAAGGCGGTGGTGCAGCCGCCTTCCCGGGAAGGCGTTGCTGCGCCGCAGGCCGCAGCGTTCTTGGACCACGTATGAGGAGAAACCGCATGCCCGTTCATCGTCGTTCGCCCGGGACTCCCTGCGCTTGCCGGCATCGCCGCGGGCACGGCCTGGCGGCGGGCGAAGGATTGCGTGCGGACGGGCCTGGCGTCGATACGGTGCGCGGTGTCCGCGCGTGGCGAGGCGCACGCGGCATGATGCGGCTGGCCTTGGCCTGCGCGATGTGCGCGGCATCGGTGCTGGCGTGGGCCGGCGAGGCGCCGCGGCTTTCGGATGCGGCCACGATGGAACAGGCCGGCATGGTCGACATCCGCACGCTGGTGCCGGACATGTCGCAGTCGATCGCCTATGCCGGCAGCGACAATTTCGTCGGTGCGCCGGTCGACGGCTACCAGGCACCGCGTTGCTGGCTGAGGCGCGACGCGGCCGAAGCGCTGGCGCGGGTGGATGCGGCGCTGCGCGAGCGTCACATGCGCCTGCGCGTATTCGACTGCTACCGTCCGGCGCGCGCCGTGGCGCACTTCGTGCGCTGGGCGAATGACGCCGCCGACCAGCGCACCAAGCCGGTGCATTATCCGTACCTCGACAAGTCGCAACTGCTGGGCGAATACATCGCGCCGGTGTCCGGCCACAGCCGCGGCGCCACTGTCGACCTCACCCTGCTGCAATGCGATGCGCGCGGCGCCGGCTGCGAACCGCTGGACATGGGCACCGACTTCGATTTCTTCGGGACGCGCGCCAACACCGATTCGCCGGAGGTCAGCGCCGAGCAGCGCGCGCACCGCCACCTGCTGCGCGAGGCGATGGAGGCGCAGGGTTTCGGCAATTACACGATGGAGTGGTGGCACTACACCCTGCGCTCGGAATCCAGCCCGGGCGTCATCTACGACGTGCCGGTGACCGCGCCCACCGCGCCGGAGCCGCTGGCCGAGATCGACCGTCTGATGCAGCGCTACGATGGCGACGCCCCCGGCGCTTCGCTGCTGGTGCTGAAGGACGGCAAGGCCGTGGTCCGGCGCAGCTACGGGCGCTCCGACCTGGAGCGGGACACCGAGGCCAGCCCGCTGACCGACTACCGGCTCGCCTCGGTGAGCAAGCAGTTCACCGCCGCCGCGGTCCTGCTGCTGGTGCAGGATGGCAAGCTCGCCGTCGGCGACCCGGTGCGCAAGTGGCTGCCCACGCTGCCCAAGGTGGCGGACGGCATCACCGTGCATCACCTGCTCGCCCACACCTCCGGCGTGCTGGACTACGAAGACCTGATGGCCAAGCCCTACGAAGGGCAGATCAGCGACGCCGGCGTGCTGGCGCTGCTGGAGAAGCAGGATCGGCTGTATTTCCCGCCCGGCAGCACCTACCGCTACAGCAACAGCGGCTATGCGCTGCTGGCGATGGTGGTCGAGCGCGCGTCGGGCATGCGTTTCCCCGATTTCCTGCGCACCCGCATCTTCGCGCCGCTGGGCATGCATGACACCCTGGCCTACGTAGCCGGTGGGCCGGACGTGCCGCACCGCGCCTGGGGCTACAGCGCGAAGGACGGCGGCTGGGAGCGCACCGACCAGAACGCGTACAGCGCGGTGCTCGGCGATGGCGGCATCTACTCCAACATCGACGATCTCGCCCGCTGGGACGCGGCGTGGTACGACGACCGCCTGTTCAGCGACGCGACGCGCGCGCTGGCCTTCGGCAGGCAGGTGCAGGTGTCCAGCGAGCCGGAGGCCACGTACTACGGCTATGGCTGGCGGGTCAGCGACGACAGGCAGTGGCATTCCGGCGAGAGCATCGGCTTCCGCAACACCCTGGTGCGCTGGCCGAAGCAGCGCCTGACCGTGGTCCTGCTGAGCAACCGCAACGATCCGACCCCGTACCAGACCGCACTGGAGATCGGCGCCCTGTTCCTGCATGACGGCGCGAACGAGCATGCCGGCCACGCGCAGGCGGCGATTCCCGCGGACGCGGGCCTGATCCAGGCGGTGGCCGGGCCATGACGATGCCGGGCTGTCGAGCATTCCGGTGCGGTGCGTGCTGCGCCCGCCGGTCTTCCCTGCGGCATGCGTTGCCGGAGGGTCCGGCACCCGCGCGCAGGCTGAATGGCTGCAGGCGATGCATCGCGCATCATTTGGCTTACCATGGGGCCATCCAAGTCGCCGGCAGGGGCTTTACCGGCGACACGAAGGAGCAGCACCGGTTCGGGAACGTCGGGGACGATTCCGCACCGGTTCCATCGCAAGGCAAGACATTCCCGCGATGTCCGCGGGGCTCCGGTTCCGCCGCACCATCGGGAGAATGGCGGCGATCCGGCATGACGTATCTGTTGGAAGAATCGAACCAGTCTGCAGTGCGGTCCGGAGTGGCCGGCGATCCGCAGGCGGCCCATGGCCGCCGGGCGGCGTCGTACGGATCGCAAGGACGATGCATTCAAGAGGGCGGCAAAGCGGCTGTCGCCCTGGGGAAACGCGGATTTCCGCACCGCAGACCATAACCGCCGCTTGTTGCAGCGTTATTTTTTACACTTGAGGAGAAACCGCATGCCCACCCGCCGTCGTACCCCAAGGCACCACACCCTCGCCACCGCCATCCTGCTGGGCCTGAGCGTCCCGGGTCTGGCGCTTGCCCAATCGGAGACAAGCTCCGCCCCGGCTTCCAAGACCCTGGACA
>CALJUL010000126.1 GCA_937975725.1 uncultured Pseudoxanthomonas sp. | reverse complement strand
TGACCCTTCGCCGGTTTTCAAGACCGGTGCCTTAAACCGCTCGGCCATCTCTCCGTTGTGATTGTGCGCGGCAGTGGCGCTTTTGCTTCGTAGATTCTCGGCTGTCGCCATGCCTGCTCGAAAACGAAACCGCTGCCCTCGACTGCCCTGACTTCGACGCACGGACCCGGTTACCGGAAAGCGCAGGTTCGTATCCAGCCCCCGCTATCCGCTTTCCAGCCAGCCCTCCCGGGCCGGCGGCATTTTCGCACGAACGCCGCGGCCCTGGCCTACGAGGCTTTCCGGACCTTGCCGGCCCGGGTGTTGTCGATGGCCACCGCCAGCGCCTTCTCGGCCGCTTCCGAACATTTGCCGCCGCAGTCCAGGCGCGAGGACTCGATCTGCTGCGGCAGGTGTTCGGCCAGGAAGTCGATGAACACCCGCACCGCCGGCAACAGGCCACGGCGCGAGGCGAACACGGCGTGGCAAATGCCCTGCGGCAGGCTCCATTCCGGCAGCACCACTTCCAGTTCGCCCTTGCGCACGGCCTCGGCGCACACGGTCTCCGGCAACAGGGTGATGCCGTAGCCGTCCTTCGCCATCGATTGCAGCAGCGGGAAATCGAAGCCGGCCAGGCGCGGATTCAGCTCGATGCGGCGCACTTCGCCGTCGGGGCCGTGCAGTTCCCAGCGCTGGCGCGCCTCGTCCTCGCTGATGCTCAGGGTGACGTGCTCGGCCAGGTCGTCCGGCACTTTGGGGCGACCGGCACGGTTGAGGTACTTGGGGCTGGCGACCAACAGTTCCTGGATCTGGCCGAAACTGCGCATCACCAGGCTGCCGTCGTCGTCCAGCTTGGCGCGCACGCGCAGGGCCACGTCGTAGCCCTCGTTGATGATGTCGACGCGGCGGTTGTTGACGTGCAGTTGCAGACGCACCTTGGGGTACTTGTCGAGGAACTGCGGCAGGATCTTCGGCAACTGCATCTGCGCCACCGCCACCGGCACGCTCACCCGCACCACGCCGCGCGGCTCGGCGCTCAGGCGGTCCACCACCTCGCGCGCGGCCTGGGCCTCGGCCAGCATGGTCTGCGCATGGCGATGCACGCTCATGCCCACGTCGGTGACCGCGAAGCGCCGGGTGGAGCGCTGCAACAGGCGCACGCCCAGGTCGTTCTCCAACTGGCTGATGCGGCGGCTCAGCCGCGACTTGGGGATGCCCAGCGCACGCTCGGCCGCGGCGAAGCCGCCGTGGTCCACCACCATCGCGAAGTAGTACAGGTCGTTGAGGTCGTGCTGCATGGCTAAAGTTCCATATTCAGAACAATCAGTGAATTTAAATCATATTTATTACATATACGCAACGAACTAGAGTGCCCTCCAACGCGGCTCCGGCCGCAACCGGATGAGGGCAACACCATGAAACTATTGCACATCGACAGCAGCGCCCTGGCCGGCAACTCGGTCAGCCGGCAGCTCACCGCCGCCATCGTAGCCCGTTGGCAGGACAGCATGCCGGGGCTGGAAGTCGCCTACCGCGATCTGGACGCCGCCCCCCTGTCCCACCTGACCCACGCGGTACTGGGTGGGGGCGATGCCGCCGCCGCGCAAGCCGGCGAACAGGCCTTGCAGGAATTCCTGGCCGCCGACGTCGTGGTGGTCGGCGCGCCGCGCTACAACTTCGGCGTGCCGTCCACGCTGAAGGCCTGGATCGACCGCATCGCCGTGGCCGGCCGCACCTTCCGCTACACCGAGAACGGCCCCGTCGGACTGGCCGGCAACAAGAAGGTGATCGTGGCCGAGGCCAGCGGCGGCGAGTACGCCGGCACCGCGATCGACTTCGTGGCACCGTACCTGAAGCAGGTGTTCGGCTTCCTGGGCATCGCCGACGTGGAATTCGTCCGCGCCGAGCGCGTGGCCTATTCGCCGCAGCATCGTGCCGATGCCATCGAGGCCGCGCTGGCCAGCATCCCCATGCCGCTGCGCCAGGCGGCCTGACCGAGGCGCAAGATCGCGCGCGGGCGCTGGCTCCGCCTACCGGGCATCGGCCCCGATCCGTTCCCCCCGCCGGCGGGAGAATGGAATCAGGCGATCTGTTCGGCCCCGCCCATGTACGGGCGCAGCACTTCGGGCACCGTGATCGATCCGTCGGCGTTCTGGTAGTTCTCCATCACCGCGATCAGCGCACGGCCCACAGCGGTGCCGGAGCCGTTGAGCGTGTGCACCAGCTCGGGCTTGCCGGTGGCCGGGTTGCGCCAGCGTGCCTGCATGCGGCGGGCCTGGAAATCCTCGCAGTTGGAACACGAGGAAATCTCGCGGTAGGTCTGCTGCGAAGGCAGCCAGACCTCCAGGTCGTAGGTCTTGGTGGCCGAGAAGCCCATGTCGCCCGAGCACAGCAGCATGCGGCGGTACGGCAGGCCCAGCTTCTCCAGCACCGTCTCGGCGGCGCGGGTCATGCGCTCGTGCTCGTCGTAGCTCTCGGACGGGCGCGCGATCGACACCAGTTCCACCTTCTCGAACTGGTGCTGGCGGATCATGCCGCGCACGTCGCGGCCGCCGCTGCCGGCCTCGGAGCGGAAGCACAGCGAATGCGCGGTCATGCGCAGCGGCAGGCGCGCGTCGTCGACGATCTCGTCGCGGACGATGTTGGTCAGCGCGATCTCTGAGGTGGAGATCAGGTAGCGCCGGTGGTCGCCGAGCTGGGTGGCGAACATGTCCTCCTCGAACTTGGGCAACTGCCCGGTGCCGAACAGGCTGTCGGCGTTGACGATCACCGGCACGTTGGTCTCTTCGTATCCGTGCTCGCCGGCGTGCGTGTCCAGCATGAACTGCGCCAGTGCCCGGTGCAGGCGCGCCAGTTGCCCGCGCAGCACGGTGAAGCGCGCGCCGGAGATCTTGGCGGCGGTGTCGGCATCCAGCCAGCCGTGTCGGGCGCCCAGTTCCACGTGGTCCCTGACCGGGAAGTCGAAGCTGCGCGGCGTGCCCCAGCGGTGCTGCTCGACGTTGCCGCTCTCGTCGCCGCCCAGCGGCACGCTGGCGTGCGGCAGGTTGGGGATGCCCAGCGCGATGGACTCGATCTCCGCGCGTATCTCGTCCAGCCGCACTTCCGATGCCTTCAGCTCGTCGCCGAAGCCGGCCACTTCGGTCATCAGCGCGGCCACGTCCTCGCCCCTGGCCTTGGCCTGGCCGATGGCCTTGGAACGGGTGTTGCGCAGGTTCTGCAGTTCCTCGGTGCGCTTCTGGATCTGCTTGCGGGACGCTTCCAGCTCGGCGAGGCGGGAGACGTCCAGATCGAAGCCGCGGCTCTCCTTCAGGCGCTGGGCGAGTTCGGCGGGCTGGTGGCGTAGCAGGGCGGGATCGAGCATGGGAACTGCGGTCTGGCGTGGGAAGCGGCCATTATCGCCCATCCGCGCCGGCTTGCCCGCGCATCGACGCCGGCTGTGCAAGAATCGGCGGCATCCCAACGGTGATTCCCATGTCGGCCCAGCAACCGCGCGATCCGCATTTCACCTTCCGCCTGCCCCGCACCGCCCTGCGCAACGCCGCCATCGCCTTCGGGGCCGGCCTGCTGCTGTTCGTGATCGTCTGGTGGGCCGACCGCGACGACGGCTTCTACACGCCCGACGCCGCGCCCGCGGGCAAGGCCCTGCCGGTGGAAGCCCTGCCGGAACCGCTGTCCACCGGCGACGGCGCCAGCGGCCTGGAGGAACCGGCCCCGCGCCCGGCCCAGGAACGCCCGCAACTGGTCGAGGAAACGCCGCTTCCCGCCCCGGTGCAGGAAGCCCCGGCCGCACCGACCACGCCGGTCGCCCCCCCTGCTCCACCGCCGGCCGTCGCGCTGGCCCCGGGCAACGTGCCGGTGCCCATCCCCGGCCAGTCCCCCGCGCCCGACTACCCGGCCGCGGCGATGCGCAACGGCGAACAGGGCACGGTGATGGTGCGGGTGGAAGTCGGCGCCGACGGCGCGCCACTGTCGGTGGAAGTGGCCCAGCGCAGCGGTTCGCGCGACCTGGACCGCGCCGCCGTGGACGCGGTGCGCCGCTGGCGCTTCCAGCCGGCCCAGCGCGACGGCCAGCCGGTGCCCGGCGCGGTGACGGTGCCGATCGATTTCAGGATGCAGTGAAGCACTGGGACGATGTGAGGCCGCGCGTGGTTGCGGCGGATGCCCTGCGTGCTGTCGGAAGGCTTCGATGACACGGCTGCGTTGAACGGCGCCCTGGGGACAGGTGGAAGAAATCCGTAGCTGCTGCTTTGGTCGGCGGTTGGCTGAAACAATGCGTCAGGGATGCAAGCGATAAGTGCGAAGGCATGGCCGTTGATGCATCGCGGTTCCGCGCCATGTGTTGAAGGCATGGACATCTCCTGCGCCTTATGCTCCAAGGACTTCCCGCATTCGCACCACGGCACCGCGATCTTCGCAACAACGCCCATCGCAAGGCATGCGACATGCAAGCGGCAACGCATGCAAACATTTCAATCCGCAAGGACGGAGTACCTGCGCCACAACCCCTGGTTCCTTCCGCATCGACTCATCCTTGGTTCGATGCGGTACTCGACCCACGCATCGCCCTGCGCCAGCGCCTATCTTCATGCCCCGGCGACAAGCCTGAACTCCCGTTCGGCTAGCTGAACTCCCGCGCGCCGGTTTCACCGCAGGCTCACGCATCGCGAACATCCCCGCGCCAAGACTCGGCCCCGTTCCTCAACGTGAAGCGGAGGTCTCATGTCGATGTCAGCGAACAACGAATACCGCATCCCGGAAACCGTGGACGATTCGGCGGACGGGTCCAGGCACAACGCTTCGCCCGTGCTGCTGGTGCTGCTGGGCCTGGCGATTGCGGCGGCCGCGCTGGTGTGGTGGAGCCAGTCGCAGCGCACCCGCGACCTGCCGGTTGCCACTGCCCCGCTGTCCGTGCCCGCGGCCCAGGACGAAGCCAACAGGACGGTGCCGGCCACGGAACGCGGCAACACCGCCGCCCGCGAACGCGCGCCCCGCGCCGTGGCGACGCGGCCGGCCGTCAGCCGCGATGCCCGCCCGCTGGCCAGCAATGCCGAGCCGCGCTATCCGGCCGCGATGCTGCGCGCCGGCGTGGGTGGCTCGGTGGTGGTGCTGGCCGAAGTGGACGCGCAGGGCCATCCGGTGAACGTGCGCCTCGTCGAACGCAGCGGCGAGCGCGAACTGGACCGCGCCGCGCTGAGCGCCGTGCGCCAGTGGCGCTTCGAGCCGGCCATGCGCAACGGCAAGCCCGTCGCCGCCCAGGTCCGCGTGCCGGTGGACTTCAAGCCCATCTGACGCGCCGGCCAAGAGACGAGGAAGGGAAGCGGGGACGCGGGCAGGCGTCCCCGTTTCTTTATGCCTCCCTGTAGGAGCGGCTTCAGCCGTGACCGCGAGAAGCAGAAGCCGTTGGACGCGGATCAAAGCGAAAAAACGGATCAAGCTCTTTGATCCGCATCATCCGCCTCGATCCGCCTCTTCATGCTGCTCTAAATTTCAGCCGCCCCGTCTCTATGCGCCTCGCCTGTAGGAGCGGTTCAGCCGCGACCGCGGAAGGCAGAAGCCATTAGGCGCGAATCAATCTCTTTGATCCGCGTTCATTCGCCCTGATCCGTGTCTCCCGTTTCTCAGGATTTCCGGTCGCGGCTGAAGCCGCTCCTACAGGGGTCAGCGGTGATCAGGCGTTGCGCAGGGCGAAGCCGGCGCCGGTCGCCAGGGTGTCGAAGCCGGGGAAGGAAGTGGCCACGTTGGCGATGTCACCGATGCGCACTTCGCCCTGCGCCCGCTGGCCGGCGACGGCGAAGGCCATGGCGATGCGGTGGTCGCCGTGGCTGTCCACCTCGCCGCCGCCCAGCGCGCCCGGGAAGATCGTGGCGCCGTCCGGCGTCTCGTCCACGCGCAGGCCCAGGGTGCGCAGGCCGTGGGCCATGGCCGCCAGGCGGTCGGATTCCTTCACCCGCAGTTCGGCGGCGCCGCGCACCACGGTCGGGCCTTCCGCACAGGCGGCGGCGACGAACAGCGCCGGGAATTCGTCGATCATGTCCGGCACCAGCGCCTCGGGCACCTCGATGCCGTGCAGCGGCGCGTGGCGCACCACCAGGTCGGCGACCGGCTCGCCGCCGTGTTCGCTGGCGTTCTCCTCGGCGATGTCGGCGCCCATCATGCGCAGCGCCTGCAGCAGGCCGGTGCGGCGCGGATTCAGGCCTACCGCGCGCAGGCGCAGTTCGGAGCCGGGGACAATACTCGCCGCCACCAGGTAGAACGCGGCCGAGGAGAAGTCCGCAGGCACCGCGATGTCGGCGGCCTTCAGCCGCTGGCCGCCGCGCAAACGCGCGTAGCCGGGCGAGAAATCGATGTCCACGCCGAAGGCCGCCAGCATGCGCTCGGTGTAGTCGCGGGTGGGATGCGGCTCGCGCACCGTGGTTTCGCCCTCGGCGTACAGGCCGGCCAGGAGCAGCGCGGACTTCACCTGCGCGCTGGCGACTTCCAGCGTGTAGTCGATGCCGGCCAGCGGCTGGCCGCCGTGGATGTGCAACGGCGGCACGCCGCCTTCGCCGGTGTCGATGCGCGCGCCCATCTTCGCCAGCGGGCCGGTGACGCGGCGCATCGGCCGCTTCGACAGCGAGGCGTCGCCCACCAGCACACTGTCGAACGACTGCGCCGCCAGCAGGCCCGCCAGCAGACGCATGCCGGTGCCGGCATTGCCGCAGTCCAGCGGGCCGTCCGGCGCCTTCAACCCGTCCACGCCCACGCCGTGCACCACGCGCCGCGAGGGCGACGGGGTGTCGATGCGCACGCCCATGCGGGCGAAGATTGCCGCGGTGGCGCGCGTGTCCTCGCCTTCCAGGAAACCGTCGACGTGCGACACGCCGTCGGCCAACGCGGCGAACATCACCGCGCGGTGCGAGACCGACTTGTCGCCGGGGATGGCCAGGGTGCCGCGCAACGGTCGGCCGGGGGATGCGATCCAGTCTTGCTTGTTCGTCATTGCCATCTCTTGGGTTCAGCCCCTTCCTCCGCCTGCGGGGAAGAGTCGAAATAGTGCGATCGGGTGCCGGGGAAGCGAGGGGGCACGGGCATCCGCATGCCGGATGCCGTTCCCATTTCGGTCTTCCCCCTCAGCGGAGCCGGGTCACGGCACGGCGACGGGATACGAGCCCAGCACCTTGATCTGCGCCGAATGCTCTTCGAGTTCGGCCAGCGCCTGCTTCATCGCCTCGTCCTCGACGTGGCCGGCCAGGTCGATGAAGAAACCGTATTCCCACTTGGCATGGTGCGAGGGCCGCGACTCGATGCGGTTCATGCTGATGCCGTGGCGGGCGAACGGACTGAGCACGTCGAACAGCGCGCCAGGCTTGTCGTGGATGAACACCAGCACCGAGGTGCGGTCGTGGCCGGACGGCGGGAAGATGCTGCGGCCGATCACCAGGAAGCGCGTGGTGTTGTCCTTGTCGTCCTGGATCGGGCCCATCACCACCTTCTTCAGGCCGTACACGTGCGCCGCGCTCTCGCCGCCGATGGCGGCGGCGTCGTCGCTGTTGCGCGCACGGCGGGCGCCTTCGGCGTTGCTGGACACCGGCACCTTCTCCACCTTCGGCAGATTGGCACGCAGCCAGCCCGAGGTCTGGGCGAAGGACTGCGGGTGCGCGTAGATGCGCTCGATGTCGCCGATGCGGCCGCTGCGCGACATCAGGAACTGGTGCACGCGCAATTCCACTTCGCCGCAGATCTTCAGGCCGGAGGTGAGGAACATGTCCAGGGTGATCTGGATGGTGCCCTGCCCCGAATTCTCCACCGGCACCACGCCGAAATCGGCCGCGCCGCTCTCCACTTCCTGGAAGACCTCCTCAATGCTCGCCAGCGGCAGCCCGTGCGCCGAGCGGCCGAAGTGCTTGAGCACTGCCTGCTGGCTGAAGGTGCCCTCCGGTCCCAGGTAGCCGATCTTCAGCGGCTCCTGCTGCGCCAGGCAGGCGGACATGATCTCGCGGAA
>CALJUL010000125.1 GCA_937975725.1 uncultured Pseudoxanthomonas sp. | reverse complement strand
GCACGGTCTGCGGGTCGACCATGCGGATGTACCAGGTGCGCGTGACCAGGATGCCCTTCTGCGTGCCGGCAACCAGCTCGGCGGTGGACTTGTCGCCGCCGGCCACCAGCAGGTTGCCGGGCGAACCGATCGCGCGCTTGCCCTGCTTCTGCGCCCAGTAGCGCGAGTACTCCAGGTTGACCACCTTGCCGTTCTCGACGATGGCCATCTTCTCGCGCGGCAGGCCCTCGTTGTCCCACGGCATCACCGGGGCTTCCGGGTGCCAGGGGTCGGCGCTGATGTTCACGCGCGGGTCGTAGACCTGTTCGCCCAGCTTGTTGCCGCCGCCCTTCTTCGACAGGAAGCTGCGGCCCTCGTCGGCCTGGCGCGCGTCGAAGAAGTTCATCATGAAGGAGATCAGGCCCGCGGCCGCAGCCGGTTCCAGGATCACCGTGTACTTGCCCGGCTCCAGCGCCTTGGCCTCGGCCGATTCGCTGGCCTTGCGCATCGCGGTGCGGATATCGCTGCCGGCCTTGAAGTCGCTGGCGTCCTTCAGGTTGCGGCCGACCCAGCCGGAGCCGCGGCCGTCCTCGGTGCGCACCGTGCAGGTGTAGTTGAACGCGGTGGCCTTCTGGTAGCCGAAGTTGCCCTTGCTGTTGGCGAAGGCGACGAAGCTCTGCCCGTCCTCCAGGAAGCCGGCGGCGATCAGCTTCTCGGCCTTGCACGGGCCGATGGAATCGGCGGCGACCTGGGCGCGGAATTCCGGGGTGATGGCGGCGGTGGATTCGCTGAAGGTGGGGCTGGGCGTGTAGGTCTGCTTCTCCACGGCCGGCATGAACTCGGGGTTCTCCGGCGCCAGCCGCGCCAGGTCCTCGGCGCGGCGGACCACGCGCTCCAGCGAGGCGTCGTCGAACTCGTTGATCGTCGCCACGCCGGTGCGCTTGCCGAAGGCCACCTGCACGGCCAGGTCGGCGTTGCTGACGATGCCGCTGGTGGAGACGTTGTTCAGGGCGAAACGGATGTTGCCGTCGATGGAGCCGCTGAGGGAGGCGGTGCACTCGTCGGCCTTGGACAGCGCGATGACCTTGTCCAGGATGGCCTTGGCCTGCGCTTCGGTGAGGATGCTCATGTTCTGGGATCTCCTTGCGCCGGTCAGCCGAGCGAGCGGGCGGTGTTGATGACGTTGATGCCGTTGAAGCGCGCGGTGGACGAGCCGTGCGAGACCGCCGACACTTGGCCGGGCTGGCCCTTGCCGTCGAAGAACGAGCCGCCCAGGCGGTAGTCGCTCTCGTCGCAGACGGCGGCGCAGGCGTTCCAGAATTCCGGCGTGCGGATCTGGTAGGCCACGTCCTCGATCTGCCGGGTGATTTTGCCGTCCTTGATCTCGTAGAAGAGCTGGCCGCCGAACTGGGCGTTGTAGCGCTGCTGGTCGATCGAGAACGAGCCGTCGCCGATGATGTAGATGCCGTTCTCCACGTCCTTGACCATGTCGGCCACGGACAGCTTCTGCTTGCCCGGGGCCAGCGAGACGTTGGCCATGCGCTGGAACTGGACGCTGCTCCACGAGTCGGCGTAGCAGCAGCCGTCGGATTCGGTCTTGCCCAGGATGTGGGCCTGGTCGCGGATGGTCTGGTAGTCCACCAGCTTGCCGCCGGAGATCAGGTCCCAGCGCTTGGTCTTCACGCCCTCGTCGTCGTAGCCCACCGCGCCCAGGCTGCCGGGCTGGGTCTTGTCGGCGAAGATGGTCACCTGGTCGCTGCCGTACTGGAAGCGCTGCTCGCGCTTGTCCAGCGTGGCGAAGCTGGTGCCGGCGTAGTTGGCCTCGTAGCCGAGCACGCGGTCCAGTTCCAGCGGGTGGCCGACCGATTCGTGGATGGTCAGCCAGGTGTGCGAGGGGTCCAGCACCAGGTCGTACTTGCCCGGCTTGACCGACGGCGCGGCCAGCTTGGCGCGCGCCTGCTTGGCCGCGGCGATGGCGTCCTCCTTCATGTCGTAGGACAGGCCGTAGTTGACGACGCCGTTGGGCGTGGTGAATTTCTGCGCGGCGTCGCCGTCCAGGTATTCGTAGCCCAGGCCCATCGGCGAGGACAGGCCGTCGCGGGTGCGGAACTTGCCGCTGGCCTTGTCGATGGCGGTGACCGTCATCGGCACCCAGATGCGGTGCACGTCCTGGTCGATGTAGGAGCCGTCGGTGCTGGCGAAGTACTTCTGCTCGTTGACCAGGAACATCATCGAGTTGACGAAGTCGGCGCCGGCGTTGATCGCTGCGGCGTTGACGCCCAGCAGCAGGTCGACCTTGTCCTTGATCGGCACTTCCATCGCGTTCTTCCTGATCGGCGTCTTCCACGCCACCTCGCCGAAGCCCGGCGCCTTGGCCAGTTGCACCGGCGCGGTCTGGACCTTGCTGTTGGCCTTGGCGATGGCCGCGGCCTGGCGCGCGGCATTGGCCACGCCTTCGGCGGTCAGGGTGTTGGTGGCGGCGAAGCCCCAGGCGCCGTTGGCGATCACGCGGATGCCGGCGCCAGTGGACTCGGTGTTCACCACGTTCTGCACCTTGTCCTCGCGGGTGATCACGAACTGGCGCAGGTAGCGGCCGATGCGCACGTCGCAGTAGGTGGCGCCGGCCTGCTTGGCGGCAGCCAGGGCGGCGTCGGCCAGGCGCTTCTTGAAGGCGACGTCGAGGGTGGACTGGAGCTGCTCGGCGGCGATGGCCTTGCCGAGGAAGGACGGCACCATCAGGCCGCCCACGCTGAGGCCGGTCAGGGCCAGGAAGTCACGTCGTTGCAAGGCTGTTCTCCACCGGATGAGGCCCGCGCACGCGCGGGACGGGACTGCGACGGAAGCGGTCGGGCGCCTGCCGGCACGGCGCAGGGCGTCCGCGATTCTTGCCGCCGGGCGGAGAGGGCGTCAAATGACTTTCGGCATAGGCGCGGAAGCCGCCGCGCGGGCAGGCGCGAGGGCCGCCGGTCCGTGTGCGCCGGCCTCCGGGCATTCCCCATGTCGTCGTCCCGGCGCCGGCCGGGTCCGTCCTGCTTGTCGCTGTCAGTGATTCTGGCGGGAGAGGCGGAAGCCGATGGTCCCGCTCACCCCAGCGACCGCGCCGTATTGATGATGTTGACGCCGTTGAAGCGCGTCGTCGCCGAACCGTGCGAGACGGCGGAGACCTGGCTGGGCTGGCCCTTGCCGTCGAAGAACGAGCCGCCCAGGCGGTAGTCGCGCGCGTCGCAGATGGCCGCGCAGGCGTTCCAGAATTCCGGCGTGCGGATCTGGTAGGCGGCGTCCTCGATCTGCCGGGTCACCCGGCCGTCCTTGATCTCGAAGCAGAGCTGGCCGCCGAACTGGGCGTTGTAGCGCTGCTGGTCGATGGAATACGAGCCGCGGCCGTGGATGTAGACGCCGTTCTCCACGTCCCCGACCATCTCCGCCACGCTCAGCGGCGCCTTGCCCGGCGCCAGCGACACGTTGGCCATGCGCTGGAACTGCACGCTGCTCCACGAATCCGCATAGCTGCACCCGTGCGAGGCGTCCTCGCCGAGGAGGTGCACTTCGTCGCGGGTGGCCTGGTAGTTGACCAGCACGCCGTCCTTCACCAGGTCCCAGCGGCGGGTCTTCACGCCTTCGTCGTCGTAGCCCACCGCGCCCAGGCTGCGCGGTTCGGTCTTGTCGGCGGTGAAGTTGACGATGGGGCTGCCCCATCGGAAGCGCTGCTCACGCTTGTCCAGCGTGGCGAAGCTGGTGCCGGCGTAGTTGGCCTCGTAGCCGAGCACGCGGTCCAGTTCCAGCGGATGGCCGACGTTCTCGTGGATGGTCAGGAACAGGTTGGACGGATCCAGCACCAGGTCGTACTTGCCCGGCTTCACCGACGGCGCGGTCAGCTTGGCGCGTGCCTGCTTCGCCGCCGCCACGATGTCCTCGCGCAGGTCGTAGGACGCGCCGTAGGCGACCACGCCGCCGGGCAGGGCGAACTTGTCGGCCGGATTGGCGTCCAGGTACTCGTAGCCCATGCCCATCGGCGCGGACAGTCCGTCGCGGGTCTTGAACCGGCCGCTGGCCTTGTCCACCACGGTCACGGTGAACGGCACCCAGATGCGGTGCACGTCCTGGTCGATGTAGGAACCATCGGTGCTGGCGAAATACTTCTGCTCGTTGATGACGAACATGCGCGAGGCGGCGAAGCTGGCGCCCGCCGCCAGTGCGGTGGCGTTGGCGTCCAGCAGCAGGTCCACTTTCTCCTTCACCGGCACCGCCATCGCGTTCTTGACGATGGGCGTGCGCCACGCCGCTTCGCCCACACCCGCCAGCGGCGCCAGTCGAACCGGCCGGTCCTGGATGCGCGCGTTGGCGCGGGCGATGGCCACCGCCTGCCGCGCCGCGGCGGCCACGCTGTCCGGGCTCTGGTCGTGGGTGGCGGCGAAGCCCCAGGCGCCTTGCGCGATCACGCGCACGCCGACGCCGGAGGATTCGGTGTTCACCACGTTCAGCACCTTGTCCTCGCGGGTGATCACCGATTGCCGCAGGTAGCGGCCGATGCGCACGTCGCAGTAGCTCGCGCCGGCGGCGGTGGCGGCGGCCAGCGCCGCGTCGGCGAGGCGCTTCTTCTTCGCCGTGTCGCCCGGTTCCAGCAGGGCCTCGGCGGCGATCACGCGCGTGCCGGGCAGCGCCAGCCCCGCCAGGGTCAGGCCGCCGAGGGAGAGGAAGTCGCGTCGCTGCATGGATCGGTCCGGTCTGCGGGAACCCGGGACTTTCGGCGGCCACCCCGGCAGCGTCAAGTGGCCGCGGTCATGCCGGCGTCGCCGGTGGTGCACAATGCGGCCTTCCGCAGCGTGGAGCGTGCGCATGAAAAGCCGTCCGGCCACCCGGCCCGAAAACGACGACGAACAACCGCGGCTTGCGGTGCTGATCGACGCCGACAACGCCCAGCCCGCCGTCATCGAGGGCCTGCTGGCCGAAGTCGCCAAGTACGGCGTGGCCAGCGTGAAACGCATCTACGGCGACTTCACCAGTACCCGCATGACCCAGTGGAAGCAGGCGCTGCTGAAGCACTCGATCAACCCGGTGCAGCAGTTCGCCTACACCAGCGGCAAGAACGCCACCGACAGTTCGCTGATCATCGACGCGATGGACCTGATGTATACGCGCCGGTTCGACGGCGTTTGCCTGGTGTCCAGCGACAGCGACTTCACCCGCCTGGCCCAGCGTCTGCGCGAGGAAGGGCTGACCGTGTACGGCTTCGGCGAGCGCAAGACGCCGGACGCCTTCGTGCAGGCCTGCGACAAGTTCATCTACACCGAAGTGCTGCGCGCCGAGGTGCCCGCGCCGCCGCCGCCGCCGTCGAAGCCCGCGAAGAAGGCTGGCAGGCCGGCCACGAAGAAGCCCGCGGCGCAGGCCGAGCCGACCGCGGCGCCGGTGGCGGCAGAACCGGGCAAGCACGAATCGCTGCCGCTGCGGCTGATACGCCAGGCCATCGAGGAAGCCAGTGACGACCAGGGCTGGGCCTTCCTCGGCAGCGTGGGCAGCTACCTCAACAAGGTGCGCCCGGATTTCGATACCCGCCTGTACGGCCACAAGAAACTCAGCGACCTGCTGAAGGCGCATCCGCGCCACTTCACCGTGGAAGAGCGCGCCGGCGAGGGCGGCACCCGGCGCTTCTACGTGCGCGCGGCGGCTTGATGGAAAAGCCCTTCGCGCCCGCCTGCGAGCGCAACCAGGGACCGATCCTGGACGTGCTGCGCCGGCACTTCGGCGACAGGCGCCGCGTGCTGGAGATCGGCAGCGGCACCGGCCAGCACGCGGTGCATTTCGCCGCGGCCATGCCGTGGCTGGCCTGGCAATGCAGCGACCGCGCCGACAACCTGCCGGGCATTGCGATGTGGCTGGACGAAGCCGCATTGCCGAACACGCCGCCGCCGCTGACGCTCGACGTGGACGGACCGTGGCTCGGTGCGGCCTTCGATGCGGTGTTCACCGCCAACAGCCTGCACATCATGGGCTGGCCGCAGGTGGAAGCCTGCTTCGCCGGCATCGGCCGCGTGCTGGCACCCGGCGGCCTGCTGACCGTCTATGGCCCCTTCAATTACGGCGGCGCCTACACCAGCGACAGCAACCGCGATTTCGACGCCTGGCTCAAGGCCCGCGACCCCGCATCCGGCCTCCGCGACTTCGAAGCCGTCGATGCACTGGCGCGCGGCATCGGTCTTGCCCTGCTGGAGGACAACGCCATGCCGGCGAACAATCGCTGCGTGGTGTGGCGCCGGCACTCCCACGAGCCCCTGTAGGAGCGACGTCAGTCGCGACCGCAAGGTCCGAAGCGTTTATTCGACACGGATCAACGCGGATGAACGCCGATGAACGCCGATAAAGCGTTCAAGATGTCTGGTCCTGATCCGCCGTTTCCGCGTTGATCCGTGTCGAAAGGTTTTCCGGGTTTTGCGGTCGCGACTGACGTCGCTCCTACAGGGGCAAAAGCAGGGGCTGGGATTTCGCCGCAGCGAAGTCTGCAGCCCTCAGGCCGCCTGCACGATGTGCAATGCCTTCGGATTGCGCCAGGTGGCCAGCAGTTCCGCTTCGCGGGCCTTGGCTTCGTGCAGGTGCTTTTCCTTGACGTGACCGTAGCCGCGGATGTGCTCGGGGATGCTGGCGATCTCCACCGCCAGCGGCAGCCGGGCGGCGTCCAGCCCGGCCAGCAGTTCGTCCACGGTCCGTTCGTAGTCGGCGATCAAGCGGCGCTCGCCCCTGCGTTCCTCGGTGCGGCCGAACACGTCGAAGGCGCCGCCGCGCAGGAAGCGCAGCCTGGCCAGCAGCTTGAACGCCTTGAACACCCAGGGGCCGTATTCCTGTTTCATCAGCCGGCCCTGCGCGTCCTTCTTGGCGAACAGCGGCGGGGCCAGATGGAAACGCACCTGGTAGTCGCCCTCGAACTGCTGTTGCAGGCGGCGCTGGAACTCGCCGCTGGTGTAGAGGCGGGCGACTTCGTATTCGTCCTTGTACGCCATCAGCTTGAAGAAATAGCGCGCTACCGCCTCGGTCAGCGCGGTGGAGCCGGGCGCCCGCGTGTGCTCGGCATTGCGCACCCGGGCCACCAGCTCGCCGTAGCGGCGGGCGTAGGTCGCGTCCTGGTAGTCGGTGAGGAAGGCGGTGCGGCGCGCGATCAGTTCGTCCAGCGAGCGCGACAGGCGCAGGTCGTCCAGCGGCAGGAACGCCGTCTGGCCGCCGTTGGCGGTGGTGCCCTCGGGCAAGCCGCGCAGTTCGCTCTCGTTGTCGGGGTTGCGCGGTGCCGCGTTGGCGCCCCATTCGGTGCTTTCCCATTCGCCCGGCGGCAAGGCTTGCAGGTCGCGCGGCGTGCGCTCGCTCTCGGTCAGTGCGTTGTGGATCAGGCCGGCGGCTTCCTGCACCGCCTGCGGATCGACCACCGCCAGGCGGCCCCAGGCGAACGCCTGCTTGTTCATGTCGATGGCGGCGCCGTTGAGCTCGATGGCGCGCATGATCGCGTCGAAGGAGATCGGCACCAGCCCTTGCTGCCAGGCGTAGCCCAGCATGAAGAGATTGCTGGCGATGGCGTCGCCCAGCAGCGCGGTCGCGACCTGGGTGGCGTCCACCAGCATCGGCTCGCGGCCGCCCAGCGCCACCTTCACGCCGGCGACGATTTCCGCGGCCGGGAACTGCATGTCCGGGTGCGTGGTGAAGGTGCCGGGCATCGCCTCGTAGGTGTTCAGTACCACCTGCGAGCGCTCGCCGCGGACCTTGGACAGCACCCAGTAGTCGTTGACCACCACCATGTCGCAGCCCAGCACCAGGTCGGCCTCGCCGGCGGCGATGCGCACGGCATGAATGTCCTCCGGCGCGCGCGCGATGCGGATGTGCGTGGTCACCGCGCCGCCCTTCTGTGCCAGGCCGGTCTGGTCGAGCACGCTGGCGCCCTTGCCTTCCAGGTGGCCGGCCATGCCGAGCAGCGCGCCGATGGTCACCACGCCGGTGCCGCCGACGCCGGTGATCAGGATGTTCCAGGGTTGGTCGAGGTCCGACTTGAACGCAGGCGCCGGCAGCGCTGCGAGCAGGTCCGCCGCATTGGCCTTCTTGCCCTTGCGCGGCGTACCGCCGTGCACGGTGACGAAGCTGGGGCAGAAGCCGTCGATGCAGCGGAAGTCCTTGTTGCAGTTGGACTGGTCGATCTCGCGCTTGCGGCCGAACTCGGTCTCCTTCGGCAGCACCGACACGCAGAAGCTCTTGACGCCGCAGTCGCCGCAGCCCTCGCACACCAGCGTGTTGATCATGGTGCGCTTGGCCGGGTCGGGCAGCTTGCCGCGCTTGCGGCGGCGGCGCTTCTCGGTGGCGCAGACCTGGTCGTAGATCAGGATGGACACGCCCTTGACCTCGCGCAGGCGGCGCTGCACGTCGTCCAGCTCCTTGCGGTCGTGGAACTCCACGCCGGAGGGGAACAGGTCGCGGCGGCGCCACTTGCCGACGTCGTCGCTGACCACCACGATCGTGTCCACGCCCTCGGATCGCATCATGTGCGCGATTTGCGGCACCGACAGCGTGCCGTCCACCGGCTGGCCGCCGGTCATCGCCACCGCGTCGTTGTAGAGGATCTTGTAGGTGATGTTGACGCCGGTGGCGACCGACTGGCGCACCGCCAGCGAGCCGGAGTGGAAGAAGGTGCCGTCGCCCAGGTTCTGGAAGACGTGCTGCGTCTCGGTGAACGGCGCCTGCCCGGACCAGGTGACGCCTTCGCCGCCCATGTGGGTGAAGGTGTCGGTGTTGCGGTCCATCCACGTGACCATGTAGTGGCAGCCGATGCCGCCGAGCGCGCGGCTGCCTTCCGGCACCACCGTCGAGGTGTTGTGCGGGCAGCCGGAGCAGTAGTGCGGCACGCGCGGGAAGTTGGCGCGCGGCAGCGCCATCTCGGCTTCCTTCTCCTCCATCCAGCGCAGGCGCTGCTCGATGGATTCCGCGCTGAAGAAACGTTGGATGCGCCGGCCGATCACGCCGGCGATGGTGGCCGGGGTCAGTTCGCCGGTGGACGGCAGGATCCACTCGCCGGCCTCGTCGTACTTGCCGACGATGGACGGGCGCGTGCCCGCGCTGGCCGGCCAGTTGTAGAACTGCTCCTTCATCTGCCGCTCGATGAAGGCGCGCTTCTCCTCCACCACCACGATGTCTTCCAGCCCGCGTGCGAACTCGGCGATGCCCACCGGCTCCAGCGGCCAGGTCATGCCCACCTTGTAGACGCGGATGCCGATGTCGGCGCAGGCGCGTTCGTCCAGGCCCAGGTATTCCAGCGCCTGCAGCACGTCCAGGTAGCTCTTGCCGGTGGTGACGATGCCCAGACGCGCGCGCGGTGAGTCCAGCACGATGCGGTCCACGCCGTTGGCGCGCGCGAACGCCTGCGCCGCCGCCACCGCGTACTTGTGCAGGCGCATCTCCTGGTCCAGCGGCGGGTTCGGCCAGCGGATGTTGAGGCCGCCCGGCGGCATCTCGAAATCCTCCGGCAGCACGATGCGGCGCGCGAACGGGTCCACCTGCACCGAGGCCGACGACTCCACCGTCTCGGCGATGGTCTTGAAGCCGATCCAGCGGCCGGTGTAGCGGCTCATCGCCCAGCCCACCAGGCCCAGGTCCAGGATGTCCTGCACGCCGGCCGGGTTCAGCACCGGCATCATCGCGCTGACGAATTCGTCCTCGCTGCCGTGCGGCAGAGTGGAGCTGCGGCAGTTGTGGTCGTCGGCGGCCAGCGCCAGCACGCCGCCGTGCTTCGAGGTGCCGGCCGCGTTGCCGTGCTTGAACACGTCGCCGCAGCGGTCCACGCCCGGGCCCTTGCCGTACCACATGGCGTATACGCCATCGACCTTGGCGCCCGGGAACAGGTTGGTCTGCTGCGTGCCCCACACCATGGTGGCGCCGAGGTCCTCGTTGAGGCCGGGGGTGAACTTCACCGCCGCCGCTTCCAGGTGCTTGCGCGCGCGCCACAGTTCCAGGTCGAAGCCGCCCAGCGGCGAACCGCGGTAGCCGCTGATGAAGCCGGCGGTGTCCAGCCCGGCCGCCTGGTCGCGCAGTCGCTGCATCAGCGGCAGCCGCACCAGCGCCTGCACGCCGCTCAGGTAGATGCGGCCGTCGGTGCGCGTGTACTTGTGCTCCAGCGTGTAGTCGCTGTCGATCACTCCGATCTGCGGCGTGTTGGCGGACGAAGGGGAAGTGAGTTCGGCGGTGCTGGTCATGGCGGGCCCGTGAAAGCGGCTGGCGTGGCCCGATAACCCCCTCGGGCGTGAAGGCGGGCATTGTAACAGCGGGCTTTTTGTGTGACGTCCGTCACTGCATCGTTGTGCATTGCAGCGGTTAGGATTCGGCGAGGGGGAAAACCGGTTTCAGGGGAAAGAACGTGGACTGGGGCAAGAACATGGTGCTGGCCATCGCGCTGGCCTCGGCGGCTTTTGCCGCGCGGGCGCAGAACGTGCCCAAGCCGAAGGAGTTCTATTTCGACGACGACCGCGCCGCCGCGCCGATCGTCGCCATCGCCGGCGTACAGGGCGACGCGCTGGTCGATCAACTGGTCCGTGCGCGCGAGCGCGGCCGCAAGACCGTGGAGGCGACCGTGCAACTGGCGCACATCGCCATCGCCGACGGCCGCACCGACCTGGGCAAGCAGCTCTACCGGCAGGCCATGGACAGCACCCAGTCCGGCGGCAGCCTGTGGCGCTCGATCCGCTGGAACTACGGCTGGGACCTTTACCGCCTGGGCGAATACCCGGCCGCGCTGGAGCAGTGGTCCTCGCTGATAAGCGCGGTCGGCGGCGCGTCGTGGGTGCCGCCTACGCTGGCGCTGGGCCTGTGGAAGGCCGACCGCAAGACCGAGGCCCTGCAGTGGTACGCCGCCGCGGTGCGCACCGAGCCCACGCTGTGGACCGATCCGGCCAACTTCCCGCGCCTGCTGCCGGACTGGAGCGACGAGCAGCGCGCTGTTCTGGCCGAAGTGCACCAGGCGTGGCTGGCCAATCCGCCGGTGTGGCCGTAGCGCGTAAGATCGGCGGATGAAGGCGCGCATCGTGCGCGCCAATGCCCGCCGATGATGCGCACCCTGCTCCTGTCCTGCCTGGCGACGGCCCTGGCCGCCGCCGCTTCGTTGTCCGCTTCCGCCGCCGACCGCATCGCCGGCCGCGCCTTCGCTACCCGCTCGGACGTGATCGCCCCGCACGCGATGGCGGCCACGTCGCATCCGCTGGCCACGCAGATCGCGCTGGACGTGATGAAGCAGGGCGGCACCGCGATGGACGCGGCCATCGCCGCCAACGCCGCGCTCGGCCTGATGGAGCCCACCGGCAACGGCGTCGGCGGCGATCTGTTCGCCATCGTGTGGGACCCGAAGACGAAGAAGCTGTACGGCTACAACGGCTCGGGCCGTTCGCCGAAATCGCTGACGCTGGACTACTTCAGGCAGCAGGGCATCACCGACATCCCCGCGCACGGGCCGCTGCCGGTCAGCGTGCCGGGCGCCGTCGATGCGTGGTTCGCGCTGCACGGCCGCTTCGGCAGGCTGCCGATGAAGACGGTGCTGGCGCCGACCATCCGCTACGCGCGCGAAGGCCATCCGGTGCACCAGACCATCGCCTATTACTGGGAGCGTTCGGTGCCGCGGCTGTCGAGGTTCCCCGGCTTCAAGGAACAGTTCACGATCGGCGGCCGCGCCCCGCGCACCGGCGAGCTGTGGAAGAACCCCAACCTGGCCGACACCTTGCAGAAGATCGCCGACGGCGGCCGCGATGCGTTCTACAAGGGCGGCATCGCCCGCGCCATCGACGCCTATTTCAAGGCCAACGGCGGCTTCCTTTCCTACGAGGACATGGCGTCGCACACCGGCGAGTGGGTCGATCCGGTCAGCACCAACTATCGCGGCTACGACGTGTGGGAGCTGCCGCCGAACGGGCAGGGCATCGCCGCGCTGCAGATGCTCAACGTGCTGGAAGGCTACGACTTCGGCAGGATCCCGTTCGGCAGCCCCGAGCACGTGCACCTGCTGGTCGAGGCGAAGAAGCTGGCCTTCGCCGATCGTGCGCGTTGGTACGCCGACCCGGCCTTCCAGCCCGCGCCGGTCGCGCGGCTGATCTCCAAGCCCTACGCGCGCGAGCGCGCCAGGCTGATCTCGCCCGACAAGGTGCTGCGCGAAGTGCAGCCCGGCACGCCGAAGGAACTGGACGAGGGCGACACCATCTACATGACCGTCGCCGATAAGGACGGCATGATGGTCTCGCTGATCCAATCCAACTACCGCGGCATGGGCAGCGGCATGGCGCCGACCGGGCTGGGCTTCATCCTGCAGGACCGCGGCGAGATGTTCGTGCTGAAGGACTGCGACGGCGCCGCGCCGCACCCCAACTGCTACGCGCCCGGCAAGCGCCCGTTCCACACCATCATCCCGTCCTTCATCACGAAGGACGGCAAGCCCTGGGTCAGCTTCGGCGTGATGGGCGGCGCCATGCAGCCGCAGGGCCACGTGCAGATCGTGATGAACCTGGTCGACTTCGGCATGACCCTGCAGGAAGCCGGCGACGCCCCGCGCATCCAGCACGACGGCTCCACCGAACCGGTTGGCAGCGCGACCGCGATGAGCGACGGCGGCGTGGTGCAACTGGAATCCGGCTTCCCCTACGAAACCGTGCGCGCGCTGATGGACAAGGGCCACCACGTCGAATGGGCCCTCGGCCCGTACGGCGGCTACCAGGCGATCATGCGCGACCTGGAGACCGGCGTGTATTACGGCGCCAGCGAGAGCCGCAAGGATGGGCAGGCGGCGGGGTATTGAGGGTGCAATGCGTTAGGCGGGCGAGAGCAATGGCCGCGGCCATGAATCGCCCTGTCCCCGGAGTGTGCCCACGCGCACCATCGCATGCGTCGCTCGATACAGGATTCCATCGCAAGCGGCGTTCCGGAGTGCAACGCCGCAAGCGCCGGCACGGCAATAGTGCGTCGAGACGCACCCTACGGATCATCGGACCATGAGCGACCTTCCTCCACTTCCTTCTCTGGCGCCCGGTCTCTACCGCCATTACAAGGGCAACGACTACGAGGTCGTTGCGGTGGCGCGGCACAGCGAGACGCTGGAGCCGGTGGTGGTGTATCGCGCGCTGTATGGCGAGGGCGGGCTGTGGGTGCGGCCGTATGCGATGTTCTGCGGGGACGTGGAGGTCGAGGGGCGGCTCGTGCGCAGGTTCGCGCCGGTCGGGTGAATGCTGCGGGCCTATGAGCTTCGTGCGTGGGGTGTGCTTCGGCGCACCACGTCATGGTGTTTCAGGCGATGCAGGCGTCTTGGAGATTCTTGGAGATCGAGAGTCCGGGTGCCGCATGGCTTGCAGGGCCGCGGGCCGTGGGAGCGACGTGAGTCGCGACTGCGCGACGGTAGCCGTTCTCCACGCGAAGGGATAAATACGCCGCCGCGTGCTTGATAAGGAGAGAACGGCCTGCCATCACGCAGGTTTTTGGTTATGCGGTCGCGACTTGCGTCGCTCCTACATGGAGCCGCCGTGGCGTCGGTGCGATGGTGCGCCGGAACGCACCCTACAGGTCGAAGCCGAGCAGCAGGGGGTCGTGGTCGGAGCTGCGCCAGGGCACGGAGGGGTCGCCCTCCACGTAGCCCTGCGCATCCTGTTCGTCGGCGTTGATGTGCCACTCGGCGGCGCCGCGCAGGCGGTCCACCAGGGCGGGGCTGAGCAGGGCGTGGTCCAGGCGGCCGGCCTGGCCGTTGTAGACGTAGCTGTAGGGACGTTCGACGCGGGCCTGCGCGAATGCATCGACCCAGCCGGCGTCGTCGCGCAACCAGCGCACCGGGTCTTCCATCGCATAGGCGTTGAAGTCGCCCAGCAGCACGGTACGGTCGCTGCGGGTGCCGGTGGGGTCGGTCTTCAGCCATGCGTCCAGGCGCTTGGCCGAATCCAGGCGCAGCGCGTTCCAGCAGCTCTGGCCGTCCTTCTGGTCGGCATCGGCGCCGGTGGCTTCGGAGCAGCCCTTGGACTTGAGGTGGTTGGCGACCACCACCAGCGGCTTGCCCTTGGGCGCGGCCACGGTGCGGAAGGCCTGCGCCAGCGGGCTGCGGCTGCGTTCGCCATAGGGGCCGCCCTGCAGCGTGGCGTACCGGCCGACTGGCTTCACCCGGTCGCTGCGGTAGACGATGCCCACGCGGATCGTGTCCGGTCCGGGGCCCCGCTTCGCATCGATGAAGCGCCACGCGCCGCCGCCGGCGTTCAGGGCGGTGACGAGTTGCGCCAGGCTGGAATCGGGGCCGTAGCCGTCGTTCTCCAGTTCCATCAGCGTGGCGATGTCCGGGTCCAGGCCGCGGATGGTCGCCACCAACTTGGCGATCTGCGCGCGGTATTGCGCCACCGTCCTGGCGCCACGCTCGGTGGGGAAACCGCCGCCGCGGCCGTCGCCGTTGAACAGGTTTTCCAGGTTGAAGGCGGCGATGCGCACGTTGCCGGCCACCTGCGGCGGCGCGGGGCGTTGCGCCGCCGCGAACGTCGGCGCCTGGGTCAGTTGCAGCCGCCAGCCGCCGTTGCGCGCGTCGACGATCCCCTGCACGCCGGTCAGCAGGGTGCCGGTGCGCAGCGCCCGGCCGTCCTGCGCGTACCAGACGGTGGCGGGATCGCGGGCGGCGCTGGCGTCGTCCAGCACCAGCCGGCGGCGGGCGTTGTCGGCGGTGATGCGCCTGGATTCGGCGCTGCCGGGGGCGGCCACTTCGCTGGGTTGCCACAGGCGGCCGTCGAAGCTCACCGTCAGTTCGCCGTAGCGGGCCAGTGCGTCGGTGCCGCTGAGGGTGAGCGGCGCGTCGATGCGCACGAGCATGCCTTCGTAGCGTTCCCAGTCGGCGGGCGGGCGGTCGATGCCGGTCGGCGCGATGTCGCCCTTGCCCAGCGGCGTCACCACGGGCGCATGCAGGGCGGTGAGGGTGGCGTCGCCGCCGGCCTTGCGTTCGCCCACCACGCCGCGCACGCGCACGCGGTCGCCCGATGCCAGCGCCGGCACCGGCTGGCCGTCTTCGATGGCGACGAAGAGGCCATCGGAGGTGGCGGGATCGCCGTCGCCGGCATCCTGGATGAAGAAGCCGCGCAGGCCCTCCACGAAGGCGCCGGTCACCACGCCTTCCACGGTTACCGTCTGGCCTTCCAGCGGACTGCGCGCGCCGGCGCCCTGCACCTGGCCGATGCGGATCGCGGTGCCGGCGGGCGTGGCTGCGCAGGCGGGGGCCGACAGCGCGGCGGACAGGGCGAGGCAGAGCAGGAGGCGGGACGGATTCATCGTGGGCGACCGGTCGGGCAGGCGCAAAGGGTAACGGGAAGCGATGACGCCGGGACGCATTGCGCCGGCCGGAAACGAGAACGCCGCCCGGAGGCGGCGTTCGGTTCCCCGTGGGGAGGCCGGCTTACTTGATGTTGGCCAGCATCCAGTCGACGGTGGCGTGCACCTGCTCGTCGGTCAGCGCCGGGTTGCCGCCCTTGGGCGGCATGGTGCCGCCGTCGGGGCCGGTGAAGCCCTCGATGGCGTGCTTGTACAGGGTGTCCTTGCCCTTGCCGATGCGGGCGCCCAGGCCGGCGGCCGTCAGCATCGGGGCCTTGCCCACGCCGTTGGTGTGGCAGGCGCCGCAGAGGTTGTTGTAGATGACCTCGCCGTCGGTGGTGCCGCCATAGGCGACCTGCGAAGAGGCGGCGGCCTGCGCGGCGGCCGCGGCGGCGGCCTGGGCGGGGGCGCCGGGCTCGCCCGCGCACACCGCGCCGGCCGGCGCGATGCGGCCCTCGACGATCGCCTGCGCCCGCGGGTTGGTTTCAGGCGGCAGCGCGCCGTGCAGGAAGTAGGCGCCCACGGCCAGGCCCAGGGCCACCAGCACCAGGAAGCCGATCACCATCGAGAAACGCTTCAGGAATTCGAGGTCGTAGTTATGCACATTGCACCTTTGGCAGCACGGCCAGAGGCCATGCATGGCTACCAGAACGGGGGCCGGGGCGCCGGGACGCCGCAGGCAAGGCGGCCATTATACGCAGGCAGGCCGCGTTCTTCTCAATATTGGCCGGCTCAGGCGGCCAGGTACACCTGCAACGGCGAAACCAGCGCCTGCAACACCGCGTGCATGGGATAGCGGGCGCCGGCACCCTGGCCGGAGAGCGCCTGCTGCAGCACTTGCCGTTTCTCGGCGCCTTCGATATGCAGGTACAGGCGGCCGGCGTCGCGCAGCATGGGCAGGGTCAGGGTGATGCGGGACTCGCCGGCGCCGGGCGCGTGCATCGGCAGCAGGCGTTCGCGCGCGGCCGGGTCCAGCGCCTGCGCCAGGTGGTCGCCGCCGGGGAAGAACGAAGCCGTGTGGCCGTCCGTGCCCATGCCCAGCACCGCTACGTCCAGCGTGCCGGGCAGGTCGGCCTCCACGGCAGACAATGCGTCCTCGGGCGTCGGCGCGGGACGGTAGAGGGGCACGAAGCGGGCCGCGGCCGCCTCGCCGTGCAGCAGGCATTCCTTCAACAAGCGGGCGTTGGAGCGCTCGCTGTCCTCGGCGACCCAGCGCTCGTCCACCAGAGTGACGGTGACCTTGGGCCAGTCCAGCGCCTGCGCGGACAGCGCCCGCAGGAAGCGCCGAGGCGTGGTGCCGCCGGACAGGGCCACGCTGGCCTGGCCGCGCAGGGCCAGCGCCGCGCGCAGGTCGTCGGCCACGGCCTGGGCGAGCGCGCCGGCCACGGTGTCGGCGTCGGGGAACGGGTGGAGCTGGATCTGCAGCGAAAGATCGGTGGGGGGCATGGAGCGACTCGGGAGTGGGGGCTTCCCGGGGGAAGGCAGGCCGGCCGATGACCGGGCGAAGGCCCCGCCGGAGCGGGGCCGGGCGACGTCAGACGGTGTCTTCGTGCCAGGTGCGGCCGTCGCGTTCGACCAGGGCCACGGCGGCGCTGGGGCCCCACGAGCCGGCGGTGTAGGGCTTGGGCGGATCGCGCAGGTTGTCCCAGGCGGACAGGATCGGGTCGATCCACGCCCATGCGGCTTCCACTTCGTCGCGGCGCATGAACAAGGTCTGGTTGCCGCGGACCACGTCCATCAACAGGCGCTCGTAGGCTTCCGGCTGGTGCACGCCGAAGGCCTCGGCGAAGCTCATGTCCAGCGGCACGTGCTGCAGGCGCAGGCCGCCCGGGCCCGGGTCCTTGATCATCAGCCACAGCTTCACGCCCTCGTCGGGCTGCAAGCGCAGGACCAGCTTGTTTCCCTGCACGATGCCGGCGTTTTCCTCGAAGATAGAGTGCGGAATCTGCTTGAAGGCGATCACGATCTCGGACACGCGCTCGGCCAGCCGCTTGCCGGTGCGCAGGTAGAACGGCACCCCGGCCCAGCGCCAGTTGTCCACTTCGGCCTTCAGCGCCACGAAGGTCTCGGTGCGCGAATCGGCCTTGCCCAGTTCCTCCAGGTAGCCGGGCACCGCAGCGCCGCTGCTGGCGCCGGCGCGGTACTGGCCGCGCACGCTCAGGTGGGTCACGTCCTCGTTGCGGATCGGCTTGAGCGAACGCAGTACCTTGAGCTTCTCGTCGCGCACGGCGTCGGCCTGCAGCGCGGCTGGCGGCTCCATCGCCACCATGCACAGCAGTTGCAGCAGGTGGTTCTGCACCATGTCGCGCAGCGCGCCGGAGGTGTCGTAGTAGCCGGCACGCTTCTCCAGGCCGACGGTCTCGGCCACGGTGATCTGCACGTGGTCGACGTGGCCGGCGTTCCACAGCGGCTCGAACAGGATGTTGGCGAAGCGCAGCGCCAGCAGGTTCTGCACCGTTTCCTTGCCCAGGTAATGGTCGATGCGGAAGATCTGGCTTTCCGCGAAGGCGCTGCCGACCGCGTCGTTGATCACCGCCGCGCTGGCCGAGTCGTGGCCGATCGGCTTCTCGATCACCACGCGCGCGTTGCCGGTGTTCAGGCCGTGCGCGCGCAGGCGGTCGCAGATGGCGACGAACAGCGTGGGGCTGGTGGACAGGTAGAACACGCGGATGCGGTCGCCGGTGGTCAGCAGGCGGGCGGCGAAGTCGTCCCAGCCCTCGTCCTTGGTGGCGTCCAGCGCCATGTAGCCGAGCTTGCTCAGAAAGGCGGGCAGCTTGGCCTTCAGCGCCTCGTCGTGGCCGATGGCGCGGCCCAGCGCTTCGCCCACCTTGGCCTGGTACTCGGCATCGCCCTGCTTGTCGCGGGCCACGCCGATGATCCGGCTGTCCTCGGGGATCTGCCCATCGGCGTAGCGGCGCAGCAGGCCCGGCAGCAGCTTGCGCAGCGCCAGGTCGCCGGTGCCGCCGAAGATGACGAGATCGAAGGTGTCGACAGGCAGGGTCTTCGCGGTCACGGGCGTCTCGTTGCGGCGGGAAGGAGCGGGGTGTTCACCATACCACCGAGCTACCAGGGCATGCCAACAGGTCCGGTGTTGTAGAGGGATTGTTGCGACATTGGTACGTGACTGGTATTTTATTCGCCATGCAAAAGAACCTGCTCGAGGAATACCAGCGCCTGCAGGCGGGGGAGTCCACCCGCGCGGTGGCCTACCTGCGCCTGCGCCGCGCGCTGCAGAACCTGATGGATGCCGGCGTACTGCGGCCCGGGCAGGCGCTGCCCAGCGAGCGGGACCTGGCCCAGTTGCTGGACCTGTCGCGGGTGACCATCCGCAAGGCGCTGGCGGGCCTGATCGAAGCCGGGCTGCTGGTGCAGCGGCAAGGTGCCGGCACTTTCGTGGCCGAGCGCATCCTGCGCCAGTTCTCGCGCCTGACCAGCTTCACCGACGACCTGCGCGAGCGCGGGCTGAACCCGCAGGTGAAGTTCCTGGAGCGCAGCGTGGGCGAAGTGACGCCCGAAGAATCCATGGCCCTGAACCTGTCCCCCGGCAGCGGCGTGGTTCGCATGTACCGCCTGCGGCACGTGGACGGGTCGCCCATCGCCATCGAGCGGACACTGGTGCCCTACGCCCTGCTGCCCGACCCCGACAGCGTGTCCACGTCCCTCTACGAGGCCCTGGACGCCTACGGCCATCGTCCCAAGCGCGCCCTGCAACGCCTGCGCGCCGTGGCCCTGGACGAAGAAGCCGCCCGCCACCTGGAACTGCCGGTCGGTGCCCCGGGCCTGCTGGTGGAGCGCCGTGCCTTCCTGGAGGACGGCCGCGTGGTCGAATCCACCCGCTCCTATTACCGGGGCGACGCCTACGACTTCGTCGCCGAACTCCAGAGCGACTGACCCAGGCCGGCACCCGCCGGCCTCATTCTTTCTTTACTTCCACGTTCTCTGCCCTGCTCGTCCGAGGAGGGCGGATCCGGCTACGCGTGCCCTGTTCATTTTCGGAGCGAAAACGCCAAGTCTCTGACAGCCATGAGATGTGCCGCCATGCACAGATTGCCCGCCCGAAGGCAAGATTCTGGCGTTAAACTACCGTCAGATTGCGATTTGAATCACGTTTTTTGGCGCGTGTCCTGTTGAGGGCTTGGAGCCCGAACTGTGATTCTGTACCCACTTGGAAGGTTCGCGTGCATCGCAATGCTCGCGTCGACCGGAGGGGCAAGTCAGTAGTAATGCAAGACAGCCTTGGGGGAGGCAGTCCCGGGCTGGTTTTGTTTCGATCCAGCGCAAGGGACCACCGTGTACGCTTCGACCAATCTTCGCCGCCTGGCACGCCGTAGCCATCAAGCCTTCATGTGGGGGCTTCTGGGTATTTGCAGTGCATTGGCTTTGCCAGCAACCGCGCAGACCCAGGTCTCCAACACGGCAACCGTCGCGCCACCGGCCGGTGTCACGGATTCCGATCCTGGCAACAATTCATCGACGGCCACGGTCAACGTGCTGCCGCTGCCCCGACTGACGCTGGTCAAGAACGTCGTCAACGACAACGGCGGCACCGCTCTCCCCACTGCGTGGACCCTGACGGCTACCGGCCCCTCGTCCACGGTCAGCGGCGTCACCGGCACAGGAGCGGTTACCAGTGTTGCGGTACCGGTGGGCACCTATACCCTGAGCGAATCGGGCGGTCCCTCCGGCTACGCCGCCGGCACTTATAGCTGCGTCGTCAACGGCGCGGCTCCGGTCGTTTCCAATTCCGTCGCGCTGGCGGGCGGAGACGTCGCCACCTGCACCATCACCAACGACGATCAGGCGGCGACGCTGACCCTGGTCAAGACCGTGGTCAACACCAACGGCGGCACCGCGACGGTCGCCAACTTCCCGCTGACGGCCACCGGCCCGACCACGATCACCGGCGTGAGCGGTACCGCTGCCGTGACCAGTGCCGCGGTCAATGCCGGCGTCTACACGCTGTCCGAAGCCACCGTGGCCGGCTATGCCGCCGGTACATGGGACTGCAACGCCGGCACGCTGTCGGGCAACCAGCTCACGCTGGCCAACGGCCAGTCGGCGACGTGCACCATCGTCAACACGTTCCAGGCATCTCCCTCGTTGACGGTCGACAAGACGGCTTCGCCGACGACGCTGTCGGCGGCGGGGCAGACGGTGACGTACTCGTTCCTGGTGACGAACACGGGCAACGTGACCATCACTGGCCTGCAGATCAACGAGACCGCCTTCAGCGGCACCGGTACGGCGCCGACGGTCACCTGCCCGACGACCACGCTGGCCCCGGCCGCGACCACGACCTGCTCGGGCACCTACACGGTGACCCAGCAGGACATCGACACCGGCTCCATCACCAACACGGCCACAGCCTCGGGCACCAATCCGGGCGGTGGTACGACGACTTCGCCGCCGGACACGGCCACGGTGACGTCCACGGCCACGGCGAACGTGTCGGTGGTCAAGGCGGGTCCGGCATCGGTGCCGATGGGCAGCAGCTTCCAGTACACGCTGACGCTGACCAACAGCGGCGGCGCCACCACCGGCACCAACCTGATCGTGCAGGACCAGTTGCCGGCTGAAATGCAGGCCACGGCCGCAACGGGCGCGAGCTGCACCAATCTGAACTCGCAGGGCGCGCTGCTGACCTGCACCGTGCCGGGCCCGCTCGCGCCGGGCGCCACGGCCACGGTGACCCTGACGGTCACCGCGTCTGTGGTGCACCCCGATGGCATCGGCAATAGTTGGGGGTATACCAACTACGCGGCCACCAACCCGACGGGCACCGGCAATCCGGGCACGCCGCCGGGCCCGGGCTGTTCCAACAGTGCGACCACTAGCTGCAGCAGCACGCAGACCGAAGTTCTGTGGCCGCGGTTGGACATCATGAAGACCGCCAGCGGATCCGAGTTCCAGGTGGGTGTGCTGGCCAGCTATACGCTGCTGGTCCGGAACTTCTCTGGTGCGACCGCCACCACGCAGCCGGCCACCATCGTCGACAACGTGCCGGCAAGCCTGACCTTGGGTGTGCTGCCGGCCGGTTGTTCGGCCGCGGGCCAGACGGTGACCTGCACCATTCCTGCCGGATTCGCCGCGGGTGCGAGCGTAAGCTTCGTGATCCCGGTGACGCCGACGGCAGCGGCGGTGCCGTCGGTGGCGAACTCGGCCATCGTTTCCGGTGGCGGCGATGATGGCTGTCCGAATCACATGCGGTGCACGGGCGAAGTCCTCACCCCGGTGGTCGGCAACCCCTCGCTGACCATCGACAAGACGGCCTCGCCGACGACGGTGTCGGCGGTGGGCCAGACGGTGACCTACTCGTTCCTGGTGACCAACACCGGCAACGTGGCCATCACGGGCCTGCAGGTCAACGAGACCGCGTTCAGCGGCACCGGCACGGCGCCGACGGTCACCTGTCCGGTGACCACGCTGGCCCCGACCGCGACCACGACCTGCTCGGGCACCTATACGGTGACCCAGCAGGACATCGACGCCGGCTCGATCACCAACACGGCCACGGCCTCGGGCTTTGATCCGATCGGCGACACCACGACCAGTCCGCCGGATACGGCCACGGTCACGGTGTCCCAGTCGCCTGCGCAGACGCTGAGCAAGGCGCTGACCAACAACGCCGATGGCGATGCCAGCGGCACGGTGAGCTTGGGCGACGTGCTGACCTACACGGTCACGATGACCAACACCGGCAACACCACGCTGACCGGCGTGGTGGTCAGCGATCCGATGATCACGCCGAGCAGCCAGACCTGTCCGACGGTGGCACTGGGCGCGACCTGCGTGCTGACGGGCACCTATACGGTGACGGTGACGGACGTGGCGGCGGGCCGGATCAGCAACACCGCCGTGTCGACCAGCCCGGCCTGCCCGGTGGGCAGCACCGATCCGGGCTGCACGACGACCGTCGTGACGCCTGTGGCGGCGCCTGCGGTGACGTACGCCAAGACGGCGACGCTGCCTGGCGCGCAGACGGAGGTGTCGGTGGGTGACGTGATCACCTACACGCTGTCGGTGACGGTGTCCAACTCGCAGACCACGGACGTGGTGACGCTGACCGATACGCTGGGCACGGGCCTGACGTTCGGCTCGGTGACCAATGCCGGTGCGTTCACGTGCAACGCGGCCAACCCGCTGGTGTGCACGCTGCCCGTGGGCACGGCGCCGAGCGCGACGCCGTACACGTTGACCTACACGGCGACGGTGAATGCGTCGGCCACGGGCACGGTGAACAACGCGGTGGTGGGCACGGGCGGCGACAACCCGGGCTGCACGACGAACTGCGACACGACCACGCCTGTGGAATCCTCGTCGGTGACGTACGCCAAGACGGCGACGCTGCCTGGCGCGCAGACGGAGGTGTCGGT
>CALJUL010000124.1 GCA_937975725.1 uncultured Pseudoxanthomonas sp. | reverse complement strand
GAGGGCGGGGGCCGGGAAGGGCGGCCATTATCCCGTGTCGCGGACGGCCGCTCCCGCCGCGGTTCCCCGTTTCTGTGACACATCGGCGCCCCGCAGGTCGACTACCATGCCGCACGGGGAGCCTGCGACGCGACGTGCCGTGCACGGCCCCAGGGAGCCGCGCCCGCTCGGCGCCGGCATGGTTTCGCTAGGAGAATCTGGATGAGCAAGAAGAAGACGATGTTCTGGGTGCAGGCCGGCGTGGCCGGTCTGCTGGTGGCCGGGTTGGCCGTGCCCGCGATGGCGCAGCGCAAGAGCGCGCAGGAACAGCGCAAGGAGCAGGTGGCGCAGATCCCGACCTGCGCCAAGCCGCTGGGGTCGATCTCGGTGCTGGAGCCCGAGGACGCCGTCAACTGGTGGACCGGCCAGCAACTGCCGGCGCCGTCGAAGCTGATCAAGGTGTTCGTCAACAAGTCGCGCTGCTTCACCCTGGTCGACCGCGGCGCCGGCATGGGCGCGGCGATGGCCGAGCGCGAACTGGCCGCCAGCGGCGAGCTGCGCAACCGCTCCAACGTCGGCAAGGGCCAGATCCGCGCCGCCGACTACGTGCTGGTGCCGGACCTGATCTCGCAGAACAGCAACGCCAGCGGCAACGCCGTGTCCGGCCTGCTGGGCGGACTGATCGGCGGCCGCGCCGGCGCGGTGGTGGGCGGCCTGAACTTCAAGAGCAAGACCGCCGACGTGGTGCTGACCGTCACCGACGTGCGCTCGTCCGAGCAGGTGGCGATGGCCGAGGGCAACGCCAAGAAGACCGACATCGGCTGGGGCGCCGGTGGCGGCCTGTTCGGCGGCAGCGGCCTGGGCGCGGCCGGCGTGGGCGGCTACGCCAACACCGAGATCGGCCAGGTCATCACCCTGGCCTACCTGCAGGCGTACACCGACCTGGTGACCCAGTTGGGCGGCCTGTCGGACAACGCCTCGGCGTCCAACGCCCAGCAGGCGGTGGAGATGACCAAGCCCGGCCGCCTGTTCGCCAACGCCAAGGGCACCGGCAAGCCGGTGCGCGACCTGGACGTGGGCATGCTGCTGTACCCCACCGGCAACAAGGACGGCGTCATGTGGGAAGTGGAGGACGAACTCGGCAACAAGGGCTGGGTGTCCTCGACGCTGGTGCAACTGGCGCGCTGAACGCGCCCGCCACCGGGCATTGCGCAAGGGCCGCCTATGGGCGGCCCTTGCCGTTGCGGGGGCGCTCAGGACCGGCGCGCGCCGGGCGCAGGCTTGGTTTTCACGCCCGCCGTCCCAATAATCGCCGCATGGAAATCCGATCCGACAATCCCGACCACGGCTTCCAGTTCCCCGGCACCTTCGAGCTGAGTGCCATGGGCACCGCCGACGCCGGCCTGGAGACCGAACTGCCGCGCCTGCTGGTGCTGGCCGGGCTGGAAGTGCTGCACGAGAGCATTACCTGGAAGCACTCCTCCACCGGCAAGTTCGTCTCCGTGCGCATCAGCTTCCGCGCCGAGGAGCGCGCGCAGTATGAAACCGCCCACGCGGTGCTGCGCGACCATCCAGAAGTGAAGTGGACCCTGTGAGCGCGCCCTGCCGCGTCCGCGAACTGGGCCGGCAGCCCTACGAACCGGTGTGGCGCGCCATGCAGCGCTTCACCGACGCGCGCACCGACGCCACCGTGGACGAACTGTGGCTGGTGGAGCACGACCCGGTGTTCACCCTGGGCCAGGCCGGCAAGCCCGAGCACGTGCTGGCGGCGGGCGACATCCCGGTGATCCACGTCGACCGCGGCGGCCAGGTGACCTACCACGGCCCCGGCCAGATCGTGGCCTATCCGCTGTTCGACCTGAAGCGGCTCAAGGTGGGCGTGCGCGACTACGTGTGCAGGATCGAGCAGGCCATCATCGACACCCTGGCCGAATGGAACGTCCACGCCGAGCGCAAGGAAGGCGCCCCCGGCGTCTACGTCGCCGGCGCCAAGATCGGCGCACTGGGCATCCGCGTGCGCCAGGGCTGCACCTTCCACGGCCTGGCGTTCAACATCGCCATGGACCTGGAGCCCTTCCACCGCATCAATCCCTGCGGCTACCAGGGATTGCAGGTGGTATCGCTGGCCGACCTCGGCGGCCCGTCCGCCATGGACCAGGTGAAGCCGGCGCTGCTCCGGCACCTGGGCACGCAGTTCGGCCTGGCCCTGCATCCCGAAGCCGACCTCCCCGACCTGTCCGCCGCCGCCTGACCCGTCCCCTTGTAGGAGCGGTTTCAGCCGCGCCCGCATCCCGACAGTCGCGCGCGCCCGGATGGCAAGCGATTCACCACCAGGCAAGTGGAAGCCACGGATCGGCGCGGATCACACGGATAAGGCGCTTGGGCCTCGATCCGCTTGATTCGTTTCATCCGCGTTGATCCGCGAAATCCGTGGCGTAAAGGCTTTTCAGCCGCGCCCGCATCCCGACAGCCGTTGGCAGTGCACGCTGAGAAACGTGCCGCAGCACGCCCGAATGGCAAGCGATTCACCGCTAGGCAAGTGGGCCACGGATCGACGCGGATCACACGGATAAGGGCTTGGGCCTCGATCCGTTTGATTCGCTTCATCCGTGTTGATCCGCGAAATCCGTGGCCCAAAGGCTTTTCATCCGCGCGGTTGCGGCTGAAGCCGCTCCTGCCAGGGGAGCGCCCGGCCGGCCGGGGCGCATGCCACAATCGCCGCGATGAACGATGCGGCCGTGTCCCTGGATGACGAACTCGATGCGCTGACCGAGCGCGGATTGGCGCGGCTGTGCGCGGCCTCGCCCGAGGCGGCGGCGCTGCTGGCGGACGAGGGACATGCGGCGCGCACCGCGAAGGTGGTGGCGGCCAGTGATTTCGCCCTGGAAACGCTGCGCCGGCAACCCGTACTGCTGGCGACGCTGCTGCGCGACGACGGCGCCGAGCCGTGGCCACTGCCGGTCCTGGCCGAAGGCGAGGCCGCGCTGTGGCCGGAAACGCTGCGCCGCTACCGCACCGCCGAATCCACGCGCCTGGTCTGGCGCGACGTGCACGGGCTGGACACCGTCGCCGACACGCTGGCCGGCACCACGCGGCTGGCCGAGACCTGCCTGCAGGTCGCGCTGGAGGCGCTGGAGATCGAATTCGCGCAGCGCCACGGCGTGGTGCGCGCAGCCGACGGCAGCGTGCAGCGGCTGGTGGTGTTCGGCCTGGGCAAGCTGGGCGGTGGCGAGCTGAACTTTTCCTCCGACATCGACCTGGTCTACGCCTATCCGCAGGGCGGCGAATCGGACGGCGCGCGCCCGCTGGCGGCCGAGGACTATTTCATGCGCCTGGGCCAGCGCCTGGCGAAGCTGCTGGACGAACCGACCGTCGACGGCTTCTGCCATCGCGTGGACCTGCGCCTGCGGCCGTTCGGCAACGCCGGCCGGGTAGCGTTGTCGTTCGCCGGCATGGACCAGTACTTCCAGCGCGAAGGCCGCGACTGGGAACGCTACGCCTGGCTGAAGGCGCGTGCGGTGGCCGGCGACGTCGCCGCCGGCGAGCGCTGGCTGGAGTCGCTGCGGCCGTTCGTCTACCGTCGCTACCTCGACTTCACCGCGCTGGACGGCCTGCGCGAAATGAAGGCCGCCATCGCCGCGGAAGTGGCGCGGCGCGAACTGGCCGACGACATCAAGCGCGGCCCCGGCGGCATCCGCGAGATCGAATTCCTGGTGCAGGCGCTGCAACTGATCCGCGGCGGGCGCGAGCCCGCGCTGCGCGAGCGCCGCCTGTGCGTGGCGCTGCCGGCGCTGGTCGCGGCGCGGCAGATGTCGGCGGAAGAGGGCGAAGCGCTGGCTACCGCTTATGCCTTCCTGCGCCGGCTGGAGAACCGCCTGCAGATGCTGCGCGACGCGCAGACCCACCTGCTGCCGGACGATCCGCTGGACCGCCTGCGGATCGCGCGCGGGCTCGGCCACGCCGACTGGGACATGCTGCGCGCCGCGCTCGACGAACAACGGGCGCGGGTGGCCGCCGAGTTCGCCGAACTGCTGGCGCCGCGCCGGCGCGACGCCGTGCCCGGCGCGCTGGCGCAGTACTGGCGCGCGCTGCCGGAAGGCGGCGACGCGCAGGCGCTGGCCGGGTCGGGTTTCGCCGACGCCGGTGGCGCCGACAGCGCGCTGCGCGAGTTCGCCCGGTACTCCGGCGTGCGCGCGCTGTCCGACGGATCGCGCGCGCGGCTCGACCGGGTGGTGCCGGCGCTGCTGGAAGCCTGCGCGCGCGCCACGCAGCCGGACGCGGCGCTGAAGCGCGTGCTCTCGCTGTTGCAGGCCATCCTGCGCCGCGCCAGCTACCTCGCCCTGCTGGACGAACAGCCCAGCGCGCTGGCGCGGCTGGTGGACGTGCTGGCGCGCAGCGCGTTGCTGGCCGAACGGCTGGCTTCGTATCCGCTGCTGCTGGACGAACTGCTGGACACGCGCGTGTCCGGGCCGCTGCCCGACCGCGCCGAACTGCGCGCCGAATGCGAGGCGGTGCTGCACGAGGACGATCCGGAAGCCTGCCTGCGCCTGCTCAACGAGAAGCGTCTGGCCTTGAGCTTTCGCGTCGCGCTGGCGGCGCTGGATGGCCGCCAGGCCGCGCGCGACAGCGTGCGCCAGCTCGCGTGGCTGGCCGACGCGGTGGTGCGCGTGGTGCTGGACATCGCCACGCGCGACGTCGCCGCCGCGCACGGGCGCGTGGCCGGCGGCCGCTTCGCCATCCTTGGCTACGGCAGCCTGGGCGGCGAGGAACTGGGCTTCGGTTCGGACCTGGACCTGGTGTTCCTGTTCGACGCGCCGGCCGGCGCCGAATCCGGGCCCGAGGCTGCACGGCCAGGGAGCGCCCGCCCGCTGGAGGCGGGGCGCTGGTATGCGCGGCTGGCGCAGAAGATCGTCGCGCTGCTCGGTGCGGTGACCGGTGCGGGCCGGCTCTACGACGTGGACGTGCGCCTGCGCCCGGACGGCGCCAAGGGCCTGCTGGTGTCGTCGCTGCCCAGCTTCGCCGAATACCAGCGCGAGCGCGCCTGGACCTGGGAGCACCAGGCGCTGGTGCGCGCACGCGGCGTGGCCGGCGATGCCGGCCTGCTGCAGGCGTTCGAGGACATCCGCGCCACCACCCTGGCGCGGCCGCGCGAGGCCGATGCGCTGCGCGAGGACGTGGCGAAGATGCGCGTGCGCATGCGCGCCGAACTGGACCGCAGCGACGCCGCGCGTTTCGACCTCAAGCAGGGCGCCGGCGGCCTGGTCGATCTGGAATTCCTGTTGCAATACCTGGTGCTACGCGAATCGCCCGCGCATCCATTGCTGCTGGCGCCGCGCGACACGCCGGGGCTGGTCGCGGCGCTGGTGCGCGCCGGCGTGCTGTCGGCCGAGCAGGCGGATGCGCTGGATGCGGCGCACGCGGCCTTCGTCGCCGCCGGCCTGGCCTGCACCCTGGACCGCCGGCCGCGGCTGGTGGCCGAGGATGGCGCCATCGCCGCCGCGCGCGCGCTGGTCGTGCGCGCCACGACGGCGCAGGGGCTGGCGTTCGATCCCGCGGACGCGGCATAGCGCGGCGCGCATCCGCGCCGTTCTGTTCACATCGGAAGGAAAGCGCGGCCGCCGCGCGCGGCGCCTAGCGCGCAGGCAGGCCGAGTCGCGCGCGCACTTCGGCGGCGACCCGCGCGGTCTCGCGCAGCGGCGCCGCAGCGAAGGCTTGCAGCGTGTCGTCGAGCGCGCGGATGCGACCGCGTTGCAGCAGGGCGTCGAGGAAGCGGCGCGGGCGGCCCTGCACGCGATCAGGCTCGAACACGTGCACCGGCACCGCCGTCGCGCAGGCTTCGGACACCATGTTGACCGAGTCCGGCGTGCAGACGATGCGGTCGGCCCAGGCCAGCAGGCCGGGGTAGGGATTCGGCCCGTCGGCGTCGGTGCACCACAGCAGGGTGTCGCGCGCGCCGGCGTGGCGGCTGCGCAAGGCCTGCACCACGCCGGGCGGCGTGCGCCGCGAGGCGGTCGCCAGCAGCGCGCCGCCGTCGCGGGCGATGGCGCGGTCGAGCAGGGCGGACAGGTGCGCGAACGCGGCCGCGTCGAAACGGTAGTGCGCGCTGGCGCCGCCCAGCAGCAGCACGGTGCGCGGCGCGGGCAGCGCGGCGAACCGGGCGAAGCGCGCGCGCGCCTCGGCCAGCCAGGCATCGTCCACCGGCGTCAGGCTGCCGAGCAGCGGGATGACGTTGCGGCCGGCCAGGCCGTCGTGTTCCGGCGCCACGACCAGGTCCCAGTGGGCCGGGTCCAGGCGCGGGTCGAGGATCTGCACGACGCGGCTGCCGCGTTCGCGCAGCACCCGCGTGGCCAGCGCCGCCTGCCGGCCGCAGCCGATGGCCAGCACCGGCGGGCGTGCGCCGAGCGCGGCGAAGGCGTCGCCGAACGCGTGCTCCGCGCCGGGCCAGCGCCGGGGTGCGAACCACCGCCACGGCGCGCGCGCGTCCAGCACCACGTCGTAGTCCGCGCCGCCGAGCTCACGCGCCAGCGACTGCGCCTGGCGCACATTGCCGGCATGGCCGTCGCTCAGGGTGCACAGGCGCGGGGCGGGCGGGAGAGGTGTTCGTTCCACTGGTTAAAACAATCCGTTCCGGGTCGCTTCTATGTCGTCAAAGTCGGGACACTCTACACTGCCGGCCTGTCCCGATGCCGCCCGGCCCGGGCGCCGCACTTTCCTCCTGCCAGGTTGATCCCATGCCCGAAGCCCTCAATGACGCCGCCCTGGACCAGTTGTTCCGCACCGCACGCACCTACAACGCCTTCGGCGGCGAGGTCAGCGACGATACCCTGCGCCGGCTGTACGACCTGCTGAAGTTCGGCCCCACCCAGGCCAACACCACGCCGGCGCGCTTCGTGTTCGTCAAGTCCGCCGAGGCCAAGGCCAAGCTGGGCCCGGCGCTGGACGAAGGCAACTACAAGAAGACCATGGCCGCGCCGGTCACCGTCATCATCGGCCGCGACGAGGACTTCCACGAGAAGCTGCCCTACCTGTTCCCGCATACCGACGCCAAGGCGTGGTTCGACGGCCCGCGCGAGAACCGCGTGGTCCCGGCCCGCCGCAACATGAGCCTGCAGGCGGCCTACCTGATCGTGGCCGCGCGCGCGCTGGGCCTGGACGCCGGCCCGATGACCGGCTTCGACAACGCCAAGGTGGACGCGGCCTTCTTCGCCGGCACCGCGATCAAGTCCGACATCCTGGTCAACCTGGGCCACGGCGACCCCGCCAGCATCTTCCCGCGCTCGCCGCGCCTGGGCTTCGACGAAGCCGCCCGCATCCTGTAACCCCGCACGCCCCACCACACGGAGAACCCGCCATGCGCAAGACCCTGCTCGTTGCCGCCCTGTCCCTGCTCGCCGCGCCGGCCTTCGCCGCGCCGGTGACCTACAAGCTCGACCCGACCCACACCGACGTGCTGGCCACCTGGAGCCACTTCGGCTTCTCCAATCCCAGCGCCCATTTCGGCCAGGCCGACGGCACCCTGGTCTACGACGCCGACGATGTCGGCGCCTCCAGCGTGGAGGTGACGCTGCCGCTGGCCGGCCTGAACGGCTTCTCCGCCAAGTTCGACGAACACCTGCGCAGCGCCGATTTCTTCGACGCCGCCAAGTTCCCCGCCGCGACCTTCAAGAGCACCAAGGTCGAGGCCGCGGGCGAAGGCAGGCTGACCGTCACCGGCGACCTGACCATCAAGGGCATCACCAAGCCGGTGGTGCTGGACGTGACCCTCAACAAGGCCGCCGACCATCCGATGAAGAAGGTGCCGGCGATCGGCTTCGACGCCACCGCCACCGTCAAGCGCAGCGATTTCGGCGTGGGCGCGTATGCGCCGATGGTCGGCGACGAAGTGAAGCTGCGCATCACCACCGAGGCCACCGCGTCCAAGTGAGCCGCGCGCGGGCCGCGGGGTCGCCCCGCGGCCTGGCAGGCATGCAGCGCCGCCCTTCGCGAGGAGGGCGGCGTTTTTTCGTATGGATGCAGCGCGCGGCCGCGCCTGCGCCGCGGCCGCAGCGGCTGGTAGACTGGCGGCCCCCGTTCCGTCGTCCCCACGCCGCCATGAGCCAGACCGCCACCGCGCCCGCCAACGCCGAGAAGCGCTACACCGTGAGCCGCGCCGACCTGCCGCTGAGCTGCCCGCTGCCGTCCATGGCGCTGTGGAATTCGCATCCGCGGGTCTACCTGCCGATCGAGGACGCGCCGGACGGCGAAGTGCAGTGCCCGTACTGCGGGTCGCATTTCGTCCTCGCCGGCTGACCGCCGCCACATGCGGCCCCGCGCACCCGACCGCCGCGCATGCGCCGGTTGACGGTGGTGCAACTGCTGCCGGCGCTGGAGTCCGGCGGCGTGGAACGTTCCACCCTGGAGATTGCCGAGGCGCTGGTGCGCGCCGGCCATCGCGCCGTGGTGGTGTCGGCCGGCGGCCGCCTGCTGCCGGCGCTGGAGAAGACCGGTGCCGAGCACGTGACGCTCGCCATCGGCCGCAAGTCGCCGCTGGCCCTGCGCCACGTTCCGGCGCTGCGTCGGCTGTTCGCCGGCCTGGGCGCCGACATCGTGCACGCGCGCTCGCGGCTGCCGGCGTGGCTGGGCCTGTGGGCCCTGCGCGGCATGCCAGCGGCCGTCCGTCCGCGCTTCGTCACCACCATGCACGGGCTCAATTCGCCCGGCCGCTACAGCGCGGTCATGACCCGTGGCGAGCGCGTGATCTGCGTGTCCGACACCGTGCGGCGCTACCTGCTGGAGCACTACCCGCAAGTCGATCCGCGGCGGCTGCGGGTGATCCCGCGCGGCATCGACCCGGCGCGCTTCCCGCGCGCGCCGCATCCGGACGCCGAAGCGCGGCGATGGGCGGCGCAGCAGCATCCGGCGTTGCAAGGCGACGGCCCGCTGCTGCTGCTGCCCGGCCGCGGCACGCGCCTTAAAGGACACCGCGAGGCGGTGACGCTGCTGGGCCGCCTGCGCAGCGCCGGCCCGGATGCGCGGCTGTGGATGCCCGGCGCGCGCGAGCCGGGGCGCGAACACTACCTGGCCGATCTCGAAGCGCAGGCGCGGCAGGGCGGTTTCGCCGACGCGCTCGCCATCACCCCGCCCACGTCCGAGATCGCCCGCGCCTACGCCGCCAGCGACCTGGTGCTGCAACTGTCGCGCAAGCCGGAAGCCTTCGGCCGCACGGTGATCGAAGCACTGTCGGTCGGCCGTCCGGTGCTGGGCTGGGCGCACGGCGGCGTGGGCGAACTGCTGGCGCAATGGCAGCCGCAGGGTGCCGTGCCGCCGTTCGACGAGGCCGCCCTGGTGCAGGCCGCGCACGTCCTGTTGGCGCATCCTCCCGTCCCATTGGCTACGATGTCCGCCCTGACGCTGCGCGCGATGCAGGACGCCACGCTGGCCGTCTACCACGAACTCGCCGATGAACCACGCCCCGCTCCCGCCCCCGCCCTCTGACCGTTCCGCCGTGCCCACGCCTGCGGAAGGATGGCGCTGGGCGCCGGCGTGGGTGCTGGCCTTCGTCGCACTGTGGCCCGCGCCGGGCTACGCCGAGGCGGTGATGGTGCTGGGTGCGCTGGCGGCCATCGTCCGCTTGCTGCTCGGCCGCTTCCGCGGCGGCAGCCGCCTGCTCAGCGGGCCGGCGTGGGCGCTGACCAGCGCGCTGTTCGTCGCGTACTGGGCGCCGGAACTGATCTCCGCGTTCGACGCTATCGACGCCCGCCGCGCGCTGCGCGAAGCGGCGGTGGACCTGCGCTACCTGCCGTTCCTGTGGCTGGTCGCGGCCTCGGTGGCCAGCGAAGCCGCGCGCCGCACCACCTTCAACGGCCTGGCCGTGATCGTGGGAGTGTGGACGCTGGACGCGCTGGCGCAGGCGATGTTCGGCACCAGCCCGTTGTTCTGGGCCCTGGACCAGCTCAAGCAGGCGATCAGCGGGCGGCCGATGTGCACGCCGCTGGAAGTGGCCACGGTGGACCGGCTGAGCGGCTTCCTCGGCCCCTGCAACCTCAAGCTGGGGATCGTGCTGGCCAGCCTGTCGCCGTTCCTGCTGTTCGCCGCGGCCCGCCGCCTGGACACGCTGGGCTGGATGCTGGCCGCCGGCGCCATCGGCATCGTGGTGCTGCTGGCGGGCGCGCGCGCGGCCTGGATCACCTATGCGCTGGTGCTGGTGTGCTCCGGCCAGCGCCTGCTGGGCTGGAAACGGCTGTTCGGCGTGGTCGCCGTGGGCATGCTGAGCCTGGTGTTGCTGACGGTGTCGTCCACCCAGTTCCGCGAGCGCATGGTCCGCACCACGCATGCTTTGAGCGCCGACGAGCCCGGCGTGGACGCCGCCCTGTCCGGGCGCGCGCAGATCTGGTCGGCGGCCGCGTGCATGGTGCGCGAGCATCCGATCAACGGCGTGGGCGCGCGCGGCTTCCGCGAAGCCTATCCCGCCTGCAATGCGACCCCGGGCGAGCGTCCCGCCTGGGGCAACGGTCCGGCGCTGCACGCGCACCAGATCGTGCTGGAAGTGCTCAGCGAAACCGGCGGCCTCGGCCTGCTGCTGTGGCTGGCCGGCGTGGCGCTGGCCTGGCGCGCCTGGCGCTACGCCTCGCCGGAGGCCAAGGAAAGCGCGCGCCCGGCGATGCTGGCGCTGGCGGTGACGGTGTTCCCGCTCAACACCCACCTGGCCTTCTATTCGACCTTCTGGGGCAGCGTGACCCTGCTGCTGGCGGCGCTGTACGCCGGCAGCCTGCTCGCGCACGACGCCGACCGACCGGCGCCATGACGGCGGACGACGCGCCGCGGCGGTGCTGGCATGCCGCGGCGGTGCGCGGCATCGGCCGCCTGCTGGGCAGACTGTCGCCCGCGCGGCTGATGGCCTGCGGGCGCCTGCTGGCGCGGCTGCCGGGAGTGAACCGCGGGCGGCGGCGCATCGCCGCGCGCAACATCGCCCTGTGCTTCCCGGAACTGGACGCCGCCGCGCGCCGCGCGCTGGTCTGCCGGACCCTGGCCGACAACAGCATCGGCGCGCTGGATACCCTGCGCGCCTGGTTCGCCCCGCGCGAGCGGCTCGGCGACCTGGGCACGGTGCAGGGCCTGGAACACCTGCGCCAGGCACGGGCCGAAGGCCACGGCGTGGTGGTGGTCGGCGCGCACTACGAGAGCATCGAGATGGCGATGCGCCTGGTCGCCGAGGCGAACGGGCGGCCCATGCCGATCCTGGTGCGGCGCTACAACGATCCCTGCCTGGAGCGCGAGATCGACATCGGCCGCTGCCGCTACGCCGGCCGCACCTACGACAAGAAGGACATCGCCGGTTTCGCCGCCGCGGTGCAGGCGGGCGAAGCGGCGTTCTACGTGCCCGACCAGAACGCCAGCCGCCGCCACGTCTTCGTCCCGTTCTACGGCGTGGCCGCCGCCACCCTGGGCGTGCTCGGCGGCGTGTTGCGCCGCACCGGCGGACGCGTGCTGCTGATGTGGTGCCGGCGCGGAGAGGACGGCCGCTACCGCATCGACCTGGAGCCGGCCTGGCCCGGTTGGCCGGGCGAGGACGAGACCGCGAACGCGGCGCGCTACATGCGCTGGATTGAGGACCGCTCGCGCGAAGCGCCGTCCCAGTACCTGTGGGTGCACCGGCGCTTCAAGACGCGGCCGCCGGGCGAACCGGGCGTGTACTGAGCGCGGTCACTCGTACAGCTTGCCGCGGCCGTCGGGCTGGCGCTTGAAGCGGCGATGGATCCACAGGTACTGCGTCGGGGCCTGGCGCACCATGTCCTCGATCGCGGCGATCACCTGCGCGGTGTCCGCGGTGGCGTCGGCGGAGGGGAAGTCGGCGAACGCGGGCGACAGCCGCAGCGTGTAGCCGCCGTCCTCGCGCCGCACGTGCGAGAACGCGATGACCGCCGCGCCCGACAGCCGCGCCAACTGGTGGGTCGAGGTCAGGCTGTAGGCGGGATGGCCGAAGAACGGCACGTACACGCTGTCGCCGCGGCGGGTGTCCTGGTCCGGCGCGAACCAGAGCAGGCCGCCCTGCTTGAGGTGCTTGAGCGCCGGGCGCAATTCCTCGCGGGTGAACATGGCCGCCGCATAGCGCAGCCGGCCGCGCCGGACCGCCCATTCCATCGCGCCCTGGTCGTGCGGGCGATACATGCCGGCCAGTGGCGCGTAGTTGCACATCAGCCGGGCGGCGATCTCCAGCGTGGTGAAGTGGCCGGAGACCACGATCACGCCGCGCCCGCCCGCGCGCGCGGCTTCCAGGTGTTCCAAGCCTTCCACCCGCAGCCCGCGCCGCATCGGCGCCACGCTGCCCCACCACGCACGCGCGAATTCGAACAGGCCGATGCCCAGCGCGCCGAAGCTGGCAGTGACCAGCGCCGCGCGCGCGGCGGGGTCCAGTTCCGGGAAGCACAGGGCGATGTTGCGCGCGGCTACGTCGCGGCGCCCGCGCATCGCCACCGACAGCAGCCGGCCGATGCCGCGCCCCAGCGCGCGCTGCAGCGGCCACGGCAGGCGTGCCGCCAGCCAGGCCAGGCCGATGCCGGCCCAGGCCGGCCATTGCCGCGGGCCGAGCGGGGGCGCGTCGTCGTCGCCGGAGGGCTTGTCGGGGGATGCCATCGCCGCATTGTAGCGGCCCGCCCGGGTATCCTTGTCTCGATGCCGAAAGACCCGACCGAACGATTGCTGCGCACCCTGTATTCGCTGGTGCTGTACGTGCTGACGCCGGTCACGGTCTACCACTTGATCTGGCGCGGCTTCCGCTATCCGGAATATTTCCAGCGCTGGAACGAGCGCTACGGCGCCTACGACACGCGTGCGGCGACGGTGGACGTGTGGCTGCACGCGGTGTCGGTGGGCGAAGTGAACGCCGCCGCGCCCGTGGTCGACGCCCTGCTGCGCGAGCACCCCGGCCTGCGCCTGCTGGTCACCACCATCACGCCCACCGGCTCCGAGCGCGTGCGCGCGCTGTGGGGCACGCGCGTGCTGCATGTGTATTCCCCCTATGATCTGCCGGGTGCGGTCGCGCGCTTCCTGCGCCACTTCCGCCCGCGGCTGGCGCTGGTGATGGAGACCGAGCTCTGGCCCAACCTGCTGTTCGGCTGCCACGACCGTGGCATTCCCACCTACCTGCTCAACGCGCGGCTGTCGGCGCGCTCGCTGCGCGGCTACAGCGTGCTGCGGCCGCTGATCGCCCGCACCCTGCGCACGCTGCGCCGGGTGGCGGCGCAATCGGCGGCGGATGCGCGGCGCTTCGTGCAACTGGGCGCGCGCCCGGACCAGGTCGAAGACATCGGCAACCTGAAGTTCGATATCCCGCTGCCGGAAGGGCTGCCGGCCTTCGTCGCGGAATACCACCGGCAGGCTGGCGCCGCGCGCTGCGCCTGGATCGCCGCCAGCACGCACGAGGACGAGGAAGCCGCCGTGCTCGCCATCCACGCGCGCCTGCGCCGGCGCTGGCCCGACCTGCTGCTGCTGTGGGCGCCGCGCCATCCGGAGCGCTTCCCGCGCGCGGTGGAGGCGGCGCGCGCGGCCGGCTTGCGCGTGGCCACGCGCCGCGCCGCGCAGTGGCCGCCGGCGGCGTGCGATGTGTTCGTCGTCGACACCCTGGGCGAGTTGATGGCGTTCTACGCCTGCGCCGAGGTCGCCTTCGTCGGCGGCAGCCTGCAGGCCATCGGCGGGCACAACCTGCTGGAACCGGCCGCGGTCGGCACGCCCGCCGTCACCGGGCCGCACCTGCACAACTTCAGCGAAATCTCGCGGCGGTTGCAGGAAGCCGACGCGCTGCGGATCGCCGCGGACGCCGAGGGCGTAGGCGACGCCATCGAAGCCCTGCTCGCCGACGACGCGCTGCGCCAGCGCACGGCCGACAACGGCCGCGCGCTGGTGGAACACGGCCGCGGCGCATTGGCGCGCACGCTGGCGATGATCGCGCCCGACCTGCCGGCAGCCGCGCCGTGATCGCCGCCGCGCCGCAGGCGCTGTCGGGCATCCGCGTGCTCGACCTGACCCGCGTGCTGGCGGGCCCGTGGTGCACGCAGGTATTGGCGGACCTGGGCGCGGACGTGATCAAGGTCGAGCGCCCAGGCAGCGGCGACGACACGCGTGGCTGGGGGCCGCCGTTCCTGCGCGATGCCGAGGGCAACGACACCGCGGAGTCGGCCTACTACCTGTGCGCCAACCGCAACAAGCGCTCGCTGACCGCGGACCTGTCCACGCCGGAAGGGCAGGCCATCGTCCGCCGTCTGGCGATGCGCAGCGACGTGCTGGTGGAGAACTTCAAGGTTGGCGACATGGCGCGCTACGGTCTTGACGCCGCCACGCTGCGCGCCGCGAACCCGCGCCTGGTCTATTGCTCGATCACCGGCTTCGGCCAGGACGGTCCCTATGCGCATCGCGCCGGCTACGACTTCGCCGTGCAGGGGCTGGGCGGGCTGATGAGCGTCACCGGTGCGGCCGACGGCGAACCGGAGAAGGTCGGCGTGGCGGTCGCCGACCTGTTCACCGGCATGTACGCGGCGGTGGCGATCCTGGCTGCGCTGCGCCATCGCGACGCGACCGGCGAAGGCCAGGCGATCGACATGGCCCTGCTGGACGCGCAGGTGGCGATGCTGGCCAACCTCGGCAGCCACTACCTGGTCGGCGGCGAAGTGCCGCGGCGGCAGGGCAATGCGCACGCCAACATCGTTCCCTACCAGGTGTTCGCCGTGGCCGACGGTCACGTCATCGTCGCGGTGGGCAACGACCGCCAGTTCGCGCGCCTGTGCGAACTGCTGGGCGAACCCGCGCTGGCGCAGGACGCGCGCTACGCGACCAACGCCGCGCGCGTGCGCCACCGCGACGCACTGGTGCCGCTGTTGCAGGAACGGCTGCGGACTAGGCCGCGCCGCGACTGGCTGGCGTTGCTGGAAGCGGCCGGCATTCCCTGCGGCCCGGTGAACGACATCGCCGACGTGTTCGCCGACCCGCAGGTGCGGGCGCGCGGCATGGTGACGGAAGTGGCGCATCCGCATGCGCCGGCGTTGCCGCTGGTGGGCAGCCCTATCAAGCTCTCCGCCACGCCCGTCCGCGACGGCCGCGCTCCGCCGCTGCTCGGGCAGCACACCGACGAAGTGCTGCGCGAAGCGGGCTACGCCGACGCCGAGATCGCCGCCCTGCGCGAACGCAGTGCGATCTGATTCCCCTGTCCCTGCCGGTGTCCCGACTGCAGGAGCGACGTCAGTCGCGACCGCGGACCTTGAAGAATCCGCAAGCCACGGATCACACGGATGAACACGGATAAGCCGGATCAAACAAGGCTTTATCCGTGTTCATCCGTGTGATCCGCGTCCAACGCTTTGTTAGCGTGCGGTCGCGACTGACGTCGCTCCTGCAGCGGGTACAGCAGGAAGCGGGTGCCGGAAACGGCGACGGCGGGACATGCCCGCCGTCGTGCGTGTAGCGCGATGGTGCGGAAGGCTTATTGCGTGCTGGGCTGGTTGTTGCCCAGGCGCGCTTCGGCGTCGGCGGTCAGCAGGCGGTTGACGTCCTGCACGTCGGCGCCGTCCAGCGTGCCGGCGGCCTGTTCCAGCAGCAGGCGGTTCTGCAGGAAGTTGTAGCGCGCCTGCGCGTATTCCACCTGCGCCTGGAACAGCGTGCGCTGGTTCTGCAGCACGTCCAGCACGGTGCGGGTGCCGACTTCCAGACCCACCTGCGAAGCGTCCAACGCGCTCTGCGCGGACACCACGGCCAGGCGGCGGGCTTCCACTTCGGTCACGCCGGCCACCAGCGCCTGGTAGGCGTTGCTGGTGTTGCGCACCAGGGCGCGGCGGGTCTGCTCCAGGCCGTCGGCGGCGCGGTCGCGCTGGGCCAGCGCCTGGCGCACGCCGGACTGGGTGGCGCCGCCGGAGAAGATCGGCACGGTCAGGGTGACGCCCCAGTTGTAGCCTTCGGCATCCTTCGACAACGTGCCGTCGATGGAGTCCCAGTCGGTGCCGTTGGAATAGCCGCCGCGGAAGCCCAGCGTGGGGTAGTGGCCGGCGCGCGCGCTGGAGACGCCGTGCTGCGCGGATTCCAACTGGTACTGCGCCGACTTCAGGTCGGGGTTCTGTTCCAGTGCGCGGTCCACCCACGACTGGGCGTTCTGCTCGGGCGGCAGCTCGGGGCGGAAATCGTCCGGCAGGCCGCGCAGGTTGCTGATCGGCTGGCCGGTGATCTCGGCCAGGGCGCGGTAGGCGTCGTCCAGCGCGTTGCGGGCCAGGATGGTGTTGGCGCGCGCGCTGTCGTACTGGGCGCGGGCTTCGTGCACGTCGGTGATCGGCGCCAGGCCCACGTCCAGGCGCTTCTGCGCGTAGTCGAACTGCTTCTTGGAAGCGGCTTCGTTGGTCTCCGCCGCGGCCAGCGACTCGATCCCGATCAGCGCGTTGAAGTACGCGGCCGAGGTGCGGGTGATCAGGTCGTTGTTGGCCGAGGCCAGGTCGTAGTCGGCGGCATGGCTGATGGCCTTCTGCCCGCGCAGGTTGGCGATGCGGCTCCAGTCGAAGATCGTCTGGCTGACCGAGGCGCCGTAGCTGCGGCCCTTGCCGTCGCCGGTGGGGCTGCCGGGGCGGCTGCTGTGGGTGAGATCGTAGCTGGCGCTGCCGCTGACCTGCGGCAGCAGCACCGCGCGTGCCTGCACCGCGCCTTCCTTGTTGATCAGCCGGGTGGATTCGGCGATGGACAGCGTGGTGTCGCCGGCGCGCGCCAGCTCATAGGTCTGCATCAGGTCGGTGGCGCCGGCCGCGGACGGCAGGACCAGGGCGAGCGCAAGTGCGAGGGGGCGACGGCTCATGCGGATTCCTTATCGAGTGCTTCAGAAGACGAACTGGGGCGCCGGGGCGGCGCCGACCAGGTAGGGGAGGTCGGTTTCGAACAACGATTCGATGCGCGGACCGTTGACATCGTTGCGGTGGAGCGCGGCTTCCATCACCGGCGAGCGGCCCTGCACCACGAACAGGCGGCCACCGGGGCGCAGCCATTGCAGGAAGCGCGCGGGCACGGCGGCGACGGCGCCGGTCACGCACACCGCGTCGAAGCGGCGGTCGGTGTCCCAGGCCAGCGCGTCGGCGGTCTCGATGCGCACGTTGGTGCCCAGGCCGGTGGCGTCCAGGCGCGCGCGCGCGGCGGCGGCCAGTTCGGGATTGATCTCCAGGCTGACGACTTCGCGCGCCAGGTTGCCCAGGCAGGCGCTGAGGTAGCCGCTGCCGGTGCCCACTTCCAGCACGTCCTCGCCGGCCTGCAGCGCCAGCGCCTGCAGGGTGCGGCCTTCGACCACCGGCTTCATCATCGACTGGCCGTGGCCCAGCGGCAGTTCCAGGTCGGCGTAGGCGAGCGCGCGGTGCGATTCGGCGACGAAAGCTTCGCGCGGCAGGGTGGCCAGCGTCTCCAGCACGCGCGCATCCAGCACGTCCCAGGGACGTACCTGCTGCTCGACCATGTTCTCGCGGGCCTGGGTGTAGTTGATCGTCATGGGGGTGGTCATCCGACGCGGAGGGCTGGATCGCGCATTCTAGCGGGCCGGCTCCGTCCGCGCTGGGCAAGGATCGCGGCTGGCACCGGGCGCGACGCAGTGCCGGAAGTCACCGCGACCTCCGTCCCCGTGGGGCGGGCTTCAGCTTCAGCGGCGGCCATAGGCCCTCAGGAACATGTCCACGCAGGCGTCGATGTGGCGATGGGTGTCCGTGCGCCCGGGCGGGCCGCACAGGCCGCAGGTCATGCGCGCATGCACTTCGCCCTTCAGCAGGGTGAAGAACTGCACCGCCGCCAGCGGCACGTCGGGGATGTCCAGCTCGCCCGTCGCCATGCGCGCCTGCAACAGGCCGGCGAAGGCGTCGTGGGTGCGCTGCGGGCCGGCTTCCCAGAAGGTCTGCTTGAGCTTGTCGTCGATGTTGCCGGGGACCATCATCATGCGCTGCGTGCTGATGGCCTCCTCGCTGGTGATGAGGGCGAAGAAGGCGTGCGCGATGGCCTTGAGCTGGTCGCGCAGGGGGCCTTCCAGTTCGATCTCGAACAGCGCGTCCGGCAGCATCTCCTCGCACTTGGCCTGCACCGCGGCGGCGAACAACGCTTCCTTGTCGCCGAAGTGGCTGTATACCGTCAGCTTCGACACCCCGGCCTCGGCCGCGATCTGGTCCATGCTCACGCCGTTGAAGCCCTCGCGCGAGAACAACTGCTTGGCGGCTTCCAGGATGGCGGCACGCTTGCCCAGGTCCTTGGGACGGCCGGGACCGCTGGCGGGGCGGGCGGGGGGCTTGCGGCGGTTGGCGGGTGGCATCGGGCTGACCATGGCGTAATACTAGACTACTCGGTTCGATATATATACTATACCGCCAAGTGCACTAATTATGAATGGCGACGGAGCGGTCATGCGGAACGCGCGCTGGAAGGGAATGTTCGGAACCGTGCTGCTGGCCTTGGCCGCCTGCGGCGGCAAGCCGCCCGCGGAAACCCCGCGGCCGGCGCTGGTGGTGCACCCCGGCGGGGGCGTCGAGGCCGCCGTCTCGGCCTATGCCGGCGAAGTGCGCGCCCGCGAGGAGAGCCCGCTGTCGTTCCGCGTCGGTGGCAACCTGGTCCGCCGCAACGTCGATGCCGGCGCCCGCGTGCGCCGCGGCGAAGTGCTGGCGGTGCTGGACCCGGACGACTTCGCCCTGCAGGCGCAGGCCGCGCAGGCGCAACTGGCGGCCGCAGAGGCCGACCTGGCGCGCGCGCGCGGCGACCGCGACCGCTACGCCAGGCTGGTCGGCGACAAGCTGATCAGCCAGTCCGCCTATGACGCCCAGGTGGCCGCGTACAAGGCCGCCGAAGGCCAGGCGCGCGCAGCGCGCGCGCAGATGGACGTGATGCGCAACCAGGAAGCCTATTCGCAACTGCGCGCGCCGCGCGACGGCGTGATCGCCAGCCGCCAGGCCGAGGCCGGGCAGGTGGTCGCTGCCGGCCAGACCGTCTTCACCCTGGCCGCCGACGGCGGCCGCGAAGTGGCCATCGGCCTGCCGGAGAACCGCATCCGCGACTTCAGCGTGGGCCAGCCGGTGATGGTCGAACTGTGGAACGCGCCCGGCCAGCGCCTGTCCGGCAGCATCCGCGAGATCGCACCCGCGGCGGACGCGCAGACGCGCACCTACGCCGCCCGCGTGAGCCTGGCCGGCGACGCCGTCGGCCAGGTCGAGCTGGGCCAGAGCGCGCGCGTCTACGTACAGGAGAACGGCGTGAAGGCGGCGCTGAAGCTGCCGCTGTCGGCGATCCAGCGTGGGGACGACGGCGGGACCGCCGTGTGGGTGGTCGATCCGGCGACCGGCAAGGTGCGTGCGCAAGTGGTCAAGCTGGGCCCGTATGGCGAAGTGTCGGTGCCGGTGCTCGACGGCGTGAAGGCCACCGACTGGGTGGTCGCCGCTGGCGGCCACCTGTTGCGCGAGGGACAGGCCGTGGCGCCGGTGGACAGGAACAACCGGCCGCTGGCCTTGCAGCCGGCAAAGCCGCAGGAGGCACGTTGATGGACGCGCCGGCGAATTGTCCGCAAGGGAGGCATGCCCCTTCCTCCGCGTGCGCGGACACGCCAGCGGGATGGCCGATGCGCGCGGCGCAAGCCGCCCGCAGGACGAGCCACAGGGATGTGGCGAGTGCAAGGTTGGTGTGGAGGCGAGCACATGCACAGCCTCTCCGGAGAGTCCGCGGGCGCTTTGCCCCCACCCCAGCCCTCCCCCGCATGCGGGGGAGGGGGCCGGTCCAGGGAGGCCTCTGACCCATGCGTCGCTTCAACCTCTCCGAGTGGGCGCTGACCAACCGCAGCCTGGTGCTGTTCGCGATGATCCTGATGGGCATCATCGGCGCGTGGTCGTACCGGCACCTGGGGCAGTCCGAGGACCCACCGTTCACCTTCAAGGCGATGGTGGTGCGCACGGTGTGGCCGGGCGCGACCGCCGAGGAGGTCTCGCAGCAGGTCACCGAGCGCATCGAGAAGGCGCTGATGACCACCGGCGAGTACGAGTTCATCCGCTCGTATTCGCGCCCGGGCGAGTCGCAGGTGATCTTCATGGCGCGCGATTCCATGAAGTCGAAGGAGATCCCCGGCCTCTGGTACCAGGTGCGCAAGAAGGTCGGCGACATCCGCGCCACGCTGCCCTCGGGCGTCATCGGCCCGTTCTTCAACGACGAGTTCGGCGACACCTTCGGCAACATCTACGCGCTGACCGGCGAGGGCTTCGACTACGCGGTGATGAAGGACTATGCCGACCGCATCCAGCTAGAACTGCAGCGCGTGGACGACGTCGGCAAGGTCGAGCTGGTCGGCCTGCAGGACGAGAAGATCTGGATCGAGCTGTCCAACACCAAGCTGGCCACGCTGGGCATCCCGCTGGGCCTGGTGCAGCAGGCGCTGGAGGAGCAGAACGCGATCACCCCGGCGGGCTTCTTCGAGACGCCGACCGACCGCGTGCAGTTGCGCGTGGGCGGCGAGTTCACCTCGGTGGACGAGATCCGCGATTTCCCGATCCGCGCCGGCGGGCGCACGGTCAGGCTGGGCGACATCGCCACGGTCAAGCGCGGCTTCGCCGACCCGGCCGCGCCGCGCATGCGCTTCATGGGCGAGCCCGGCATCGGCATCGCGGTGGCGATGAAGGACGGCGGCGACATCCTCAAGCTGGGACAGACGCTGGAGCATGAGTTCCAGCGCCTGCAGAAGACCCTGCCGCTGGGCATGGAACTGCGCAAGGTGTCCGACCAGCCGGCGGCGGTGAAGGAGTCGGTGGGCGAGTTCGTCCGCGTGCTGGCCGAGGCGGTGGTGATCGTGCTGCTGGTCAGCTTCTTCTCGCTGGGCCTGCGCACCGGCCTGGTGGTGGCGGTGTCGATCCCGCTGGTGCTGGCGATGACCTTCGCGGTGATGCACTACTTCGGCATCGGCCTGCACAAGATCTCGCTGGGCGCGCTGGTGCTGGCGCTGGGCCTGCTGGTGGACGACGCGATCATCGCGGTGGAGATGATGGCGATCAAGATGGAGCAGGGCTTCGACCGGCTGAAGGCGGCCAGCTTCGCCTACGAGTCCACCGCGTTCCCGATGCTCACCGGCACGCTGGTGACGGCGGCGGGCTTCCTGCCCATCGCCACGGCCGCGTCCAGCACCGGCGAATACACGCGCTCGCTGTTCGAGGTGGTGACCATCGCGCTGGTGGTGTCGTGGATCGCGGCGGTGCTGTTCATCCCGTACCTGGGCGACAAGATGCTGCCGGACCTGGGCAATCCGCAGCCGCCCAGGCCGGGTTCGTTCGCCGCGCGCTGGCAAGGCTTGCGCGTGCGCCTGGCCGACCGCTGGCCGCAGTACGCCGGCCTGCTGGCGCCGAAGGCCCACGACGCGCACGACCACAATCCCTACCACACCCCGTTCTACCGGCGCTTCCGCGGCTGGCTGGCGTTCTGCCTGCGCCGCCGCTGGCTGGTGATCGGCATCACCGCGGCTGCGTTCGTGGCTTCGCTGTTGCTGTTCCGCTTCGTGCCGCAGCAGTTCTTCCCGGATTCGGTGCGGCCGGAACTGATGGTGGACCTGGAACTGGCCGAGGGCAGTTCGCTCAAGTCCACCGACGCGCAGGCGCGCAGGCTGGAGAAGCTGCTGGCCGGGCGCACGGGCATCCGCAACTACGTGGCCTACGTCGGTACCGGCTCGCCGCGCTTCTACCTGCCGCTGGACCAGCAGTTGCCGCAGGCGAACTTCTCGCAGTTCGTGGTATTGACCGAGGACATCGCCGCGCGCGAGGCCACCCGCAAGTGGCTGATCGAGGACGTCGCGCCGCAGTTCCCCGAACTGCAGTTCCGGGTGACGCGTCTGGAGAACGGGCCGCCGGTGGGCTATCCGGTGCAGTTCCGCGTGTCCGGCGAACACATCGACCGCGTGCAGGCGATCGCGCGGCAGGTGGCCGACCGGGTGCGCGCCAATGGCAACGTCGCCAACGTCAACCTGGACTGGAGCGAGCCGAGCAAGATCGTGCGCCTGGACATCGACCAGGACCGCGCGCGCGCGCTGGGCGTCAGCACGGCGCAGGTGTCGCACTTCCTGACCAGTTCGCTGTCGGGGCTGAGCGTGAGCACCTACCGCGAAGGCAACGAGCTGGTCGAGATCCTGCTGCGCGGCCCCGAGGACGAGCGCGCGCGGCTGGACCTGCTGGGCAGCCTGGCGGTGCCGACCGCCAGCGGCGGCAGCGTCCCGCTGTCGCAGATCGCCGACCTGGAGTACGCCTTCGAGGACGGCATCATCTGGCACCGCGACCGCCTGCCCACCGTCACCGTGCGCGCCGACCTCAACACCGACGCGCTGACGCCGCCGACGGTGGTGGCGCAGATCCTGCCCACGCTGGACGGCATCCGCGCGCAACTGCCGCAGGGCTACCTGCTGGAGACCGGCGGCACGGTGGAGGATTCCGGGCGCGGGCAGAAGTCCATCGCCGCGGGCATGCCGCTGTTCCTGCTGGCGGTGGCCACGCTGCTGATGCTGCAACTGCGCAGCTTCTCGCGGGTGGCGCTGGTGCTGCTGACCGCGCCGCTGGGGCTGATCGGCGTGACCCTGGCGCTGCTGGTGTTCCGGGTGCCGTTCGGCTTCGTCGCCATGCTGGGCACCATCGCGCTGGCCGGCATGATCATGCGCAATTCGGTGATCCTGGTGGACCAGATCCAGCAGGACATCGACGCCGGCCACGACCGCTGGCACGCTATCATCGACGCCACCGTGCGCCGGTTCCGCCCTATCGTGCTGACCGCGCTGGCGGCGGTGCTGGCGATGATCCCGCTGTCGCGCAGCGCGTTCTTCGGGCCGATGGCGGTGGCGATCATGGGCGGGCTGACCGTGGCCACGGTGCTGACCCTGTTCTTCCTGCCGGCGCTGTACGCGGCCTGGTTCAGGGTGAAGCCGGAGCCGGGCGAGGCCGCCTGAGGCGTCCGGACGGGCGGGGGTTCAGATGCCCCCCGCCGGGGCCGATACTGGAAGGGTCGCCGTCTTCCGGACGCCTGCCTTCGCCGTGCGCTTCGCCCTGCTGATCCCGTGCCTGTGCCTGCTGCTCCTGTCCGGGGCGGCGCCGGCGTGGGCGCTGGACCCGGCGCGCGACGTGGATGAATACACCATCGCCCGCTGGACGATGGAGGACGGCCTGCCGCACAACCTGGTGCACACCATCGGCCAGGACGCCGACGGCTTCATCTGGACCGGCACCTGGGAAGGCGCCGCGCGCTTCGACGGGCGCCGCTTCAGCCAGTACGACGCCGGCACCGCCGAGGGCATGGAGATCGAAGGGGTGCGGGCCATCGCGCCGGACCCGCACGGCGGCATGGTGCTGAGCCTGGGGCGGGTGGGGCCGGGCATCGTGCGCTTCCGCCAGGGCGTCTGGCAGCGCCTGCCGGGCGCGGCCGGCACGCTGCCGGATGTCTCGGTGCTGCGTTACGGGCCGGGCGGGACGCTGTGGATCGGCACCGACCATTCGCTGTACCGGCTGGATGCCCGCGGCGACCTGCACGAACTGGGCAACGACCACCCGCAGCTCACCCAGGAGCGCGTGCAGGCGATCCTGCCGCTGTCCGGGACCGAGGCGCTGGTGGGCAACCGGCACGGCCTGTTCCGCGTCGGCGGCGACGGGATCGTCGACTGGGGGCGGCGGGTGGGCCTGCCGGACACGTCGGTGCTGGCGGTGCAGCCGTCGCGCTGGGGCGGCATCCTGGTCGGCGGCAGCGCGGGCGTCTGGCGGATCGAGCGCGGCCAGATCGCGCAGGTCACCGGCGACCGCGCGGAGGCCATGCTGGAGGACCGCAACGGCAACCTGTGGATCTCCACCCTGGACGGCCTGCGCCGCTACGCGCAGGGGCGCTACGAAGTGCTGGGCGAACGCCACGGCCTGATGGGCCGCCTGGCGCCGGCGCTGTTCGAGGACCGCGACGGCCTGCTGTGGGTGGGCACCACCAACGGGCTGTTCCGCATCTCCGACGGCCCGGTCTTCGGCATCGGCCGCAGCGCGGGCCTGCGCGACATCTACGTGCGCGCCATGGTGGAGCGGCCCGGGCAGGGCGTGTGGATCGGCCACCCGATGGGCGTGGACGTGTGGGAGAACGGCCGCATCCGCGCGGTGCCGCTGGCCTTCGACGGCCACATCGATCCGTCCGTGCTGTCGATGGCCAATGCCCGCGACGGCGGCCTGTGGTTGGGCACCTACGACCAGGGCGTGCTGTACCTGCCGCCGGCGGCCGCCGGAGAGCCCTTGCGCCCGCGGCGCATCGACGAAGCGCAGGGGCTGCCCTCCAACCACGTGCGCGCGCTGCTGGAGCGCGCCGACGGCTCGCTGTGGATCGGCAGCAACCAGGGCGTCAGCGTCTACCGCGACGGCCGCGTAGTGCGCCACTACGACGGCAAGGACGGCCTGCCGGAAGGCAACGTGTACGCGCTGTACGACGCTGGCGACGGCGTGCTGTGGATCGGTTCCAGCAACGGCGTCGCCGCGCTGCACCCGGACGGGCGGTTGCAGGTCTGGCGGCCCAAGGACGAATTCCCCGCGGTGGCGGCCTTCGACTTCCTCGCCGACCCGGACGGCAGCCTGTGGATCGCCACCGACCGCGGGCTGCTGCACTGGCGCGACGGCCGCTTCCTGCAGTTCGACCACCGCCACGGGCTGCCGAACAACCGCCTGTTCCGGCTGCTGGAAGACGACAACGGCGACTTCTGGCTGTCCAGCAACCGCGGCGTGTTCCGCATCTCGCGCGCGGCGCTGGCGGCGGTGGAGAGCCGGTACATGGCGCGCCTGCCGGTGGAAGCCTTCACCCACAGCGACGGCCTGCCCAGCAGCCAGGCCAACGGCGCCAGTTCGCCGGCCGGCTGGCGCATGCGCGACGGCAAGCTGTGGTTCGCCACCGCCGCCGGCATCGCCGTGATCGATCCCGACGACGCCCGCCGCCAGCGCGCGCAGGCGATCACCCTGGTGATCGAATCGGTGGAGGCCGACGGCCGCGCGTTGCCGCAGCGCGAGCGCCACGTGCTGCCGGCCGACACCCGGCGCGTGGTGATCCGCTTCGCCGGCCTCAACCAGCGCGCGCCGGACCGGCTGCGCTACCGCTACCGGATGGAAGGCTTCGACCGTGGCTGGATCGAGTCGGACAACGGCGCCGCGCACGATGCGGTCTACACCAACCTGCCCGCGGGCCGCCTGCGTTTCCAGGTGCAGGTGATGAATGCGCCGGCCGAATGGGGCGGGCAGGAAGCGCTGGCCACGCGCGTGGTGGAATTCGACAAGCAGGCGCCGTGGTGGCTGCGCGGTTGGGCCATCGCGCTCTACGCGGCGGCGACCGTGCTGCTGGGCTGGGGCGTGCTGCGGCTGCTGATGCGCGGTCAGCGCCAGAGCCAGCGGCGGCTGGAAGCGCTGGTGGAGGCGCGTACTTCGGAACTGACGGTCAAGAACGTGCAACTGGAAGCTGCGGGCGAAGAACACGCGCGGCTGATGGAGCAGCTCGCCTACCAGGCGCGGCACGATTCGCTGACCCGGCTGGCCAACCGCCGCGCCGGCGACGAATTCCTGGCCGCGGCGCTGGAGGCCAGCCGCCGCGAAGGTCGCCCGCTGTGCGTGGGGCTGATGGACATCGACCACTTCAAGGCGGTCAACGACCGCTACGGCCACGCCTTCGGCGACGAGGTGCTCTCGCAGGTGGCGCAGCAGACCGAACGGCTGCTGGGCGAGCACGAGGGCATGCTGGTGGCGCGCTACGGCGGCGAGGAGTTCCTGGTCTGCCAGCAATGGCCGTGGCCGGTGGCGCGGGCGCGGCTGGAAGCGCTGCGCGAGGGCATCGCGCAGGTGGCCATCGATGCGCCGGACGGCGGATCGCTGCACTGCACGGTCAGCATCGGCATGGCGGAACTGCAACCGGGGCAGGACCTGCGTGGCCTGCTGCGCGAAGCCGACGAGCGTCTCTACCGCGCCAAGCAGGAAGGCCGCGACCGACTGGTGTCGTACTGAGGCGCGCCGGCCGCCATGGTTGCCATGGCGGCCGGATGGCGGCGTATCCGCCGCCGCGCGGGTTCAGTCGCGCAGTTCGGCCACGTAGCAGTGCGCCTGCATCTGCTCGATCACCGCCTGCGTGGCGGCCTGGGTGGACACGCCGCGGCCGCCGGCGGCCAGGTCGTTGGTGAACACCTGGGCGTTGAGCGCACCGTCGACCGCGCGCTCGATGCAGTCGGCCTCCTCGTGCAGCTCCAGCGAATGGCGCAGCAGCAGGGCGCAGCTCAGGATGGTCGCATAGGGATTGGCGATGCCCTTGCCGGCGATGTCCGGCGCCGAGCCGTGGATGGGCTCGTACAGTCCTACCTTGCCGTCGCCCAGCGAGGCCGAGGGCAGCAGACCCAGCGAGCCGGCCAGCATCGAGGCCTCGTCGGTCAGGATGTCGCCGAACATGTTCTCGGTGACGATGACGTCGTACTCGCGCGGCTTGGCCAGCAGGTGCATGGCCATGGAGTCGACGAGCTGGTGCTCCAGCTTCACGTCCGGGAATTCGTCGCGGCCGATGCGCGCGGCCACGTCGCGCCACAGGCGCGAGGTCTCCAGCACGTTGGCCTTGTCCACCGACACCAGATAACTGCGGCGCTGGCGCGCCAGCCGGAACGCGCTGCGCAGCACGCGCTCGATCTCGGTCACGCTGTAGCTGCACAGGTCGCTGGCGCCGTGCGCGTCGCGGGTCTTCTCGCCGAAGTAGATGCCGCCGGTCAGCTCGCGCACCACCACGATGTCCACGCCGGCCAGCAGGTGCGCCTTGATCGGCGAAGCGTTCAGCGCGGCCGGGTGCGGGCGCACCGGGCGCAGGTTGGCGAACAGGCCCAGGCCCTTGCGCAGCGCCAGCAGGCCCTGTTCCGGGCGCACCTTGGCGTTGGGGTCGGACCACTTCGGTCCGCCCACCGCGCCCAGCAGCACGGCGTCGGCCCGCTGGCAGCCCTGCAGCGTGGCCGGCGGCAGCGGCGTGCCGTGCCGGTCGATGGCGATGCCGCCGATGTCGTATTCGTGGAAGTCGAAGCTGTGGCCGTGGCGGCGCGCCAGCGTGCGCAGCACGGCGACGGCGGCGTTGGCGACTTCGGGACCGATGCCGTCCCCGGGCAGGAGGGCGATGTCAGCGTGCATGGCGGGTGGCCTCGTAGCGTTCGATGTCGGGATGGCGGGCCAGCAGGTAGCCCAGTTCGTCCACGCCTTCCAGCAGGCAGGTCTGCGCGAAGGCGTCCAGCGGGAAGGCGAAGACCGCGCCGCCGGGCGTGCGCAGTTCCCGGGTGGCGACGTCGATGACCAGTTCGTCGTCCGGGCGCTGCATCAGCGCCTGCACGGTCTCCTCCGGCAGCACCACCGGCAGCAGGCCGTTCTTCAGGCTGTTGTTGCGGAAGATGTCGGCGATCTCGCTGCTGACGATGGCGCGCAGGCCCAGGTCGGTCAGCGCCCACGGCGCGTGCTCGCGCGAGGAGCCGCAGCCGAAGTTGCGCCCGGCCAGCAGGATCTGCCGGCCGGCGTTCTCCGGCTGGTTGAACGGGAATGACGGGTTGGGCGCGCCGTCGGCCAGCCAGCGCCAGTCGTTGAAGGCGTTGCGGCCCAGCCCGGCGCGCTCCGTCGTGGACAGGAAGCGCGCGGGGATGATCTGGTCGGTGTCGATGTTGGTCTGCGGCAGCACCACGCTGCGCGAGACCAGTCGGGTGAAAGCGGTCATGGGAAATCCGGGTCGATCTGCTTGTGTAGGAGGGGCTTCAGCCCCGATGCTTCCGTCTGGATCCTGTCGGGGCCGAAGCCCCTCCCGCGGGGACGGAGGATTTCACGCGACCTCCTTGCCCGCGCCGAACAGCGCGCGCGGATCGCTGACGCGGCCGTTCACCGCCGCCCAGGCCGCGGTCAGCGGCGAGGCCAGCAGGGTGCGCGAGCCGGGGCCCTGGCGACCCTCGAAGTTGCGGTTGCTGGTGCTGACGGCCAGTTGCCCGGGCGCCACCAGGTCGCCGTTCATGGCGATGCACATGGAGCAGCCCGGTTCGCGCCATTCCGCGCCGGCCTCGCGCACCACCGCGTCGATGCCCTCGGCCTCGGCCTGGCGCTTGACCAGTTCCGAGCCGGGCACCACCAGCATGCGCACGCGCGGGTCGATCCGGCGCCCGCGCAGCACGCTGGCCACTTCGCGCATGTCGCTCAGGCGGCCGTTGGTGCAGGAGCCCACGAACACCACGTCCACCGCCGTGCCTTCCAGCGCGTGGCCGCTCTCCAGGGACATGTAGTCCAGCGATTTCTTCGCCGCCGCATCGTTGGCGGCCGGGATAGGCGCGTCCACGGCGATGGCGGTGCCCGGGTGCGTGCCCCAGGTCAACGTGGGCCGGATGTCGGCGGCGTCGATGCGGACCTCCACGTCGAAGCGCGCGCCGTCGTCGGTCGCCAGCGCCGACCACGCCGCCTTGGCGGCCTCGAACGCTTCGCCCTTGGGCGCGCGCGGCGCGCGCGCCAGCCAGTCGAAGGTGGCCTGGTCCGGCGCCACCATGCCGGCGCGCGCGCCGGCCTCGATGGACATGTTGCACAGGGTCATGCGCTGCTCCATGTCCATCGCGCGGATGGTGGAGCCGCGGTATTCGATGACGTGGCCGGTGCCGCCGTTCACGCCGATCACGCCGATGATGTGCAGGATCACGTCCTTGGCGCCCACGCCCGGCGCCAGTGCGCCGTCCACGGTGATCGCCATGGTCTTCGGCCTGCGCTGCAGCAGGCACTGGGTGGCCAGCACGTGGCCGACTTCGCTGGTGCCGATGCCGAACGCCAGCGCGCCGAACGCGCCGTGGGTGCTGGTGTGGCTGTCGCCGCAGACGATGGTCATGCCCGGCTGGGTGAAGCCCAATTCCGGCGCGATCACGTGGACGATGCCGCGGCTGTCCGAGCTCATGTCGAACAGTTCGATGCCGTGCTCGGCGCAGTTGCGCGCCAGCGTCTCCACCTGCGTCTCGGCCGCCGGCGTGTAGTACGGCAGCTTGCCGTCGGCCCCGGCCGGCAGGGTCGGCGTGGAGTGGTCCATGGTCGCCTTGGTGCGGTCGGGCCGGCGCGGCGACAGGCCGCGCACCTTCAGCTCGGAGAACGCTTGCGGCGAGGTCACCTCGTGGATCAGGTGCAGGTCGATGTAGAGCACCGCGGGCGCGGCGTCGGTCTCGGGGACGACGACGTGGGCATCCCACAGCTTGTCGAACAGGGTGCGTGGAGCGGTCATGCTTGGATTCCGGAGGTACTTTTCATGGTCTGTCGGGCGAGGCGATCCGCTCGCCTCGTCTGCCGTCGTCCCGGCGCAAGCCGGGTTCCCTGTCGCCCCGTTCCACTCCCGGTGCCGTCGGGCCGGAGAGAAACAGTGGCGGATGATGCCGGCCTTCGCCGGCACGACGGGTGGTGGAGGGCGTCAGGCGGCGGCCGCTTCCTGCTTCTCGGCGCGGCGCTGGCGCAGCAGGCGGTTGGCCACGTCCAGCCAGGCCAGCGCGCTGGCCTCGATGATGTCCTTGCTGGTGCCGGTGCCTTCGTATTCCTCGCCCTCGCAGCGCACGGACAGGCTGGCCTCGCCGCGCGCGTCCGCGCCGATGCCGACGCTGTGCACTTGGTAGCTCTCCAGTTGCAGTTGCACGCCGGTGGCGGCGGCCAGCGCGCTGAACAGCGCATCCACCGGGCCGTTGCCCTGGGCGGTCTCGGAGACGCGGTTGCCTTCCGGGTCGGACAGCTCGACCAGCGCGTTGGCGCGGTGGCCGACGTCGCTGATGGTCATCGAGGCCAGGCGGTAGCCGTCGCTGACCGCGGCCTCCTGCATCAGCGCCTGCAGGTCGGCGTCGTTGATGACGCGCTGCTTTTCGCACAGCGACTTGAACTGCTCGAACACCAGCTTCAGTTCGTCCTCTTCCAGCCAGTAGCCCAGCGCGCGCAGGCGCTGTTCGACGGCGGCGCGGCCGCTGTGGCGGCCCAGCACCATCTGCGAGGACGGCCAGCCCACGTCCTGCGGCTGCATGATCTCGTAGGTGCCGCGGTGGCGCAGCATGCCGTGCTGGTGGATGCCGGACTCGTGGGCGAAGGCGTTGGCACCGACGATGGCCTTGTTGCGCTGCACCGGCATGCCGACCAGCCGCGACAGCAGTTGCGAGGTGGGCACGATGCGGCGAGTGTCGATGCGCGTGTCCAGGTTGTAGAAGGCGTTGCGCACCTTCAGCGCCATCACCAGTTCCTCCAGGGCGCAGTTGCCGGCGCGCTCGCCGATGCCGTTGACCGAGCCCTCCACCTGGCGCGCGCCGCCCTCGATGGCGGCCAGCGAATTGGCCACGGCCAGGCCCAGGTCGTTGTGGCAGTGGGTGCTGAACACCACGCGGTCGGCGCCCGGCACCTGCGCGATGGCGCGCTCGAACATGCCGCGGATCTCCTCCGGCGTGGTGAAGCCCACGGTGTCGGGCAGGTTGATGGTGGTGGCACCGGCGGCGATGGCGGTGGCGATCACCTGGTGCAGGAAGTCTTCTTCGGTGCGGGTGGCGTCCTCGGCGGAGAACTCCACGTCGTCCAGGTGGGCGCGCGCCAGGCTGACGTGGCGATGCACCGATTCCAGCACCTGCTCGCGGCTCATCCGCAGCTTGTGCTCGCGGTGCAGCGGGCTGGTGGACAGGAACAGATGCAGGCGCGGGCTGGCGGCGGCGGTGACGGTGCGCAGCGAGGTCTCGATATCGGCGGCCAGGCAGCGCGACAGCACCACCAGGGTGGTGTCGCGCAGCTCGCGCGCGATCAGCGCGTGCGCTTCGCGGTCGGACTGCGAGCTGGCGGGGAAGCCGGTCTCGATGGCGTCCACGCCCAGTTCGGCCAGGCCGCGCGCCATCACCAGCTTCTGCTGCGGCGTCATGCTGCAGCCGGGCGACTGTTCGCCGTCACGCAGGGTGGTGTCGAAGATGCGGATCTGCGCGGGGGATTGGGTTGACGTGTTCACCAGATGGTTTCCTCGTGTACTGCTGTTTCGGCTTCCTGCGCGACGCTGCGGGCGGCGCGCGCGGTGTTCTTGGGAGGGACGGGTCGTTCGGCAGCCGTGCGCGCGGGAGCACGGCCGCCGGCAGGCGGGGCGTCGCCCTCCACGCTACGGCGGCGCGGCTTGCGCGGCGGGCGCGGGCGCACGTCCGACAATAGCTGCGCCAGCACGGCGGCGTCGATGTTGCCGCCGGAGACCACGGCGCACTTGCGCTTGCCGGCCACGCGGCGGCCCGCGGCCAGGGCCAAGGCGCCGGCCCCCTCGGCGATAAGATGCTCTTCCAGCGCCAGCCGCACCAGTGTCTCGCGCAATTCGGCCTCGCGCACGGTCACCACGTCGTCCAGCAACTGCGCGCACAGGCGGCGGGTGATGAACCCCGGCACCTTCACCCGCACGCCGTCGGCCAGCGAGGCCACCGGGTCCTTGGGGGCGGTGTCGCCCCTGATGGCGCGGATCATCGAGTCCACGCCCTCGACCTGGGCGCCGACCACGCGCACGCCCTGCGACTTCAGCGCCAGCGCCACGCCCGAGGCCAGGCCGCCGCCGCCGATGGGGACGATCACCACGTCCGGCGCGTGCGGGGCGATCTCGATGCCCACCGTGCCCTGGCCGGCGATCACGTCCGGGTCGTCGAAGGCGGACAGGAAGCGGTAGCCGTTCTGTTCGGCCAGTTCCTTCGCGAACGCGAACGCCTCGTCGTAGCTGTGGCCGTGCTGGCGCACCGTGGCGCCCCAGTGGGCGACGCCGGCGATCTTGGTCTCCGGCGCGCCGTGCGGCATCACGGTGATGGCCGGCACGCCCAGCCGGTAGGCGGCCCAGGCCACGCCCTGGGCGTGGTTGCCGGCCGAGGCGCAGATCACCGGGCGGCGGTCGCCGCGCTCGCGCGCGGCCAGCAGGGCGTTGAGCGCGCCGCGGACCTTGTACGACCCGGTGCGCTGCAGGTTCTCCAGCTTCAGCATCACCCCGAAGCGCTCGGCATGGTGCAGCGGCGTCTGCGGCAGGTAGCGGCGCAGACGCGCCTGCGCCGCCAGCACGTCGGCCACGGTGACGACGACGTCGCCTACGTCGGGCTCGTTGCCGGAGGTGGCGCGGCCGGCATCAGGCATCGCGGCACGCGAACGGCTGATGTCGAAGAAGACGCCTCCGGACCACAGCGTCCGCGTTGGCGGGTGTGGCCTTCATGCAGCGCGGTCCTGGTGGCGATGATCCCTGCTCAGCTCCTGCACGGCACTGAAGGACAGTTCCTCCACATCGTAGATTTTCAGAAGCTGCTGGCGCAGGGTCTCCGGCGCGCGGGTACTGTCGATGACGAGCGCCAGTGCCCAATAGCCCTCGCTGTCGTGGGTGGCATGCACCGCATGGGGCGGAAAGCCACGGCGCTCGATCATGCCCAGGACACGTATCAGGGCACCCTCGGCAGGTTTGAGCTTGAGTTCAAGCCGGTAACGCATTCTTCTTCTCCGGGCCGTCGGCCGCGACGGCAGGCTCGGCGGATTGTTTTGCGGGATTGGCATCCAGCATCGAGCTGTTGGCGTGGTTCGGCGGCACCAGCGGCCAGACGTTTGCCTTGATGTCGATGGTGACGTGCAGCAGCGCCGGGCCGGGCTGGGCCAACAGGTCGGCCAGGCCGTCCTCGATCTCCTCGCGCAGGCTGATGTGGCGGGCGGGAATGCCGAACACGCGGGCCAGCGCGGCGAAGTCCGGGTTGTCGGACAGGTCGATCTCGCTGTAGCGCTCGGCGAAGAACAGTTCCTGCCACTGCCGCACCATGCCCAGCGCGCTGTTGTCCAGCAGCACGATCTTCACCGGCAACTTGCAGCGGGCGATGGTGGCCAGCTCCTGCACGTTCATCATGAAGCCGCCGTCGCCGTTGACCAGGATGACGGTGCGGTCGGGGCAGGCGAACTGCGCGCCCATCGCCGCCGGCAGCCCGAAGCCCATCGTGCCCAGCGCGCCGCTGGTCAGATGGTTGCGCGGATGGGTGAACTTGCAGTGCTGAGCCACCCACATCTGGTGCTGGCCCACGTCGCAGGTGATGATCGCGTCGGCCGGCGCCACTTCGCTCAGCCGCTTCAGCAGGCCGGGCGCGTAGATGTCGGTGCCGGGCGCGTCGTAGCGGAAGCCGAAGCGTTCGCGGTTGGCGATGCAGCGCTTGCGCCAGTCGTCGCAGGTGCTGCGCGCCGCACCCAGCGTGCGCAGGCTGGTGGCGACGTCGCCGGGGATGGCGATGTCGGCGGTGCGCAGCTTGCCGATCTCGTAGGCGTCGGCGTCCACGTGGATCACGCGGGCGAACGGCGCGAACTCGGCCAGCTTGCCGGTGGCGCGGTCGTCGAAGCGTGCACCCACCACGATCAGCAGGTCGCTTTCCTGCACCGCCATGTTGGCCGCGCGGGTGCCGTGCATGCCCAGCATGCCCAGGTAGTACGGATGCTCGGCGGGCAGCGCGCCCAGGCCGCGCAGGGTCAGCACGGTGGGGATCTTCGTGGCGTCGACGAACTGGCGGAACGCCTCCACCGCATCGGCCAGGCCAATGCCGCCGCCGCCGTAGATCACCGGCTTCTCGGCGCCGGCGATGGCGGCGATCGCCTCGGCCAGCTTCGCGTCCTCCGGCGCCGGCAGCGGGTCGACGCTGGCCGGCACATGGTCGGGCAGGTGCGAGGCGTCGGACATCTGCACGTCCTTGGGCAGGTCGATCAGCACCGGGCCGGGACGTCCCTCGCGGGCGATGCGGAAGGCCTCGCGCACCATCTCCGGCAGGTCGTCCACGCGCCGGGCGACGAAGCTGTGCTTCACGATCGGCAGGGTCAGGCCGAACACGTCCAGTTCCTGGAACGCGTCGGTGCCCATCAGCGTGGTGGCGACCTGGCCGGTCAGGCAGACCATCGGCACCGAGTCCAGCATGGCGTCGGCGATGCCGGTGACCAGGTTGGACGCGCCGGGGCCTGAGGTGGCCACGCACACGCCGACCTTGCCGCTGGCGCGCGCGTATCCGTTCGCGGCCAGCGCCGCACCCTGCTCGTGGCGCACCAGGATGTGCTTCAGTTTGGAATCCACCAGCGCGTCGTAGAACGGCATGATGGTGCCGCCCGGGTAGCCGAACAGCGTGTCCACGCCCTCGGCTTCCAGGGCGTGGGCCAGCCAGCGGGCGCCATTGCGTGGGGCAGTGGCCGCGGCGGCGTTCATGCGGCGGCCTGCTCGTCCGTGTCCGGTTGCGAGGCGTTGGCCTGCAGCCAGACCATCTTGGCGCGCAACTGCTTGCCGACCTGCTCGATCGGGTGGTCCTTGTCGGCCTGCTGGAACTTCTTGTAGTTCGGCAGGCCGGCGTCGTACTCGGCCTGCCAGTTGCGGGTGAAGGTGCCGTTCTGGATGTCGGTCAGCACGTCCTTCATGCGCGCCTTGACGCCGGCGTCGATCACGCGCGGGCCGCTGACGAAATCGCCGTACTGCGCGGTCTCGGAGATGAACTCCAGCATGCGGGTGATGCCGCCTTCGTAGAACAGGTCCACGATCAGCTTCAGCTCGTGCAGCACTTCGTAGTAGGCGATCTCCGGCTGGTAGCCGGCTTCCACCAGCGTCTCGAAGCCGGCCTGCACCAGCGAGGAGGCGCCGCCGCACAGCACGGCCTGCTCGCCGAACAGGTCGGTCTCGGTCTCTTCCTTGAAGGTGGTCTTGATGATGTTGGCGCGCGCGCCGCCCAGGCCGCCGGCGTAGGCCAGCGCGTACTGCTCGGCCTTGCCGCTGCGGTCCTGGTAGACGGCGTAGATGCAGGGCACGCCGCGGCCGATCTCGTACTCGCGGCGGACCAGCGCGCCGGGGCCCTTCGGTGCGACCAGCACCACGTCCAGGTCTTCGCGCGGCTCGATCATGCCGAAGTGCACGTTCAGGCCGTGCGCGAACAGCAGCACCGCACCCTGCTTCATGTTCGGCGCCAGCACGTCGTTGTAGAGCTTCTTCTGCACCATGTCCGGGGTCAGCACGGCGACCAAGTCGGCATCCTTCACCGCCTCGGCCGGCGCCTTCACCACGAAGCCGTCGGCCTGCGCCTTCGCTTCGGTCGGGCCGCCCGGGCGCAGGCCGACGGTGACGTCGAAGCCCGAATCGCGCAGGTTGAGCGCGTGCGCGCGGCCCTGGCTGCCGTAGCCGACGATGGCGATCTTGGGCTGGGGAAGGGTGTTGGCGGTGGTCATTGCGCGGGATTCCTGAGGGTTGAAGTGAAAGGGGTGGGGCTTAAACGAAAAACCCCGCACTTCTCAGTGCGGGGTTTGCGAATCTGGCGTTGCTTGCTGCTTACACGCCGGTCCGTCCCGCACCTGTGGGCGAGGTAATAAGGACGAGTACGAGGAGGGACGCCGCGGAAGGCGCGTTCGGGCGGGTCGACGGGGGCGTGTGGCGCTGCAACATGCGGCAAGAAAAACATGCCGCGGAGAAGCGTGTCAAGCGTTTTCCGGCGCTTTGCGACGACTGGATGATTTCAACGGAGATGGTTGCAACTGAAACCTAGAAAACACCGCAAAATCACGTTCCCCCGCGTCGTCGCCGTTCCCCGGTTTTACATGCCCGATTATCGCTCCCGGACTTCCACCCACGGCCGCAACATGGCCGGCGCCCGCGCGCTGTGGCGCGCGACCGGCATGAAGGACGGGGATTTCCAGAAACCCATCGTCGCCATCGCCAATTCCTTCACCCAGTTCGTGCCCGGGCACGTGCACCTGAAGGACCTGGGGCAATTGGTTGCACGTGAAATCGAGCGCGTCGGCGGCGTGGCCAAGGAGTTCGACACCATCGCGGTGGACGACGGCATCGCCATGGGCCACGACGGCATGCTGTATTCGCTGCCCAGCCGCGAGCTGATCGCCGACGCGGTGGAGTACATGGTCAACGCGCACTGCGCCGACGCGCTGGTGTGCATCTCCAACTGCGACAAGATCACCCCCGGCATGCTGATGGCCGCGCTGCGGCTCAACATCCCCACGGTGTTCGTCTCCGGCGGGCCGATGGAAGCGGGCAAGACCCGCCTGGCCGACCACAAGCTGGACCTGATCGACGCGATGGTCATGGCCGCCGATCCCAACGCCAGCGACGAGCAGGTCGCCGCGGTCGAGCGCAGCGCCTGCCCCACCTGCGGCTCGTGCAGCGGCATGTTCACCGCCAACTCGATGAACTGCCTGACCGAGGCGCTGGGCCTGTCGCTGCCGGGCAACGGCACGGTGGTCGCCACCCACGCCGACCGCGAGGCGCTGTTCAAGAAGGCGGGCGTGACCGCGGTGGAACTGTGCCACCGCTGGTACGGCGCCGGCGACGCCGGCGCGCTGCCGCGCGGCATCGCCACCTTCGAGGCGTTCGAGAACGCGATGACCCTGGACATCGCGATGGGCGGCTCCACCAACACCATCCTGCACCTGCTGGCCGCGGCGCAGGAGGCCGAGGTGCCGTTCACCATGCGCGACATCGACCGCCTGTCGCGGCGCGTGCCGCAGTTGTGCAAGGTGGCGCCGAACACGCAGAAGTACCACATCGAGGACGTGCACCGCGCCGGCGGCATCATGGCGATCTTGGGCGAGCTGGCGCGCGGCGGGCTGCTGCACACCGGCGTCGCCACCGTGCACGCCAAGACCCTGGGCGCGGCCATCGCCCGCTGGGACGTGACCGCCACCGACGACGAGGCGGTGCACACTTTCTACCGGGCCGGCCCGGCCGGCGTCCCGTCGCAGGTGGCCTTCAGCCAGGCCACGCGCTGGCCGTCGCTGGACGCCGACCGCGCCGACGGCTGCATCCGCAGCGTCGAGCACGCCTATTCGAAAGAAGGCGGCCTGGCCGTGCTGTACGGCAACATCGCCCGCGACGGCTGCGTGGTGAAGACCGCCGGCGTGGACGAGTCGATCCACGTGTTCGAGGGCAACGCCCGCGTGTACGAGAGCCAGGACGCGGCGGTGGCCGGCATCCTCGGCGACGAGGTGAAGGCCGGTGACATCGTGGTGATCCGCTACGAAGGCCCCAAGGGCGGGCCCGGCATGCAGGAAATGCTGTATCCGACCTCGTACCTGAAATCCAAGGGCCTGGGCAAGCAGTGCGCGCTGCTGACCGACGGCCGCTTCTCCGGCGGCACCTCGGGCCTGTCCATCGGCCATGTATCCCCGGAAGCCGCCGCCGGCGGGGCCATCGCCCTGGTGCGCGACGGTGACCGCATCCGCATCGACATCCCGCAGCGCGGCATCGATCTGATGGTGTCCGACGAGGAACTGGCGGCCCGTCGCGCCGAGCAGGACACGAAGGGCTGGAAGCCCGCGCAGCCGCGCGCGCGCAAGGTCAGCACCGCGCTGAAGGCCTATGCCCTGCTGGCGACCAGCGCCGACAAGGGCGCGGTGCGTGACAAAGCCATGCTCGATGCCGTCTGATGGCGGCATGTACCGCGCCTTTCTTCTTGCCTGCCTGACCGTCGCCCTCGCGCTGCCCGCCGTCGCCGGCGAGGCGACGCGCACGCCGTGGGTGGTCGCCACCTACGCCTATCCCCAGCGCGACCGCATCGCCGCGATCCAGCCCCTGGCCGACTACCTGGCCAAGCGCGGCCGCCACCCGGTGCGGGTGAAGCTGTTCCCGTCGCCGACCGCGCTGGTCGAAGCCCTGCGCCGCGGCGAGGCCGACGTGGCCGTGCCCAACCTGCACGCCTACCTGCAGACCCGGCGCTGGCAGCCGCGCGTGGCGACCCTGCCGGTGCCGCAGGTCCCGGCGTTGCAGGCCGACCGCTACCGCGCCGTGCTGGTGGCGCGCGACGGCATCGGTTCGATGGACGTCCTGAAGCGCGACGCCGCCCGCCTGCGACTGGTCCTGGTGGGCCGGGATTCGGCCTCGGGCGGCTTCGTGCCGGTGCAGCACCTGCGCGTGCAAGGCATGGACCCGGCGACCGGCTTCGCGCACGTAACCTATGCCGGCTCGCATGCCGCCGCATTGCAGGCACTGGCTGACGGCGAGGCCGACGTGGCCGCGCTGGCGGCCGACGTGTACGACGCCGCGCGCCCGCAAGGTGTGGTGGAACTGTGGCGCTCCGACCCGATCCCGCCCGGCCCGTTGCTGTGCCGCCCCGCGCCGGACGTGCCCTGCGAGGCCATCACCGCCTGGCTGCTGGAAGCGCACGCCGAGGACCCCGCCGTCATGGCCGCCCTGCGCGCCGGCTGGCCGGAGTTCGGCGACGCGGTGCGCATGCGCATGCCCGAGGCCGGCTTGCTCGACGCCATGGCGACGCAGCTCGAATGAGCCACCGCCCCGCCGTCCCCGCGCCTGCGCGTCAGCGCGCGCCGGCAGCGCCGATGTGCCGTTCCAGAAAGGCTTCCAGCCGCCGGTAGAAGGCGGCGTTGTTGGCGTCGGCGTGGAATCCGTGACCTTCGCCGTTCACCAGCATCCACTCGGGCGCGTTGCCGGCGCGTTCCAGCGCCGCCTTCATCGCCTTGGCCTGCGCGACCGGCGTGCGCTCGTCGAGTTCGCCGTGAGCCAGGAAGACGGGCGCGCGGATGTCGGCGGCGACGGCAGTGGGCGAGTTGGCCGCCAGTTCCGCGTCGCTGCGGCCGATGGCGCGGGCCAGGTAGTGGGTGCCGGACTGGGTGCTGCGGATGTCGCCCTTCGCGTACATCATCTTCAGGTCGTACAGCCCGGCCAGGCCGGCGGCGCACTTGATCCGTTCCGGCGCGCGCGCGGCCAGCATCATGGCGGAGTACGCGCCGAAGCTGGCGCCGAAGGCGCAGACGCGTTCGGCATCCACGTAATCCTTGCCGATCGCCCATTGCAGGCCGTCGAGCAGATCCTGCTGCACGCGTGTGCCCCATTGCAGGTAGCCGGCTTCCCTGAAGGCCTGGCCACGCCCGCCCGAGCCGCGGTAGTTCACCTGCAGCACCAGGTAGCCGCGGCTGGCGAGGAATTGCGCATCGGTGTCGAAGGCCCAACGGTCGCGCACCCCGTGCGGGCCGCCGTGTGGCAGCACCACCGCGGGCAGGTGCACGGGCGAATCGACGCCCGTCGGCAGGGTCATGAACCCTTCCAGTTCCAGGCCGTCGCTTGCGCGGAAGCGGAAGGCGTGGCGTTCGCCCAGTTGCGCCGGGTCCAGCCCCGACCGGCTGGACAGCAGCAGCGAGGCCTTGCCCTGCGCGCGGTCGAACAGGTACCAACTGCCGGGATCGCGGTCGCTGTAGGCGTAGAACAGCGAGAGGTTGCCGTCGCGGCTGTGGTCCACGTAGGTGACGTAATGGTCGGGGAAGCTGTTGGATAAGGCTTCGTGCAACCGCGCGTCCGCCGATTGCGCATCGAAGTACACGGCGTGCGGGCGCCCTTCGTCCGCGTGCGCGGCAAAGGGCAGGTGCACCGCAGACCATTCGATGTCGCTGACGCTGTGGGTGGGATGGCGGGCGAGCACGCGGCGCTCGCTGCCGTCGGCGGCCGAGGCCACCAGCATCGCCGGTCCGCCATCCGTGCTCTGCAGGGCGAACACCTCCTGGCCGTCCTCGCCGAAGGCGTAGGGCGTCCAGCGGACGCCGGGCCGTGCGGGCGGCAGCGGATGCCAGTCCTTGCCCTGCGCGTCGGCGGCGAACAGCAGGTAGCGGTCCTGGTCGTCGACGCCGTAGGCGTAGCGCGGCACGCCGTTCCGGTCCAGCACGAACTGCATGTCCTTGGCGTCGATGTCGGCCACCAGCCGCGCACTGCCGTTCGCCGCATCCATGTCGTAGAGCTGGGAGCGGCGCGTATTGCGGGCGAGGCGGCGCATGTAGAAGCGGCCATTGGGCACGATGGGCAGCCCTTCGATGTAGCCGAACCCCGACTCGATGCCGCCGTTGCGCGGCGAATGCTGGTAGCCGAACAGGTATTTCTGGTTCTTGCCGTCCGCGTCGGTGGCGATGATGTCGCCCATCGGCACCGGCGCCTCGCGCGAGCCGACCTGCCGCCCCTTCGCCAGCACGAGCCGGGTGTCGCTGACCCAGGCCACCTGCGTGGGCAGTTCGTAGCGCGGCAGCCGCAGCATGGCCGTGCGCTGCATGTCGCGGGTGCGATGGACCATCAGCGCGTGGTGGCCTTCGCCCAGGTCGGCGGTGATGGCGACGTGCGCGCCGTCCGGCGAGAGCCGCGGCGAATGCAGGGCGTTGGAGGTGGCGAAGGCTTCCACGGGCACCGGCGCCGCGGCCCGTGCCGGCAGCCAGGCCGCGCAAAGCAGCATGGTCGCGATGGTCAGTGCAAGCGTGCGCATACGCCCCTTTCCGTCTTCCGGCCCGCCGATCCCCGCGGGCGAGCATACCCCAGCCGCCGGCGCGGCACGGCGCGGGAGGCACACGGCGCGCCCGTGTGGTCTAATGCGCCCCGAAGCGGGGGTATCGCCGGGCCGGCGATTGAGACAGACCCTTCGAACCTGATCCGGTTCAGACCGGCGTAGGGAAGCTTCGCAGGATGCGCCGTGTTGCCGTGCCGCCCGCCCGGGCCCGCAATCCGTCCGCCGCCGCGCCGCCGCTTCGTCCCGTGATGCGATCCCCTCGTGTCCCACCGACCAGGACGATGCCGATGAACGCCCAACCCAAGCCCGCCGCCGACCTGCTGCAGCAGACCGGGCAGCTTTCCGAATCCGTGACCCGCCCCATCCCGGGTTCGCGCAAGGTCTTCGTCGAAGGCTCGCGGCCCGACCTGCGGGTGCCGATGCGCGAGATCGCGCTGACCCAGACGCCGACCATCTTCGGCGGCGAAGAGAACCCGCCGGTCACCGTGTACGACACTTCCGGTCCGTACACCGATCCGCAGGCGTGCATCGACCTGGCCGCCGGCCTGGCCGCGCTGCGCGCGCGCTGGATCGAGGAGCGTGGCGACACCGAGCAGTTGTCCGCGCTGAGTTCGGAATTCGGCCGCGCGCGCGAGCACGATCCGAAGCTGGACGCGGTGCGCTTCCCCAACCGCGTGCTGCCGCGCCGCGCCAAGGCCGGCGCCAACGTCAGCCAGATGCACTACGCCAAGCGCGGCATCGTCACGCCGGAGATGGAATACGTCGCCATCCGCGAGAACCAGCGGCTGGAAGCCCTGTGGGAGCGACGCGAGTCGCGACAGGAGAACGGCAACGTCGATCCCCGGTCCCTGCTGTTCCAGCACCCCGGCGAATCGTTCGGCGCCAGCATCCAGAAGCTCATCACGCCGGAATTCGTGCGCGACGAGATCGCCCGCGGCCGCGCCATCCTGCCGAACAACATCAACCACCCGGAAAGCGAGCCGATGATCATCGGCCGCAACTTCCTGACCAAGATCAACGCCAACATCGGCAACAGCGCGGTGTCGTCGGGCATCGCCGAGGAAGTCGAGAAGCTGGTGTGGTCGATCCGCTGGGGCGGCGACACGGTGATGGACCTGTCCACCGGCAAGCACATCCACGAGACGCGCGAGTGGATCATCCGCAACTCGCCGGTGCCGATCGGCACGGTGCCGATCTACC
>CALJUL010000123.1 GCA_937975725.1 uncultured Pseudoxanthomonas sp. | reverse complement strand
AGGCTAGGCCCGCCATGGCTTCCTCCCGCGATACCATCGCCGCCATCGCCACCGCGCCCGGCGCCGGCGGCGTGGGCATCGTGCGCCTGTCAGGGCCGAAGGCGCTGGACATCGCGGCATCGATCTGCGGCCGCGCGCTGCCGCCGCGGCATGCCCACCATGCGGCGTTCCGCGATGCGCAGGGCGAGGTGCTGGACGACGGCGTCGCCATCGCCTTCCCGGCGCCGCGCAGCTTCACCGGCGAGGACGTGGCCGAATTGCAGGCGCACGGCAGCCCGGTGGTGCTGCAGCGACTGGTCGCGCTGGCCTGCGCGCACGGCGCGCGCATGGCGCGGCCGGGCGAGTTCTCCGAGCGCGCCTTCCTCAACGGCAAGCTGGACCTGGCCCAGGCCGAGGCCATCGCCGACCTGATCGCCGCTGCCGATACCCGCGCGGCGCGCGCGGCGCGGCGCGCGCTGGATGGCGTGTTCTCGCGTCGCGTGGAGGCCATCGGCGCGCGCCTGCTTGCCCTGCGCGTGCACGTCGAAGCCGCGATCGACTTCGCCGACGAACCGCTGGACACCCTGGGCGGCCGCGAAGTGCGCGCGCAACTCGCCCACGCGTGCGACGAACTGGCGCAACTGCTCGGCGACGCCGAACGCGGGCGCAAGCTGCGCGACGGCCTGCACGCCGTCATCGTCGGCCCGCCCAACGCCGGCAAGAGTTCGCTGCTCAACGCCTTGGCCGGCAGCGAACGCGCCATCGTCACCGACGTCGCCGGCACCACCCGCGACACCTTGCGCGAGACCATCCGCCTGGACGGGCTGGAACTGCACCTGGTCGACACCGCCGGCCTGCGCGAGGGCGGTGACGCGATCGAGCGCGAAGGCATGCGTCGCGCGCGCACGGAACTGGAACGCGCCGACGTGGCCCTGGCGGTGGTGGACGCGCGCGATCCGCAGGCGGGCCGGGCCGCGGTCGCGGACGTGGTCGCGCAGGTGCCGCAGGTACTGTGGATCCACAACAAGGTGGACCTGCTGCCCGCGCCGGCGGCCGACGGCGAGGACAGCGTGCATGTTTCCGCCGCACGGGGCAGTGGCCTGGACCGCCTGCACCAACGCCTGCGCGCCCTGGCCGGTGCGCACGATGGCGATGGCAGCGAAGGCGAGTTCTCCGCCCGCAGCCGCCATGTGGATGCCTTGCAGCGCGCCGCTGCCCATGCGGCCGCCGCTGCCGCGCAACTCGATCACGAGCACCTGGAACTGGCGGCCGAGGAATTGCGCCTGGCCCACGACGCGCTCGGCGAAATCACCGGCCGGCTGTCGGCCGACGACATGCTCGGCCACATCTTCTCCAGCTTTTGCATCGGCAAGTAGCTACGGCGCGCGCACGGGCGAAAGCGTCGGAACTGTGACGGCCGTCAAGCGATCCCGCGTGTGCGGCAACGTACCCTGAGCCGCGGGTAGGGGTACCCGCGGAGAGGCGCGAACCGGCAGCGATCGGGCGCGTTTCCTGCCGCATCCGGCGGCATCCGGCGACGTGCATGGGCTTGCGTACGCAAGCGGAGGCATCGGACGTCGCCATCATTATTCGAAATTCGGGGGGAGTGAACGATGTCCTTTGACCATGTGTCCCGGTACCTGCGTCTGGGTGTGCCCTTGCTGCTGGCCGTCGCCGTCGCCGCCTGCTCCAAGCAGGAACCGGGTGCGGATGCCGCCGCGCCGGCGGCGCCCGCCGCCGCCAAGCCCGCTGCCGCGGTCTCGGCGGAAGTGCAGGCGATGGACGCGGAAACCCTGCGCGAATCGGCCACCAAGGCGCTGCGCGAAAACCGCATCTACGCGCCAGGCGGCGACAACGCCATGGAGTACTACCTGGCGCTGCGCGACAAGCTGCCCAACGACCCGGGCGTGGCCAGCGCGCTGACCGACCTGCTGCCATATACGTTGATTGCCGCCGAGCAGAGCATCGCCCGCGAGGAATTCGCCGAGGCCCAGCGCCTGTCGGCGATCATCGAGAAGGCCGATCCCAAAGCGCCTGCGCTGCCGCGTCTGAAGCAGAGCATCGCGAGCGCCGAGCAGGCGGCCGCCAAGCGCGAGCAGGACCAGACCCGGAACAAGGCCGAGGAAGACACGCGGCAGAAGGAACAGCAGCGCCTGGCGCAGTTGGCCGAGCAGCAGCGCGTCACCGAGGCCGCCGCCGCCCAGCAGCTCGCGCAACAACAGGAGGCCGCCCGCCAGGAAAGCGAGCGCCAGGAAGCGGCGCGCCAGCAGGAGGCCGAGCGCCAGGCCGCCGCGCAGCGCGAAGCCGCCGCCAATGCCGCCCGTACCGCTTCCGCCCCGGCGGCCGCGCCCGCCGCGCAGCAATTGCGGGCGGTCAGCACGCCGGCGCCGCGCTATCCGCCCGAAGCCCTGCGCTCGGGCACCAGCGGCGAAGTGCTGGTGGAGATCACCGTGGGCACCGACGGTTCGGTGACCAATGCGCGCGTGGTGCGCGCCACACCGGCGCGCGTATTCGATCGCGAAGCGCTCAACGCAGTGCGCCGCTGGCGCTTCGAGCCGGTCGACGCCCCGGTCACCACCCGCCGCACCATCGCGTTCGCACCGGGTTGATGCAGGTTGTTCCGAGAGCATGACGAAGACGCCGGCGTGAGCCGGCGTTTTCATTTCAGGCGTCCGGTAAGTTCCGGCTCGCAGGGAAAGAGGGTGCGGTGGTCCGGTGCCAGCGCCCGAGCGATTCCTGCGATCTTCCGCAAGTGACGACGAACCCTGGGCCTGCGCATCCGCGGTTTTCCCGACGGCCTGATCCGTATGGCCTTGTGTCACCGCGCGAACGGAAACGGCCGCCCGAGGGCGGCCGTTTCCTTCATTGCCTCATTCAACCAAAACTAATCAGCCGGATACCGCCAGCTTCTCCTGCTGGTAGCGCCGCACCGCGGCGAACCACAGCAGCGCGGCGACGCCGAACGCGGCGGCCACGTAGATGGCCCAGGTCTGCGCACTGACGTACTCGTTGCGGATCACCTTCAGCAGCAACTGGTTCTGCGCCAGGAACGGCACCGCGAACTGCCACGGCTGGCTCTTCAGCGGATTGGCCATCAGCGCGAAGGTGGGGATCATCGGCAGCAGCATCAGCCAGGTCATGTGGCTCTGGGCTTCCTTCATGCTCTTCGCCGCGGCGGCGAGGTAGGTCAGCAGCGACGTGCCGATGAACAGCATCGGCAGCAACACCACCAGCATCTTGGCCATCGCCAGGAAGGAAACGTCGAGCTGGCGCGCCACGCCGGTGGAGAACTGCGAACTGACCTTCAGCGACAGCAGCGTCAGCAGGACGGTGCCCAGCCCGATCACGCACGCGGCCGCGATCTTGCCGCTGACCACCGCGCCGCGCGGCGCGGGCGTGGCCAGCAACGGTTCCAGCGACTGCCGCTCGCGCTCGCCGGCGGTGGCGTCGAGGATCAGGTACACGCCGCCGATGAACGAGGTCAGGATCAGCAGGTAGGGCAGCATCACCGACAGCAGCATGCCCTGCTTGGCTTCCGGCGTGGCCAGGTCCTGCAGGCCGATGTTGACCGGCCGCGCCACCGAGGCGTCGATGCCGCGCGCGTACATGCGCAGCGCCGCCACCTGCTGGCTGTAGGCCGACAGGGCGGCCTGCAGGCGGCCGGTGGGGATCTCCGCGTCGCGCCGCGTGCTGTCGCGGATGATCTCCACCAGCGCGGGGCGGCCGTTGCGCCAGTCCTCGCCGAACGACGGCGCGATGCGCAGCGCCACATCCACGTCCTGCGCGCGGATGGCCGCGTCGAGGTCGGCCGGCGGCGCGGCCTGGCGGATGCCGTTGCTGGCGAGGAACTTCACCAGGTTGGGCGCGTGCTCGGCGCCGAGCATCGGCACTTCCAGCGTCTTGTCGACTTGGGTGCGCACGCGGTTCTCGGTCAGGTAGCCCATGCCGAGGATGAGAGCGGGGTAGAGCAGCGGCGTGAGCAGCAGGGAAAGCGCGAGCGTGCGGCGGTCGCGGGCGAGTTCGCGCAGTTCCTTGCGCATCACGGTGAAGACGGTGCGGAAGACGTTCATGCCAGCAGGCCCTCCTCCGAGCCGATCACCTTGACGAAGGCGTCCTCCAGGTTGTCCTCGCCGGCCTGCGCGCGCAGCTCGTCGGCGGTGCCGGCGGCGACCACCGTGCCCTTGGCGATGACCACGATGCGGTCGCACAGCGCGGCCACCTCCTGCATGATGTGGCTGGAGAAGATCACGCAGCGGCCCTCGTCGCGCAGTTGCCGCAGGAAGCCGCGCATCGCGCGCGTGGTCATCACGTCCAGGCCGTTGGTGGGCTCGTCGAGGATCACGTTGCGCGGGTCGTGCACCAGCGCGCGCGCGATCGCGGTCTTGGTGCGCTGGCCCTGGCTGAAGCCCTCGGTCTGGCGGTCCAGGATGTCGCCCATGTCCAGCGCGTCGGACAGCGTCTTCGTGCGCTCGGCGATCCGCGCGCGCGACAGGCCGTGCAGCTCGCCGAAGTAGGCGATGTTCTCGCGCGCGGTCAGGCGCTTGTACACGCCGCGCGCGTCCGGCAGCACGCCCAGCGCGCGGCGCACCGCGATCGGGTCGCGCGCCGCGTCCATGCCGTCCACCGCGACCTGCCCGCGGTCGGGCGTCATCAGCGTGTACAGCATGCGCATGGTGGTGGTCTTGCCGGCGCCGTTGGGGCCCAGCAGGCCGGTGATCTGGCCATCCTGGGCGGTGAAGCTGACGCCGCCCACGGCGGTCACCGTGCCGGTCTTGGTCTTGAAGGACTTGTGCAGGTCGTTGGCGATGATCATTCGGTCATGTCCGTTGAAAGGGGGCGGGCGCGCATGGCGCGGCTCACGGTTCCCAGCCGTTGAAGCCGGTGAAGGGCGGCACGTAGTCCAGGGTGTCCAGGCAGGTTGCGTCCAGGCCCTTGGCGTCGGCGGTCTCCAGGAAGCGGCCCAGCAGCTTGGGCATGCAGCCCGCCGCGAACGTGCCGTGGCCCTGGCCTTTCAGCACCAGGTGGCGGCCGTTGGACAGCGTGCGCGCGACCTGTTCGCCGTAGCGCGGCGGCGTCACCGGGTCCAGCTCGCCCGACAGCAGCAGGGTGGGGATGGCGGACGTCCAGGCGGCGTGGAAATCGGCGGGCCGCTTGCCGGCCGGCCAGACGCCGCACTGCGCCTTCAGCGCCTCGCCCATCACGCTGCCCAGCACCGTGTCGGCGTCGCCCGGCTGCGCCTGCAGCAGGTCGGCGTCCTCGGCGCAGATCACCGACAACTGCATGCCGTGCATGAACTGGTCGCCCAGTTGCGTCTCCAGCAGCTTGGCCAGCGACATCAGCGGCGCGTAGCGGCCCTGGCTGGCCTCGTTGAGCACCAGCGGCAGCAGCGCGGCGCCCTGCGGATAGTAGGCGTACATGCGGGTGATGCCGGCGACCGCGCCGGGCGTGACGCGGCCGTGCAGGCGTTCGCCGGTCAGCGGGTGCCGGTAGTCGGTCTCGACGGTTTCCGCGGCCAGCCGCTGCATCAGCGTGCGCAACTGTCCGCGCAGGTCTTCGCCGAACTTCTCGCGGCAGGCCGGCGTGGCCTGGCAGCGCTCGAACTGCAGGGCCAGCGCATCGTCCAGGTTGCGGGCGTGCTCGTTGCCCAGCGCCAGTTCGTTGGGCACCACGCCGTCGATCACCACGCTGCGCGTGCTGGCCGGATGGCGCATGGCGTACTGCTGCGCCACGCGGGTGCCGTAGGAGGCGCCGACCACGTTGATCGTGGCCGCGCCCAGTGCCTTGCGCACCGTCTCCAGGTCGCGCACGGCGTCGGTGGTGGTGTAGAAGCGCGGATCGGCCTGCAACGACGCGGCGCAGGCCCGGGCGAAGGCGACCATCGCTGCTTCGCCGGCGTCCTCGCCGTCGCCGTAGGCATTCCTGCCGTCCTTGTCCTTGCACGACAGCGGATTGGACTTGCCGGTGCCGCGCTGGTCCACCAGGATCACGTGGTGCGACTTGCGTACTTCGCGGAAGGCCGTGTCGATCGCCGGCCACGTTTCCACCGCGGACTGGCCCGGGCCGCCGGCGAGGAAGAACACCGGATCGTCCACCGCGGCGCCTTCCTTGGTGGCCGGCAGCCAGGCGATGTTCAAGGCCACCTTGCGGCCGTCGGGCCGGTCCGGATCTTCGGCGACCGGCAGGGTCGCGCACTGCGCCTCGACGTTGGTGGTCAGGTAGGGCGCCGTCAGGGTGCACGGCTTGAAGGCGATGTCGCCGTAGTGGCGAAGGGTGGCGCCGCCTTCCGGCCGACCGGGATCGCCCTGGCAGGCTGCCAGCAGCAGCGCCGCCGCGACCAGGCTGTATCGGTGTAAACGCATGAATCCTGTCCTCACGGAAAACCGTCACAGCATGCCATGACGGTGCGGGGCGCAGGATGTGACCGAAGCGATATGGCGGGATGGCTCGGTCGGTGTTGCTGCGGGAAGTCGCGGGATTGAGCAGACTTTCCCACGCGCTTGAAGTGGGTCAAGCGCGCGCGGATCGCACGCCGTTGCCATTCATGCAATCCCGCGGGATGCGCCCGGCCGATGTGCCGGATGTGCGTTCTCGACCCGCATGCACCAGGCCGGCGTTCATGCGGATGCCGTGGGCGTCATTCCGCCGCGTTGCCGATGTGTAGCAGCCGCGGCGTGTTTCGACCGCGCAGGCACGTGCCAGTCGGCTTCAGGACCGGCAGAGGTTTTGGAGGAAGGAAAACATGCAACGCTGCCGCCGCATATGCCGCGTAGACCGCCGCCGGCCGGCCTTCACTTGCTGCTGACGTACTTTTCGCGCCGGATGTGCGCCGGCGACAGGCCGTGTGCCTTCAGTGCTTCGAAGCAGGTGTCCACCATGTCCGGGTTGCCGCACAGGTAGGCGATGTCGCCGGCCGGGTCCGGCGCAAATTCGGCCAGGTGCTGCTGCACGTAACCCTGGCGCACGTCGGGGTGCCGGTCGCGCGCGGCGAGATCCTCCGGCGCCGTGCGCGAGAAGCACGGCACATAGCGGAAGCTCGGGTGGCGTTCGGTGAAGGCGCGGAAGTCTTCGCCGTACAGGAGTTCCTCCGGCGTGCGCGCGCCCTGCAGCAGCAGCACTTCGACACCGCGCTCGGCCATCCGCTGTTCGAGCAGGGGCAGCATCGCCCGGTAGGGCGTGACGCCGGTGCCGGTGGCGATCAGCAGGTAGCGGCGGTTGCGGTCGCCGGGCAGCAGGCAGAAGCGCCCGAACGGGCCGCTGGCCTCCACCCGGCCGCCTTCGGGCAGGCCCTCGAACAGGGCGGTCGCGGCACCGCCGGGCACGTAGCTGACGGCGATCTCCACCGCCTCGCCCGGGCCCAGCGCGTGGTCGTGGATGGTGGCCAGCGAATAGCTGCGCTTGGCCGGCGTGCCGTCGGCGTAGGCGAAGTGCACCTGGATGAACTGGCCGGGGACGAAATCCAGCGGCCGGCCGTCGTCGCGGACGAAGGTGTAGTGGCCGACGCTGGGGGCGAGCATGCGGCGTCCGACGAAGCGGAGGGGAAAGGTCACGATGCCCAAGGCTGGCGGACTGGAACGCTGTGTTGGCCGGGGCGTGCCCGGCGGGGCGCCTATAATAAGCGCTCGCACTCTTCCCATGCCCGTCCCGGGCCACAAGGCATCCCCATGGTGTCCACTTCCACGGCGCCCGCGTTGGCGCTGGCCGACCTGCGCAAGGTCTACGACAACGGCGTGCAGGCGCTCAAGGGCGTCTCGCTGCGGGTCGAACCCGGCGATTTCTTCGCCCTGCTCGGGCCCAACGGCGCGGGCAAGTCCACTCTGATCGGCATCGTCAGCTCGCTGGTCAACAAGAGCGCCGGCCGGGTCGAGGTGTTCGGCGTGGACCTGGATCGCGACCGCGACGGCGCCATGCGCCTGCTCGGCCTGGTGCCGCAGGAGATCAACTTCAACATGTTCGAGAAGCCGCTGGACATCTGCGTGAACTACGCGGGCTTCTACGGCATTCCGCGCGCCGAGGCGCTGGTGCGCGCCGAGGAGGAACTCAGGCGCGCGCAGTTGTGGGAGAAGGCCCACGTCATGAGCCGCACCCTGTCCGGCGGCATGAAGCGCCGGCTGATGATCGCCCGCGCCATGATGACCCGGCCCCGGCTGCTGATCCTGGACGAGCCCACCGCCGGCGTGGACATCGAGATCCGCCGCGGCATGTGGAAGACGCTGAAGGAGATCAACGCCGCCGGCACCACCATCATCCT
>CALJUL010000122.1 GCA_937975725.1 uncultured Pseudoxanthomonas sp. | reverse complement strand
CCGCGACCCTGCGCGACGCCGGCCGCCGCTTCCTGCCGCGCGAGCGGGTGGAGGAACTGCTGGCGCACGCGCCGCGCAGCGGCCCGGTGCCGGCCGCCATCGAGGCGCGGCTGGAGCGCGAACTGTCGGCGGTGCTCGGCTCGGCGTCGGCGCGCCTACTGCTGGACGCGGCGCGGCGCGAGAGCGGCGACCTGGATACCGTCGCGGCCATCGTCGGCGAAGTCTCGCAGGACCTGCGCTTCAACCAGCAGGTGCTGGAGGCCGCGTTGCAGAACATGAGCCAGGGCATCAGCGTGATCGACCGCGAGCAGCGGCTGGTGGCCTGGAACCGGCGCTACGAGCAGATGTTCGGGTTCCCGCCCGAACTCCTGCAGGTGGGCCGTCCGATCGCCGACCTCACCCGCTGGGCCCTGCAGCGCATGCCGCAGCGCGGCCGCGACGAGCGTGCGCTGGAACGCCGGCTGGCCTATATGCGCGCGGGCACGCCGCATCTGACCGAGCGCGTGTTCCCCGACGGCAGCATCGTCGAGATCCGTGGCAACCCCATGCCCGGCGGCGGCTTCGTCGCCACCTATACCGACGTCACCGCCTCGCGCCAGGTCGAGCGCGAACTGAAGCGGGCCAACGAAACGCTGGAGCAGCGCGTGGCCGAGCGCACCGCGCTGCTGGAGACCGCCAAGCGCGAGGCCGAGCACGCCAATGACGCCAAGAGCCGCTTCCTGACCGCCATCGGCCACGACCTGCTGCAACCGCTGCATGCGGCGCAGTTGTTCACCGATGCGCTGTCGCAGCAGCTCGCCGAGCCGCGCCAGCGCGAGGCCGCGGTGCAGGTGCGCGGCGCGCTGGATTCCACCACCGACCTGCTGACCGGCCTGCTGGACATGTCGCGGCTGGAAGCCGGCGGGTTGGTGCCGGAGCCGCGCGACTTCCCGCTGGCCGAAGTGCTGGAACCGCTGGCGTCCGAATTCGGCGTGCTGGCGCGCGAGCGCGGGCTGGCCTTCCGCTGCGTGCCCACCCGCGCCTGGGTGAACACCGACCCGCAGCTCCTGCGCCGCATCCTGCAGAATTTCCTCGCCAACGCGGTGCGCTACACCGCGCGCGGCGGCGTGCTGCTGGGCGTGCGGCGCACGCGCGGCGATGGCCTGCGCGTGGAAGTGCTGGACAGCGGGCCGGGCATCCCCGACGCCGAGCGCGCGGCGATCTTCGAGGAATTCCGCCGTGGCGAAGGCGTGGCCGGGCAGGGGCTGGGACTGGGGCTGTCCATCGCCGAGCGCATCGCCGGCTTGCTGGAGGCGCCGCTGTCGTTGCGCAGCCGCTGCGGGCACGGCACCGCCTTCGCGGTAGAACTGCGCCGCGTCGCGGCACCCGCAGCGCCGCGGCCGCCGGCCGGCAAGCCGGGACTCGCCGGCCGCCATGTGCTGGCCGTGGACAACGACCCGGCGGCGCTGGCGGCGCTGCGGCAAGTACTGGAGGGCTGGGGCTGCTCGGTGGCCGCCGTGGCCGACGGCGCCGCGGCCGAGCGCGCGCTGGCCGTCCGCGCCGCCGACCTGTGGCTGTTCGACTACCACCTGGACGATGGCGACACCGGCGTGGCCCTGGCCGCCCGCCTGCGCGAACGCCATGCCGCGCGCCCCTGCCTGATCCTCAGCGCCGACCAGACCGACGCCGTGCGGCGCGCCGCCGGCGAAGCCGACCTGCCGCTGCTCGCCAAGCCGGTGCGCCCCCTCGCACTCAAGTCGGTTCTGGACCGCCTGCTCGCCGCCCGCGCCGGCAACCTCGCCGTGGGAGCGACGTAAGTCGCGACCGCGGATTCGAGAAGCCTTTAGCCACGGATGACGCGAATGGACACGGATGAAGCCTTGTCTTGATTCGTGTTGATCCGGATCGGTTCACATTGATCTGCGTTGCCTTGATCCGTTTGATCCGCTTTATCCGCGCCAATCTGCGTCATCCGTGGCTCAATGGCTGCTTCTACACCCCCATCGCGGTCTGCGCCGTGCCCGCATGCAAGGAGGGCAAGGAGACAGCCGGCATCCGGGCCGGAGGCGTTCGCGGGCGCGCTAGAATGCCGGCCTTTGCCGCGGAATCCCCCGATGCCGTACACCCCCATCGTCGCCACCCTGGGCTATGTGCTGTCGCCCGACCGTTCGCAGGTGCTGCTGATCCACCGCAACGCGCGTCCCGACGACCAGCATCTGGGCAAGTACAACGGGTTGGGCGGCAAGATCGAGGCGGACGAGGACGTGGTCGCCGGCATGCGCCGGGAAATCCTGGAAGAGGCCGGCATCGCCTGCGACGAATTGACCCTGCGCGGCACCATCAGTTGGCCCGGTTTCGGCAAGCACGGCGAGGACTGGCTGGGGTTCGTCTTCGTCGTCACCGCCTTCAGCGGTACGCCGCTGGAACGCAATCCCGAGGGCGCGCTGGAATGGGTGCCGGTGGACCGGATCATGGACCTGCCGCTGTGGGATGGCGACCGCCACTTCCTGCCGCTGGTGTTCGACGACGACCCGCGCGCCTTCCACGGCGTCATGCCGTACCGCGACGGCAAGATGGTCTCCTGGCGCTATTCGCGCATCTGACGCTGCGCCGCAACGCATCTGTAGGAGCGACATGAGTCGCGACCACGGATTCGAGAAGCCTTTGGCCACGGATGACGCGGATAGGCACGGATGAAGCCTTGTCTTGTTTCGCGTTGATCCGTGTTGGTTCACATCGATCTGCGTCGCCTTGATCCGTTCGATCTGTTTTATCCGTGTCGATCTGCGTCATCCGTGGCTGAAGTTTTTTGAGGGTTCACGGTCGCGACTCACGTCGCTCCTACATGGGCTACAGAAGCATGGCGTGTTCCACGGCGGAGCTTGTCCACACCGGGTGTGGAGGGCGGTTGGGAAAGCGTGTGGATAACCGCGCGGGCGCCTTGCGGCACAAGCCTGTCAAGATGGGTGGCGAAAATTTGTCCAACCGGTGGCGATGCGGTTCCCCGGTTGTCCACACCCGGTGTGGATGGCCTGTCGATCAAGATGTGGATAACCGTCGGCAGCCCAGGTGGCACAAGCGCGTCAAGAGGATTGGCGAAAATTTGACCAGGCCAGATGTGTCTGTCGCCCTGCGATGGTTCCACGCTCCGGCCCCGCTGTAGGAACGGCTTCAGCCGCGACCGCACGGCCCGGGAAGCGGAAGAAGCAGTCGACACGGATCAACGCGGGTGGACACGGATAAGGCGACGAGTTTCGATCCGCTTCTTACGCTTCATACATTTTCTCGGCTTTATCCGCGTTATCCGCGTCAATCCGTGGCTGAAGGCTTTTCATCCGTGCAGTCGCGGCTGAAGCCGCTCCTGCAGGAGGGGTGGGATGGCGGTTACGGGCCGTTCTCGATCTGGCGGGCGGGGTCGGCCAGTTCCAGTTCGCGCAGCACCACGCCGGCCTGGGTGCGATTGCGCACGCCCAGGCGGTCGAAGATGGCGGACAGGTGCGCCTTGACCGTGCGCTCCTGCACGTCGAGGCGATCGGCGATCTGCTTGTTCAACAAGCCCTGTGCGACCAGGGTCAGTACGCGGAACTGCTGCGGAGACAGGCTGGCCAGGCGCGCGGCCAGCTCGGTGTCGTGCTCGGACGACTGCGCGCGCGCCACCGCGCCGCGCAGCGAGGCGGGCAGCCATTGCTCGCAGGCCAGCACGCTGCGGATGGCGTCGCGCAGTTCGTCCAGCCCGGAACTCTTGGGCAGGTAGCCGGCGGCGCCGTGGTCGAGCGCGCGCCGCACCACGCGCGGGTCGTCGTTGGCCGACACCACCACCACCGCCACTGCGGGGAACTGCGCGCGGATCGCGGCCAGCCCCGCCAGCCCGTGGTTGCCGGGCATGTGCAGGTCCAGCAGCACCAGGTCGATGGCGTCGTGCCGTTCCAGCGCGGCCAGCACGCCGTCCAGCGAATCGGCTTCCAGCACCGACAACTGCGCCACGGCATCGGCCGCCGCTCCGCGCAGCGCGGCGCGGAACAGGGGGTGGTCGTCGGCGATCAGCAGGGTGGGCATGGAAAGGGAAAGCCGGGAACGGGGAATGGGGGACCGGGAATGGAAGTAAGCGGTGATCGGGGCGGATGCGGGCTTTCCTGCCGGAAACCGGTCGGGCCGACGCGAAGATGCATCACTCCCCGTTCCCGGCTCCCTCGTCCCCGCTCTTGCATCACTGCGCCGTCCAGCCTCCATCCACCACGATCGTCTGCCCGGTGATGTTGCGGGCGGCGGGCGAGGTGAGGAAGGCGGTGATGCCGGCCAGTTCGTCCAGGCCGATGAACACGCCCTTGGGCATGGGCTTGAGCATCACCTGGCTGACCACGTCTTCTTCCGAGATGCCGCGGGTGCGCGCCTGGTCGGCGATCTGCTTGTCCACCAGCGGTGTCTTCACGTAGCTGGGGCAGACGGTGTTGATGGTGATGTCGGTGTCGGCGGTCTCCAGCGCGATCACCTTGGAGAAGCCGACCACGCCGTGCTTGGCGGCCACGTAGGCGCTCTTGTACGGGCTGGCGACCAGGGCGTGGATGCTGCCGATGTTGACGATGCGGCCGAAGCCGCGCGCGCGCATGCCCGGCAGCACGGCGCGGCTCAGGCGCGCCACGCCCACCAGCATCACCTGCAGCAGGAAGTCCCACTTCTCGATGGGGAAGTCCTCCAGCGGCGAGACGTGCTGCAGGCCGGCGTTGTTGACCAGCACGTCCACCGGGCGGCTGATCTCCGCCAGCGCGGCGTCGATGCTGTCCTGAGAGGTGACGTCCAGCGCCACGGCCTCGGCCGAGCCGCCGTCGGCGCGGATCTGCGCGGCGACCGCTTCGGCGGCGCCGAGGTTGAGGTCGCTGACGACCACGTGGCGGCCGGCCTCGGCCAGTTGCGCGGCGATGCCGGCGCCGATGCCGCTGGCCGCGCCGGTGATGAGGACGGTATGGGTCTGTTGCATGGGGGGTCTCCTGCGTGCGGAGGCTAGGGTAGCAGGCGGGGGCGACGGCTTCGTGGTACCAAAGTACGATGACGGGACTTCCCCTGCGGAGTAGTTTCATGGCATCGACCGGAACCATGGACGCAATCCAGGCATGAGCGCGACGATGCGACTTTCCTGCGGCGCATTGCTGGCGGCGGCCCTCGCCGGCTGCGGCAGCGCCCCCCCGAAGCAAGAGGCGGTGGCCCACATGATCCAGCCCCAGCGCGTGACGGAGCATCGCGGCGACGACGACCTGCTGACCGCGGGCCTGGGCCTGGACGGGCTGCGCGCGATGGCGGCGCCGGCGTTCGCCGATCCGGCCAACCCGACCGCGGCCGAACTGCGCCGCCGCGCGGTGTGGGCCAACTGGCGCGGCATCGCCGACCTGTCGCCGACCGGCGGCTACGGCCAGGCCTACGGCAGCGTGGCGAACGTGCCGGGGCGCGAGTATTCGGCGCTGGCCAAGGTGCCGGGCGCGGCCCAGCCGCACCGGGTGCTGGTGCAGGTGCCGGACAATTTCGACGCCGCCAAGCGCTGCATCGTGGTGACCGCGGCGTCCGGTTCGCGCGGCGTGTACGGCGCCATCGCGGTGGCCGCGCCGTGGGCGCTGCCGAAGGGCTGCGCGGTGGCCTATACCGACAAGGGCGCGGGCACCGACTACTTCGACCTGGATACCCAGCGCGGCATGCGCGAGGACGGCACTGGCGGCGATCTGGGCGACGCCGCGCTGGCCTTCGTCCCCGACGCGCCGGTCAACGCATCCGGCGTGGCGGTCAAGCATGCGCATTCCAAGGACAACCCGGAGGCCGACTGGGGCCGGCACGTGAAGCAGGCGGCGGAATTCGCGCTGGCCGCGCTGGACCAGGCGTTCCCGCAGGCCGCGCCGTTCCGCTTCGACAACACCCGGGTGATCGCGGTCGGCATCTCCAACGGCGGCGGCGCCGTGCTGCGCGCCAGCGAGGAGGAGGGCCACTGGCTGGACGCGGTGGTCGCCGGCGAGCCCAACATCTGGGCGGCCGACGCGCCCGGCGCGCGTTCGCTGTACGACTACACCACCGAGGCCGCGCTGCTGATGCCGTGCGCGCTGCTGCACCTGCCGGCGGAGATGCTGCCGCAGCCGCCGTTGCGCGCGCAGGTCGAGCCGCTGTGGGCTGCGCGTTGCGCCACGCTGAAGGCGGCCGGCCTGGTCGCTGGCGCCGATGCGAAGGCACAGGCGGCCGACGCGCACGCGCGGCTGAAGGCCAACGGCTGGACCGACGAGGCGCTGGTGGCCGGCGTGCTGAGCGTGGGTTTCGACCTGTGGCGCGCGGTGGCGGTGACCTATGCCTCGGCCTATGGTCGCTACGGCGTGGGCGAGCATCCCTGCGGTTTCGCGTTCGCCGCGCAGAACCCGGACTTCAGCGCGCGCGCGGCCAGCGCCATCGAGCGCGCAGCCTGGTGGGCCGATGGCAGCGGCATTCCGCCGGGCGCGGGCGTGGGCATCGTCGACACCCGGTTGGCGCCGCCGGACTTCACCCTGCCGGGCCTGCAATGCCTGCGCGCCTTGCAGGCGGGGCAGGGCGACGATGCGCTGCGCGTACAGGCCGGCATCGCGCAGACCGCCGCGCGCTTCCCGCGCACGCGCCGGCCGGTGATGGTGATCCACGGCCTGGACGACGGCCTGGTGCCGCCGGCCTTCTCCAGCGCGCCGTACGTGGAAGCCGCGCGCGCGGCCAATCCGGACGTGCGCTACTGGCAGGTGCGGCATGCGCAGCACTTCGACGGCTTCCTGGCGCTGCCGGCCTACGGCGCGCGCTACGTGCCGCTGCTGCCCTACGTGTACGCGGCGCTGGACCAGGTCAGCGCCACGCTGGACGGCACCCGCGACCTGCCGGCCAATGCGCGCATCAACGCCCGGCCGCGCGGCGCCGGCAGCGTGGAAGCCAGCCAGTTCGCGATTCCGAGATAGGTTGGGAACGCCTTGGGTGCACTTCTGTAGGAGCGACGCAAGTCGCGACCGCGGCCCCGGGTGTCTCCTGGAAAACCGGTTTGCCAACCGGACGCACTGCGGGTGCATCCGGTTTTTCCGCCAGCCGGGATGCCATAAGCGATATGCGCGCTGATGGCCGAGCAAGAACGGCGGCGCTGGCCGCCTGCGTCTTCGGCCGCATGCGGTTCGCCGTCTGCGACGGTATCGATGCCGGTTCCCGGATTCGCAAGAAGATCGCTGTTGCCGTGCGATCCTGGCCATCGCCGCGGGTGTGGGGCGTGCGGTTGTGGTCGCGACTTGCGTCGCTCCTACGCAAGGGGGAGCGATGGTGGTGCGGGCGGGCACGACGGATTCACCTGGTTCGGCTTACCCTGTAGGCCGTTCCCGGTTGCGACTGCCGCCATGTCCCGACACTTCTCGATGATCCGCGATTTCCAGTTGGCCGACTGGTTCACCCTGGGCAACGCCTTCTGCGGTACCGGCGCGATCTTCGCCGCCATGCGCTTCCTGCAGGAAGGCGGATTGCGCGACCTGATGATCGGCATGGCGTTGATCCCGCTGGCCTTCGTCTTCGACGCGCTGGACGGCCGGGTGGCGCGCTGGCGCAACGAGTCCTCGGTGCTGGGGCGCGAACTGGATTCGCTGGCCGACGTGATCTCCTTCGGCGTGGCCCCGGCGGCGCTGGCCTACGCCTGCGGTATGCAGGGCGGCTGGGATTGGCTGGTGCTGTCGTACTTCGTCGCCTGCGGGGTCAGCCGGCTGGCGCGCTACAACGTGACCGCCGAGACGCTGGCCGAGGGCGGCGACAAGGTGAAGTATTTCGAGGGCACGCCCATTCCCACCAGCCTGCTGCTGGTCATCGTGCTGGCCGTGGCCGCCTACCTGGGCCACGTCGGTCCCGACCTGTGGCTGGGCGTGGTGAAGCTGGGTCCGTGGCTGCTGCATCCGCTGGTGCTGCTGTACGCGGTCTCCGGCACCCTGATGGTCAGCAAGACGCTGCGCATTCCCAAGCCCTGACCCGCCGCCCGCCCGGGTGCGGCATCCGGACGCGCCATGCACGGGTTGCCGGGTATGGCTAGAATCGGATGCGACGGAGGGCATATGGCGACGAACGTTCCACCATGGCCGGGCGACTTCGAGTCGGTGGCCAAGCAGTACTGGAGTCTGTGGGGCGACGCCCTGCGGCAGGCGAGCGGGCCGATGCCCGCCATGCATGGCATGCCCGGAATGCTTGGGATGCCCGGAATGCCGTCGGGCTGGCAGCAGACGGTGGACTGGTGGTCGCAGCTCATGCCCGGCGGCACCGGGCAGGTGCACGACGTGCTGGGGCGCTTCCAGCGCCAGGCCAGCGACTGGTTCGGCCAGATGCAGCAGATCGCCGGCCGTTTCGCCGGCCGCGACCCGGCGGCATCGGAAGTGGGCAAGGCCTGGCGCGAGGCGCTGGGCATGACCGGGGCGCAGCCCGCGGGCAATCCCTTCGGCGAACTCTTCCGCGCCATGCAGGGCGGCGGCCACGGCCTGGACGGCTGGATGGAGCAGGCGCGGCCTTTCCTGGAAGGCTTGCAGCGCGACGGCAATCGCTGGCTGCACCTGCCCACGTTCGGCCTGGCGCGCGAGCACCAGGAGCGCTGGCAGCACCTGGTGCAGGCGCAGCAGGACTACCAGCAGCAGCGGGCCGAATACGACCGGCTGATGCTGAAGGTGGCGCAGGAGGCGTTCGCGTGCTTCGAGCGCAAGCTGGAGGAGCGCGCGGCGCCGGGCAGGCAACTGGAGAACGCGCGCGCCCTGTTCGACCTGTGGATCGACGCGGCCGAGGAGGCCTATGCGCAGGTCGCGATGTCGGACGAATTCCGCCACGTCTACGGCGCGCTGGCCAATGCGCAGTCGCGCCTGCGGCTTGCGGTGATCCGCGAAGTGGAGCAGGCCTGCGCGCTGTTCGGCATGCCCACGCGCACCGAGGTCGATTCGGCCCACCGCAAGATCGTCGAACTGGAACGCACCGTCCGCCGCATGGCGCGCGCCGCCACCGCCGCGCCGCGCCGCGCCCCGGTGCGCGAAACCGCACCGGCGCCGGCCCCCACGCCCGAAACGCCGCCGGCCAGGCCCGCCGCGCGCACCGCGGCAGGCAAGCCTGCGCGCAAGCCGGCCCGCCACGCGCCGGCGAAGAAGCCGCCTGTCCGTCCGCGCACCGCCACCGCTGCGAAGAAACCGGCGAAGAAGCCCGCCCCCCGCGCCCGCGCGGTGGCCGCGGCGGCTCCCGCGCCGGCCAAGCGCGCACCCGCCGCGAAGGCGACGACCAAGCCGAAGCCGGCCAGGAAAGCCCTCGCACGGCCCGCTGCAGCCCCGGCCAGGCCGCCGGCGAAAGCGGCAGCGAAAGCACCGGCGAGATCGGCGACGAAAGTACCGGCGAAAGCACCGGCCAAACCTGCCGCCGCCCGCGCGAAGCCGGTACGCAAGCCGGCCGCGGCCAACGCGGCGCCGTCGCCGTCTGCCATCTCCGTGGTGTCGATGAAGGACTGGGTGGCGCGCAACGCCGCGCGCGCCGTGCCGGCTGAATCGCAGGGCGGCGCCAAGAAGACCGCCAGGCGGGGGAGCCGCGCATGAACGGACCGCTGAACCTCACACCGGACGCCCTGGCGCTGGAGGCCACCACGCTGGCGCAGAAGCTGTCCGCTGGCCTGCACACGCTGCCGGAAGTGGATGACGTCCACTACGGCGCCACCCACAAGCAGGAGGTCTGGCGCGACGGCAAGGTGGTGCTGTACCGCTTCATCGGCGAGAAGGCGCCCACGGCGAAGATCCCGCTGCTGATCGTCTACGCGCTGGTCAACCGGCCGTACATGGTCGACCTGCAGCACGACCGCTCGCTGGTGAAGGGTCTGCTGGCGCAGGGCGAGGACGTCTACGTCATCGACTGGGGCTACCCGGACCGCTCCGACCGCTACCTGGAGCTGGACGACTACATCAACCGCTTCATCGACGGCGCGGTGGACCACCTGCGCGACGCCAGCGGGCGCGACGCGGTCAACGTGCTGGGCATCTGCCAGGGTGGCGCGTTCTCGCTGTGCTATTCGGCGCTGCACCCGGACAAGGTCAAGAACCTGATCACCATGGTCACGCCGGTGGACTTCCACACGCCGGACAACATGCTCTCGCACTGGACGCGCGAACTGGACGTGGACCTGTTCGTCGACGCGATGGGCAACGTGCCGGCCGACATGATGAACGCCTGCTACCTGATGCTGAAGCCGTTCCGGCTGAACCTGCAGAAGTACGTGGGGCTGGTGGACATCCTGGACGACAAGGCCGCCATCGAGGATTTCCTGCGCATGGAGAAGTGGATCTTCGACTCGCCGGACCTGGCGGGCGAGGCCTTCCGCCAGTTCATCAAGCAGTTCTACCAGCGCAACGGCTTCATCAAGGGCGGCATCCGGATCGGCGAGGACACGGTGGACCTGGGCTTCGTCGACATGCCGGTGCTGAACATCTACGCCGAGCAGGACCACCTGGTGCCACCGGACGCCTCGCGCGCGCTGAAGGACGTGGTGGGCACCGCCGACTACACCGAGCTGAGCTTCAAGGGCGGCCACATCGGCATCTACGTGTCCAGCCGCGCCCAGCGCGAAGTGCCCTCGGCCATCCACCACTGGCTGGGACAGCGCGCGCGCTGAAGCGCGCGCCGTTGCCGCCCGTGCAGAAGCGACCGCAGGAAACAGGAAACGGCTGCAGAAGCGATGGCAGCGGAACGATTGTAGGAGAGCGATTGTAGGAGCGACGTAAGTCGCGACCCGTCTGCATCCGCACCGAGATGGCGCCGCATCGCGCAGGGTGCCGGATGCACCCGCAGCGCGCTGGTGCGGTTTCGCTGCATCCGAAGGTGGTTATTAGGTGCTGACGGCGTGCGGTCGCGACTTACGTCTTACGTCGCTCCTGCATCCGTCATGAATCCATCAGCCATGAATCCCGTTGCCGGGTACACCTGCCTTGAATCCGCCTGCGATGAAGGGGCGGGGCGCGGCATTCACGCAGGCTGCGCTAGGGTGGCGGCCATGACTCCGCGCCGCTTTGCCGCTGCCTGCCTGCTGTTCCTCGCGCCCATGGCGCTGGCCGCGCCTTCGCCGCAGGCCAGGCGGGAGATCGGTCAGTTGATGGACGCGCTGTCCACGTCCGCCTGCGAGTTCCAGCGCAACGGCAGTTGGCACGGGCGCGACGAGGCGCGCAAGCACCTGCAGCGCAAGTACGACTACCTGTTGAAGAAGGACCTGGTGGACAGCGCCGAGCAGTTCATCGAGCGTGCCGCCAGCCGCAGCAGCCTCAGCGGCCGCGCCTACCGGGTGCGCTGCCCCGGGCAGCCGGAGCAGGCGGCCGGCGACTGGTTCAGGCAGAAGCTGAAGGCGTTGCGCGGTTCAGGCGCCGGGGAGCGCTGAGCGCTAGACTGGCCACGGACAACCGTGGGGAGTTGTGGACCATGAACACTGCCTCCAGGCCGTTTGCGCGGTCGCTGAACGATCGGATGATCGCCGGCGTGATGGGCGGCATCGCCCACCGGTTCGGCTGGAGTTCCACGCTGCTGCGGGTGGTCTTCGTGATCGTCTCGATCGCCTCGGCCGCGTTCCCCGGCATTCTGGTGTATCTGATCCTCTGGCTGCTGATGCCCAACGAGCAGGATTGAACGGCGCCGCGCCATCGGTGGGCCTGGCCATCGCGCGCGTGCTGGGCGCGCTGTGGGCGTCGCCCAACACGCTGGTCGGCGTGGCGGCGGGCCTGCTGGGCATGGCTTTCGGCGCACGCGCTCGGTGGAGCCGGCGCGAGCTGGCCCTGGTTTTCCATCATTGGCCGTGGGGGCCGGGTGGCGCCATCACCTTCGGCAACAGCATCCTGCATACCGGCGATTCGCTGGAGACGGCCTGCGCCACCTACGAGCACCGCGCCGGCCGCTGCCGGCACCCGCCGATCCGGCTGGGCGACCACGAGCGCGCGCACGTTTACCAGTACATGGTGCTGGGCCCGCTGTTCCTGCCTGCATACCTGCTATGCGGCGGCGTCAGCGTGCGCAATCCCTTCGAGCGCGCGGCCGACCGTTATGCGCTGACCGGCAAGGGCTGGTGGCCCGGGGGCGGCTGAAGCAGCACCCGGCGCCGACGCCGCCTATGTAGGAGCGGCTTCAGCCGCGACCGCACGCCATGGCCGTTCTTTATGCCGTGGCGATAATGGATGCATCGCTCGAGCGTATGGATCGCGTATGGATTTCGCAGGGCGAAGTCCTTTCATGGGAAGTCCGGGCATGCTGTGCGCGTGACGAGTACGGTCGCGGCTGAAGCCGCTCCTACAAGGGGGGTAGCAGCGCGGGGCTTCAGCGGCGTGCGGTTTTCCTGGCGGATTTCTTCGTGGTCTTGCGGGCGGTGGTTTTCCGAACAGTCCTGCGTGCGGTTTTCTTCGCTGGCGTCTTGCGCGCGGTCTTGCCCGCCGTTTTCTTCGTTGCTTTCCTAGCGGTCTTCTTCGTGGCTTTCTTCGCAGTTTTCTTCGTGGTCCTTCCGGTGGACTTCTTCGCCGCCTTGCGTGCGGTTTTCTTGGGCGCTTTCCCCGCGGTTTTCTTCGTCGCCTTCTTCGTCGCTTTCCCGGCGGCCTTCCTGGCCGTTTTCTTGACCGTCTTCTTCGTGGCTTTCTTCGTGCTCTTGCCGGCGCTCTTCTTGCGCGCCGTCGTGCGGCCGGAGCCGGAGCGCTTGCCGCCGCCGTCCTGCTTGTTGACGGTGGCCCAGGCGATGCGTTCGGCGTCCTCGCGCGGGCGGTCACGGTCGAGTTCACTTTCCTCGATGTGCTCGGCCTGGCGCTTCTGTTTGTCCGAATAGGCGGACTTGTCTCCGCGGGGCATGGCGCTCTCCGGCAGTGGACGTGGCGCCAGACTGCCGCGGCCGCGATGACGGCGATGTCAACACGGCGCGCGCGTCAGTGCGGTCGCTGGAACGAGAACAGCGGCCAGAGCGGATGCCGGCGCCGCTCGACCAGCGCGCACAGCAGGCCGGCGCCGAGCATGCTGTAGGTGATCCCGTTGCCGCCGTAGGCCATGGCGAACAGCACCCGCGGGCCCCACTGCGGATGCGGGCCGAAGAACGGCAGGCCGTCCGCCGTCTCGGCGAAGGTGCCCGCCCACGAGAACGCCGGCGTCAGTTCCAGCCCCGGGAACAGCCGGTGCAGGCGCTTGCGCAGAAGGGCGGCCTTCTTCTGCACGCGCGCGTCGCGGCGCGCGGGGATGTCCACCGCGTCGTCCTCGCCGCCGATCAGCAGGCGGCCGTCGGCGGTGCTGCGCGCGTACAGGTAGGGGCGCGCGGTCTCCCACAGCAGCGTGTCCCGGAGGAAGCCCAACTGGTTGCTGGTCACCGGATCGCTGATGAAGGCGTAGCTGCTGCGGTTGCGCGCGACCCGTTCGCGCAGCCAGTGCTGGCTGGCGTAGCCGGCGGCCATCACCGCGTGGCCGGCGCGCACGGTGGTTCCGTCGTCGGTGGCCAGGACCACGCCGCGCGCAGTGGTCCGCATCGCGGCGATGCGGGTGCGGTCGAACACGCCGGCGCCGCGCGCCTGCAAGCGTTGCAGCAGGCGATGGGCCAGGCGGTAGGGGTCCACCCGCGCGGCCTGCCGGCTCAGCAGCGCCGCGGGCGCGTCCAGGCCGTAGTCGGCGCGCAGCGCGTCGCGTTCGAGATAGTCCACCTCCAGGCCGTGGCGGCGGCGCAGTTCGCCTTCTTCGCGCAGCGCGGGCACATCGCGGCGGCGGCTAGCGTAGTACAGGCTGCGGTTGCGGGCGAACTCCACGTCGCGCCACGGCGCCGCGACGTCGCGCAGCAGGTCCAGAGCTTCGGCGCAAGCGCGATAGGCCAGCACCCCGTCGTCCAGGCCGTGGCGGCGGGCCAGGTCGCGCAGGTGGGTGTCGATCTCGTATTGCAGCAGCGCGGTGCTGGCCGCCGTGCTGCCCCAGCCGATGTCGCGCTGCTCCAGCACCGCCACGTCCAGGCCGCGCGCGGCCAGCGCATCGGCGATCAGCGCCCCGGTGATACCGCCGCCCACCACCGCCACGTCACAGCGGTGGTCCGTTTCCAGCCGGGGGAAGGGTTGCATGAGGCCGTTCTTGACGGCCCAGTAGGGGTATCCGCTCTTCAGGTCCATGCCGTCGCACCGCGGAGGATGCGCCATGCTGGCACGGGAAGCGAAAGGCGCGGTGAAGCCCGCGCGGCCGCTCAGCGAGGCAGGGCGCCCTGCAGGAAGAATTCCACCGAGGCCAGCGCCTGCGCTTCCAGCGTCTCCACGTCGGGCAGCTTGGAGGCGCCGGAGGCCAGCCGGATGATCTGGTCGCCGAACAGGCTCATGAAGAACTGCGCCGCGGCGGCCTTCGGCGACGCCAGCCGCAGGCGGCCGGCGGCGACCTGCTGCTCGAAGTAATCGGCCAGCGTGCGGCGGATGGTGGTCACCACCTGGTCGAAGAACCAGTCGCGCAGCGCCGGAAAGGATTGGCCTTCGCCGACCACGATGCGGTAGATCACCTTGGAATCCGGCTGCGCCATCATCCGCGCCATGCGGATCGCCACCTGCGGCAGCGCCTGCTCCGGCGGCAGTCCGGACAGGTTGAGGTCGTGCAGCATGTTCAGGTGCACGTCCATGCGCCGCTCCAGGATGGCGCAGGCCAGGCCTTCCTTGTCGCCGAAGATGCGGTACAGCGTGGCCAGCGAGCCGCCGGCGCGCGCCACGATCTCGCTCAGGCGCGCGTGCTGGTAGCCCTTCTCCACGAATACCTCGGTGGCCGCGTCGAGGAATTTCTCCGCGCGGATCTCGCCGCGGCGGCACAGTTCCACGTTGGGACGCGGGCGCAGCGGCGTGGTGTCGTCGGTCTTGCTGGAGTCGTTTTCGGCCACGGCGAGAGAGTAGTCCACGAGAGACCTTGAGGGCGGTTGATGCGGTCGGCAGGCGCAGACTAGCAAAAAGCGTGTCCGCCTGCGGCCGCGGGGCGTGCGCTAGAGGTAGCCGGTGACGGCCGGCGGCCGGTCCCAGTGCTCGTGTGCGCCATCGATGTAGACGATGGGGGCGGCGTCGAGTTCCTCCGGCGTGGCGTCGTCCAGGCAGCCCAGGTTGACGCCGTAGATGCGCTCGCCGTCGGGTACGTCGTTGCCGATGCCGAACGGGCGCACGCCGCAGGTGCGGCAGAAATGGTGCGAGTTGCGCCGGGTGTTGAAGCGGTATTCGACCAGTTCTTCCGCGCCCGCCAGCAGGCGGAAGCGCACCGGCGCGACGATGGCCGGCCAGAAGCGGTTGCGCCGGCATATCGAGCAGTTGCAGCGGTACGTGGGCTGGGCGAGGTCGATGTCGGCCTCGAAGCGCACCGCGCCGCAATGGCAACTGCCGTGGTAGGTCTTCAGCATGGGGAGCCTCCGGGCCGGGGAGGGGGCAGTGTGCCGCATGCCGGCCGCGCGCGAATGGGCCGGAAGTCGTTGTCGCCTCCGGCTCAGGCCGCCGAGACGGGCGGGGCCGGGCGCCAGCCCAGCGCGCGCGCGGGTAGCGACAGCAGCGCCTCCAGGAAGGCGAACAGCGAGGAAAACACGATGCCCACCAGGCGGAAGGGCAGACACAGCAGCCAGGCCAGCGGCCACAGCACCAGCGCCAGCAGCGCGAGCGGCCAGCACAGCACCAGCAACAGGCACCAAGCGAGGAGGGCGATCAGCGTCTTCATGCGAAGGATTCCCGGCGGAGGAGCGACCGGCGCAGGTTGCGGCAGCCCGCGACGTGCGTGCAATCGCGTTGCGACGAAGGCGCCGATGCGCCGACGGGACGAGGCCGGCGGGGGACGGAAGCCTGCAGGATCAGGGTTGCAGCACCGCGCGGCCGTGGATCCTGCCTTCGCGCAGGCGCCGGTAGACGTCGACCGCCTGTTCCAGCGGGAAGGTCTCCACCTCGGCGCGGATGCGGCCGGCGGCGGCCAGGGCGATCACTTCCATCAACTCCGTGCGCGAGCCCCAGTACGGCACGCTGACCTGGCAGCCGTAGGGCGGCCGGTTGGCGGCGTAGTGGACGGTGCCGCCGCCCAGCCCCACCACGGTCAAGCGACTGTCGCGGCCGACCACGCGCACGCACAGGTCGATGGTCGGCTGCGCGCCGACGAAATCCAGCGCCACGGCCACGCCGCGCGGTCCGGCCAGGTCGCGGATCGCTTCGACGGCGGCGTCGGCGTCGCGGGTGTTGAAGGCGTGCTCCACGCCCAGCGCGCGGGCGTGGGCGAGCTTGCCTTCGTCGATGTCGCCCGCGATCAGGCGAGCCGGCGTCAGCGCGCGCAGGAGCTGCACCGCCATGTGGCCCAAGCCGCCGATGCCCAGCACCAGCGCGGTCGCGTCGGGCGTCAGCAGTGGCAGCGCCTGCTTGATGGCGTGGTAGGGCGTCAGCGCGGCATCGGAGAGCGGCGCCGCGGCCACCGGGTCCAGCCCCGCCAGCGGCACCAGCAGGCGCGGCGAGGGCACCAGCATGTAGTCGGCCATGCCGCCGTCCGAACCCAGCCCGCCGCCCATGGTGCCGAGCGCGGCATGGTTCTCGCAGTAGTTCTCCTTCGACGCCTGGCAGGCGTGGCAGCGCCCGCAGCCCCAGGGGCCGTACACCGCCACCGCGTCGCCCTCCTTCCACTCCGTCACGCCGGCGCCGAGTCCGGCGATCCAGCCGGCGTTCTCGTGCCCCAGGGTGAAGGGGCCCTTCAGGCCCAGGTCCTCATCCAGGATGTGCAGGTCGGAATGGCAGACGCCGGCGCCGGCCACTTTCAGCAGCACCTGTCCCGGCCCGGGCACGGGCACCGGCAGGTCGACTACTTCGGCCGGATGCCCGGTCTCCACGAAACGGACGGCTTTCATCGCAGGGCTTCTCCGGCAAGGTGGTGGCCCAGCCTGCGCCGCCCGCGGTTAGCCGGCCGTCAAGCCGCGGCGCCGCCGGATGATGCAGGTCAAGGACGGCCGCCGGCCCACGGTGGACAATTCCGCCATGCCGAAGTCCGCCACGCCCCGCCTTCCGCCATGCACCTGACCCTGCGCCACCCGGTCAGGCCGATCGAGATCGACGGCCAACTCGTCGCCGAAGCGCTCGGCCTGGAGCTGGAAACCTTCCGCACGCTGATGGAGCACGAGAAGATCGACGTGCTGTGCGAACGCGGCACCGGCAGCGACGCCGGCCGCTACCGCGCCACCTTCTACCACCAAGACCGCCGCGCGCGGTTCCTGTACGACGGCGCCTGGTTGCGGGAATAGGAGCAGGCTTGCTGGCGAGCGGATCGCAGGACAGCCTGCGCCTTTTGCCATGGACGGATTGCAGGATGGCAACGCGGCGAAGCGTTACGTAGACGGCCTGGCTCCGCTGCCGGTCGTGTCCTGCATGTCGCGGGCGAAGTCCGCGCTGCCTGTCAGGAGCGTCAGCCCGCAGCGGGCACGGCGGAAGAGCGGTCGCGGGCTGCGCGATCGCTGCGCATCGTCTAGCGGTCTCCGTCTTCTGGCTTGAAGCCGCCGGGGTCGTGCCCCGTCGCCCTGGCCACGGCCGTGGCCTGCTCGGCCTTCCTGCGCGCCGCCAGCGTAGGGGCCTTGCCGTAGACCAACCTTCCGCAGTCCATGACGAACTTCACCGGGATCTTGGGGTTGTTGATGTCCTTGTTGCCATCGTCGCGCCACTTCTTCTCCCACTGCGCGTAGTAGGGCTCCAGGTCCTTCGGCTTGAGGACATAGACGGCTTCGAGGGCGATGTTCCGGTAGATGGCGAAGACCCATGGGACCTTGCGGTACTTGGCGATGATCACCGGGTTCATGTGGTGGTGCGTGGAGAACCCCTTGGTCAGTTCGATGTTGACCGACTTCAGTTCGTATTCCTGGCCGCTCGCGTCGACCGCGTCGTTGCCTTCGCGGCCGGGCAGGGTGCGAAGGCCAAGCAGCAGGAGTACCTGCAGCAGCTTGCCGCCGTTGTCCTGGAAAATGTCGCCGATGCCGTGCCGGGTGGCGAGGTCCTGATAAGCCTGCACAGCGGGCCACAGCCTCTGCAGTTCGGCGAAGTCGGGATGGGCCTTGACGGTCATACCACGCCTCCGCCGAGCAGGGTCGCGGGCAGGACGTCCAGGGCCGCCGCCAGGCGTTCGATGTTGTCGATGGACAGGTTGCGTTCGCCGCGTTCGACGGAGCCGACATAGGTCCGATGCAGGCCGGCCAGGTCGGCCAGCGCTTCCTGCGACAGGCCACGCGCCTCCCGCAGGCGGCGCACGTTGGCGGCGAAGGCCCGCCGCAGGGTTCCCGACTTTGTGTTCCTGATCATGGCCCGGCATACTTCCGCCGTGAACACTATGAATCTACAGACTATAAGTAGCAGTGAGCGATGAAGGTCGGCAACGTCAAGCCCGCGTACCACACCCGCAGGGGTAGCGCCTTCGTCGGCGATTCGCGCGAGTTGCTGGCCGGGCTGCCGGACGGCAGCGTCAATCTCGTCGTGACCAGCCCACCGTTCGCTCTGCAGCGGCAGAAGGCATACGGCAACCTGGATCAGCACGAATACATCGACTGGTTCCTGGAGTTCGCGCGGCTGGTGCACCGCAAGCTCGCCGACGACGGCAGTTTCGTCGTGGACTTCGGTGGCGCGTACATGAAGGGCGTGCCTGCCCGGAGCCTGTACAACTTCCGGGTGATGATCCGGATGGTGGACGAGATCGGGTTCTTCCTCGCCGAGGACTTCTACTGGTTCAACCCCTCGAAGCTGCCCAGCCCGATCGAATGGGTCAACAAACGGAAGATGCGGGTCAAGGACTCCGTGAACACGGTATGGTGGTTCAGCAAGACCGAATGGCCGAAGGCGGACGTGACCAGGGTGCTTGCCCCGTACAGCGACCGCATGAAGAAGCTGATCGAGGACCCGGACAAGTTCTACACACCGATGGTGCGCCCCTCGGGCCACGACATCGGCAAGGGCTTCGCCAAGGACAATGGCGGAGCGATCCCGCCGAACCTGTTGCAGATCCCGAATTCCGAATCCAATGGCGCATACCTGTCAGGCTGCAAGGCGGTCGGCATCAAGGCCCACCCGGCACGGTTCCCGACCCGGTTGCCGGAATTCTTCATTCGCATGCTGACCGACCGTGACGACCTGGTGCTGGACATTTTCGGCGGTTCGAACACGACGGGCCAAGTTGCCGAGGCGGAAGGGCGGCGGTGGCTGACGTTCGAACTGTTGCCCGAATACGTCGGCGGGTCTGCCTTCCGATTCCTCGACAAGGGCACGCACCCCGACACCATGCGTGAGCTCTACGAGCGCATCTGTGCGGGCGAATCCGTGGACCTCGCGAAGCTGCGTTCGCAGGCCGCGCTGACGCTCTAGCACGCAGCGGCTTTGAGTTTGTCCGCCCAGCCGGCGGCAAGCCCATGCAGGTCGCGCGAAATAAAAAGGGCCGGGCTGCTAGGCCCAACCCTTTTCCTTGCTTGCTGGTGCCGAAGGTGGGACTCGAACCCACACGCTTTTAAGGGCGGCGGATTTTGAGTCCGCTGCGTCTACCATTCCGCCACTTCGGCGCGGTTGGCGAGTATAGCCGAGGGGCGGCCCCGGCCGACAGGGGTGGGGTGCTGGCGTTCAGTCCGCCCGGTCCGTGCCGAGCAGGCGTTCGCCGCGGCGCAGCCAGCCGTCGGTGCCGGCGCCGTCCTCGGGGATGTAGATGCCGCAGCGGACCATGGTGCGCTGGTAGACGTGGAGGCTGACGGCGATGGCCGAATCGCTGGGGTTGCGGATGCTGTGGTACTCGTGCGGCGGGATCAGGCTGCCGGCCGAGCCGGTGCCGGCCTCGATGGTGCCGGCGGGCTGAAAACGGTAGCGGGCGTCGTCGCGTTCGGCCAGTTCGTACTGGGTGATCTCCAGCCGGCCGCGCCAGACGCCTTCCACGCACCACATGCCGGAATGGTCGTGGACCTGGGTGCCCTGGCCGGGCGCCCAGGTCATGGCGATGACGCTGTAGCCGTGTTCCGGGCTGGTGTAGAGCTCGCGGCGGGCGTAGTGGTCGTCGATCGGCTGCATCACCGCGTCCGGCAGCCGCACGCCGTCGTCGCGGATGAGTTCGCACAGGGTGTGGCGCAGCGCGTCGGTGACGGCGCGGTGGTCGCCCAGGGCGACCGCGGCGTCCAGCGAAGCGATCAGCTTGCCGGCGCCGGGAAAGTCGAGGGTCATGGCATGGCCCTGCCTGGAGAATGTGGGGCCATTCTAGTGGCGGGGGTGTAAGGAGGCGTTGCGGGCGCCATGGACGTGCGGAATGTCCCTCGCCGCCGCGCGAACGGAGCGGCAGCCTGCGAACGGCTGGAGCCGCGCCTCAGAGGCTGCCCAGGAATTCCGCCAGCGCGGGGCCGAAGCGGCCGAAATCGACCAGGAACGCATCGTGTCCCTGCGGCGAGTCCAGCGGCAGGAACTGCGCCTGCGCGCCGCCCGCGGCCAGGCCCTCGGCGATCTGCTGCTGCTGTTGCAGCGGGAACAGGATGTCGGTGGCGGCGCCGATGGCCAGCGCCCGCTGCACGCGGATCTTCGCCAGCCCGGCCATCACGTCGCCGTCGGCGTATTCGCCTAGGTCGAACCAGTCCATCGAACGGCTGAGGTAGAGGTAGCAGTTGGGATCGAAGCGGCGCACGAAGCGGCGCGCGTGGCCTTCCAGGTAGCTTTCCACCTGGAATTCCAGGCCGAACGGGTCTTCGTCGGGGCGGTCGGATTCCAGCCGCACGCGGCCGAAGCGGCCGTCCCATTCCAGCGCGGAGCGGTAGGTGATGACGCCCAGCTTGCGCGCCATGCGCATGCCGGATTCCGGGTAGGTGTCGTCGTCGTAGCGGCCGCCGTTCCAGTTGGGGTCCAGCCGGATCGCCTCGCGCTGCAACGAGCGGATGGCGATGGAGAACGGCAGCGCCTGCGCGCTGCCGGAGATGTTGACGTGGGTGCGCGCCGCGCCCGGGTGCAGCAGCAGGTAGGCCAATGCGGTCATGCCGCCCATCGAGTTGCCGATGATGCAGGCCAGTTGTTCAATGCCCAGCCCGCGCACCACGTCGAAGGCGGCGTTGGCGCCGTCCTCCACCGAGAGTTCGGGGAAGTCCAGGCGGTACAGCTCGCCGGTGTCGGGATTCACCGAGGCCGGCCCGGTCGAGCCCTTGCAACTGCCCAGCGAGTTCACGCACACCACGAACCAGCGGTCGGTGTCGATGGGCTTGCCGGGGCCGAGCATCGCCTCCCACCAGCCGTCGGCCGGGTTGCCGGGCGTGCGCGCGGCGTGCGCGTCCGGCGACAGACCGGTGACGATCAGCACGGCGTTGTCGCGGCGCTCGTTGAGCGTGCCCCAGGTCTCGTACGCCATGCGCGCCCCGTGCAGGGCGCCGCCGCGCTTCATGCGGAACGGCGAGGGCAGGGGATGGAAGCGCGTGCCGGGAGGGGTGAATTCGGTCATGCGCCTAGTGTAACGGCCGCGCCGCGCTACTCGCCGCGCCAGCGCAGCCCGGCGCGCACCGGCAGATGGTCCGAGCCGATATCCGGGCCGCGTTCGGCATGGACGCGGGCGAAGTGCGGCGAGACCAGGATGTGGTCGATGGCGACGCCCGCGATGCCGCCGCCTTCCGTTGGATAAGTGGGCCAGTTTCCGGTGGCGCGCGCCAGCCCGCGTGCCCGCGTTGCGAGCAGGGCGCTGGACCAGGGCGTGGCGTTGGTGTCGCCGGCCACGATGACGGGCCGCGCCCGCGCGACGGCGGCGATGTCGCCGAGCAAGCGGTCGCGCGCTTCGTGCTTGCGCGTGGACCACGGCGGCTTGGGATGGATGGCGACGAGGCGCACGTCGATACCGTCGAGCAGGAAGTCGGCTTCGATCCGCAGCGCGCCCAGGGCATCGGGCAGCACGCGCACGTCGTGCAGAGGCCGGTCGGAGAGCACGCCGAGGCCTGGCGGCGAAAGCTGCGGATGCAGCGCGCGATGGCGCCAGCGCGCCGGCGCCTGGCGTTGCAGCGCTTCGGCATAGGCGGGAGACAGTTCGGTGAGCACCACCAGATTGGCGGGGTGCCGTTCCAGCCAGGCGAGCAGCGGCGCCGGATCGTGGTTGTCGCGCTGCACGTTGGCGGCCGCGACGACCAGCTTGGCCGGTCCTTCGGCAGGCGCGGCCATGCGGCTGGCGGTGGCCCAGGGCAGCAGCGCGAACGGCAGCCCCAGCAGCCAGCGCCTGCGGCCCGACGCGCCGAGCAGGCAGGCCAGCAGCCAGAGCGCGGCATGGACGGGTTGCCAGTGGGAAAACAGGTCCAGCGCCCAGGCCACCGGGCCACTGCCCGGCAACCAGGCGCGCTGCAGGGGAAGCGCCATGCCGAGCATCGCCGGCACCGCCAGCCACGGCGCGAACCGGGCGGCCCGGCGCGGCCGCCGCACGGGACCGGCCGTGTCCAGGTGCGTGGCCCTACGGCACCACGCGGTCGATGGTCAGCGCCTGCGTGCCGCCGGCGCCGACTTCGACGGTGAGCGGCGCTGCCTCCAGGTCGCCGGACTGCGCGCCGGCGGCGCCGCCCTTTGAGATGCGCGCCACCAGTTGCACCTGCGGCAGTTGCGAGAGCTTGAGCGTGGGCATGGGGCTGTCGCCGTCGTCCAGCGCCACGGTCACCGGGAACGCCGTCGCCGGCAGGCGCTTGGCCGCCACCGGCATCGGCGGGCCGTTCACCTGGCGCGCGAACACGAACAGGGTATCGCCGTCGCCCAGCTTCGCCTTCAGCGCGGGGGCGATGTCCACCGTCACTGTCAGCAGGGCCGGCGCCGCGGCTTCGCCGGCGGTCGCGGGCGTCGGCGCATCGGGCAACGGCGGCAGGGCGGCTTCGGCGCGGGCTTCGTTGACCTGCGCGCGCAGGCTGGCGGCGGTGCCGGCGTCCACCTGCGCCAGCAGCGGTTCCCAGGTCCTGGCCGCTTCGGCGGGCTTGCCTTCCTGGCGCTGCGCCAGGCCGATCAGCCACAGCGCGCGCTGGTGGCCGGGGCTGGCCGCGCGCGCGCGTTCCAGCCAGGCCATCGCCTGCGCGTCGAGCTTGCGCTCCGGGTTGTTGAACAGGCGCGCCTGCGCAGCGTCGACCAGCGCGTCGGCGTCGTCGGGCAGCAACTGCATGGCGCGCTCGAACGCGCGCTGCGCGTCGCCGTAGCGTTGCAGGGTGGCGTAGGACTTGCCCAGCAGGCGCCAGCCCTCGGCTTCGGCAGGATGCTTGGCCAGTTCGGCTTCCAGTTGCGCGACGGCGTCTTCCAGCGTGGCGGGCATGGCGGCGCGCTCGGCGTCCGGCGCCAGCGCGGCGGGCGTGCCGACTACGCGGTACAGCGCGAACGTCGCAAGCCCCAGGGCGGCCACGCCGCCCAGCACCAGCGCGCGCGAATCGCGCCACAGCGGCCACAGCACCGCCAGCAGCATGGCGGCCGAGAGCACGACAGCGAGCAGAACGAAGACGGCCATCACCACTCCTGCTCGTCGTCGTTGGCGGCGGCCGGCGCCGGCCGTCGCGCGCGCCGGGCGACGATGCGCCACAGCACCACGCCGCCGCCCAGCAGCAACAGCAGCGGGCCGAACCACAGCAGGTAGGTCCCCGGCGCGACGTCCGGCCTGTACAGCACGAACTCGCCGTAGCGGTCCACCAGGAACTGCTTGACCTGCGCGTCGCTCTTGCTCTGGCGCATCAGGTCCAGCACTTCGCGGCGCAGGTCCTGGGCGATCTGCGCGTTGGAATCGGCCAGCGACTGGTTCTGGCACTTCACGCAGCGCAGTTCGGCGGTGAGGCCATGGAAGCGCGCTTCCTCGGCGGCGTCGCGGAACTGCAACGGCGTGGGATCGCTGGCCTGGGCGAAGGCGCCGGCGCAGGCCAGCCACGCCAGGAGCAGCAGCCAGGCCGCGCCATGCCCGCGCCTGCCCGCAGCCGGGGTTGGCACGCCGTTCGGCTGCCGGGAACCGGCCCCGGTGTTTCCATCGCGGGGTCCGGACCGCAACCGCGTCCATGGGCGGGGAAGGATGTTCATCGGCTGGCTTCGATCTTTTCCAGTGCGGGGATCAACTGGTGCTCGATGATGGCGTCGTCGACCGCGCCCACGTGCTTCCAGCGCACGATGCCGTGACCGTCCACCAGGAAGGTCTCTGGCGCGCCATAGATGCCCCAGTCGATGGCGGCGCGGCCGTCCTGGTCGGCCACGACCAGCATGTACGGATTGCCGAACTGCTCCAGCCAGCGCAGCGCGTCCTGGCGTTCGTCCTTGAGGTTGTAGCCGACGAAGCGCACGCGCTTGGTCAGCGCGAACCTGGTCAGCACCGGATGCTCCACCCGGCACTCGGGGCACCAGCTTCCCCAGACGTTCATCACGTAAGGCTCGCCGGCCAGCGTCTGGCCGGTGATGCGTTTGGACGGGTCGTGCAGCAGCGGCAGGTCGAACGCCGGCGCGGGCTTGCCGACCAGCGGCGACGGCAGCGCATCGCGGTCGGCGCGGTCGGACTGCTTCACGCCGTAGTACAGCAGGCCCATCAGGCCGATGAAGAACAGGCCGGCGATGACCGCGGCGAAGGCCAGGGCGCCGTTCGAGCGCGGCGGCGAGGGCGGGAGTTCGGAGGCGTCGTTCATGCGTTCTGCGACTCGGGTCTGCGGCGGCTCTCGTCCGGCCGGCGGGTGAAGCGGCGGTCGGCCGCGGTGACGAATCCGCCCAGCGCCATCAGCGCGGCGCCCAGCCAGATCCAGCGGACGAAGGGCTTGACGTGCACGCGCAGCGCCCAGGCGCCGTCGCCCAGCGGTTCGCCGAGCGCGACGTAGACGTCGCCGAGCACGCCGGGGCGGATGCCGGCCTCGGTCATCACCTGGCCGCCGCTGGCATAGGCGCGCTTTTCCGGGTGCAGCAGCGTCACTGGCACACCGTCGCGCAGCACCTGCACGTGGCCGCGGTCGGACAGGTAGTTGGGGCCCTGGGTCTCGTCGACGCCCTGGAAGTGGAAGCCCCAGCGGCCGACCTCGACGGTCTGGCCCGGCTTCACCGCCAGTTCGCGCTGCACGTTCAGCGCTTCCACCAGCAGCGCGCCGACCAGGAACACGGCGATGCCGACGTGGGCCAGGGTCATGCCCAGCATCTCCGGGGTGAAGCGGCCGTTGGCGCGCAGCCGCGACCAGACGAAGCGCAGCGTGCCCAGGCCCACCCAGGCCGCGCCGAGGATGCCGGCGGCGGCCTTGAGCTTGCCCTGCGGGGCGAGGAAGTACGCGATGACGGCCAGCACGGCCGCCAGCAGCGCCCACGGCAGCAGCATCGCGCCCACGCGCGAGGCCTTGTCGCGCTGCCACCTGGTCAGCGGGCCGAACGGCACCAGCGCCACCAGCGGCGCCATCAGCACGATGAACAGCAGGCTGAAGTAGGGCGGGCCGACCGAGATCTTGCCCAGGTCCAGCGCATCGGCGATCAGCGGGTACAGCGTGCCCAGTAGGATCATCGCGCAGGCGGCAGTCAGCAGCAGGTTGTTGGCCAGCAGCAGCGTCTCGCGCGAGCCGGCGGCGAAGTACGACTTCTCCGATGCGTCGTCGGCCAGTTGCGGCGCGCGCCAGGCGTACAGCAGCAGTGAGCCGCCGATGACGATGCCGAGGAACACCAGGATGAAGAGGCCGCGGGCCGGATCGGAGGCGAACGCGTGCACGCTGGTGATCACGCCCGAACGCACCAGGAACGTGCCCAGCAGCGACAGCGAGAACGCCGAGATGGCCAGCAGCAGCGTCCAGCCGCGGAACGCGCCGCGCTTCTCGGTGACGGCCTGCGAGTGGATCAGCGCAGCGCCGACCAGCCACGGCATGAAGGCGGCATTTTCGACCGGATCCCAGAACCACCAGCCGCCCCAGCCCAGTTCGTAGTACGCCCACCAGCTACCGAGTGCGATGCCGATGGTCAGCAGGCCCCAGGCGACGTTGGTCCACGGCCGGGTCCAGCGCAGCCAGCGCGCGTCCACGCGGCCGTCCAGCAGCGCGGCGATGGCGAAGGCGAAGGGCACCGAGAATCCGGCCCAGCCGAAGTACTGCATCGGCGGGTGGATGATCATGCCCGGGTCCTGCAGCAGCGGATTCAGGTCGCGGCCTTCGCCGGGCGAGGGCAGCAGGCGCACGAACGGGTTGGAGGTGAAGATCAGGAAAGCGAGGAAGCCGACCGCGATGATGCCGAGTACGCCGATCACGCGCGCCATCACCTCGTCGGGCAGGCCGCGCGAGAACAGCGCCACCGCGCCGCCCCACAGCGCCAGGATCAGCGCCCACAGCAGCAGCGAACCTTCGTGCGAGCCCCACACCGCGGTGTAGCGGTAGATCAGCGGCAGCAGCGAGTTGGAATTGTCGGCGACGTACTTCACCGAGAAGTCCTGCTGCACGAAGGAGGCGGTCAGGGCGACGAAGGCCAGCATCACCAGCCAGAGCTGCCCATAGGCCGCCGGACGCGCGACGTCCATCCAGGCCGCCTTGCCGCGGTGCGCGCCGGCCAGCGGCAGCACCGCCTGCACGGCGGCCACCAGCAGGGCCAGGATCAGCGCGACTTGTCCGAGTTCAGGGAGCATGGGGAGCCGCAGGGGTCGGGGGCCAGGGGCCGGAAGCCGGGGAAGGCGAATGCGAAAGACGGACGCGTGGCGGCTCCGGGTGTTCCCTGGGCCCGTGCCTCTGGCCTCCGGCCTCTTCCCATAAACCGGTCAAGGCGCCTGCTCCGCCGGCGCGGCCTGCACGTCGTGCTTCTCGTGCGCCTTGCCCATCTTGTCGGCCACTTCCTTGGGCATGTAGGCCTCGTCGTGCTTGGCCAGCACGTTCTCGGCCACGAACACGTCGCCCTGCATGGTGCCAGTGGCGACCACCGCCTGGCCCTCGCGGAACAGGTCCGGCAGGATCTTGTCGTAGCGCACCGTCAGTTGCGCATCGCCGTCGGTGACGCGGAAGTGCGAGACCAGCGAGCCCGGCTCGCGCTGGAACGAGCCTTTCTCGACCATGCCGCCCAGGCGGAAGCGGGCCTCGCCGGCCTCGCCGCGCAGCACTTCGGCCGGCGTGTACAGGTAGGCCACGTTGCGTTGCAGGGCCATCGCGATCAGCGCGGTGGCGATGCCGGCCACCACGACGGCGAGCAGCACGAACAGCAGGCGGCGGCGGCGGACGGGATTCATCGGTCAGCGTTCCAGTTCGGCGGGGGCAGCGCTGCGGCGGGTCTCGCGCGCCGCGCGCAGGCGGGCGGCGCGCAGTTCGCGGCGCACCTGCAGGCGTGGGGAAAGGAAGTCCCAGGCCAGCACGGCGGCGAACACCGCGTAGGCACCGGCCACGTATCCGAAGTAGCTCATGGCGCGCGCTCCGCGGGCGCGGCCAGCCGCAGCACCCAGTCCTTGCCGGCCTCGCGGCGCAGGTTGTCGGCGCGCGCGCGCGCCAGCAGCGAGCCGGCGAACCAGAACTTGGTGGCGGCCACCATCAGCACCAGCGGCAGCATCATGCTGTCGTCCATGCTGGACTGGCCGAACACGCGGATGGTCTGGCCCTGGTGCAGCGAGTTCCACCACACCACCGAGTAGCGGATCACCGGCAACAGCGCCACGCCCACGATGGACAGCAGGCCGGCCGCGCGCGCGGCGTTGCGGCGGTCGTCGATGGCGCCGTACAGGCCCATCACGCCCAGGTACATGAACAGCAGGATCAGCTCGGTGGTCAGGCGCGGGTCCCAGTCCCACCACGTGCCCCACATGGGCTTGCCCCAGATGCTGCCGGTGGCCAGGGTGATGACGGTGAACGCAGCGCCGATCGGCGCGCAGGCCATCGCCAGGATCTCGCACAGCTTGATCCGCCAGACCAGCGCGATGGCCGCGTAGAACGCCATCAGGCCGAACACGAACATGCTCATCCACGCGCTGGGCACGTGGATGTAGAGGATGCGGAAGCTGTCGCCCTGCTGGTAGTCGGCCGGCACCACGAACAGCGCCTGCCACAGGCCCGCGCCCATCAGCGCGACGGCGGCCAGGTAGCACCACGGCGTCCAGCGCGCGGCGAAGCGGTCGAAGTAGGGCGGCGAGCCGAGTTGGTGGAACCAGCGGACGAGAGGATTCATGCGCAGCGTCGGTCTTCAGGTCAGGGCGATGCGGATCGCCGCGGCGGCGGCCAGCGGCGCCAGCAGCAGCGACAGCAGTAGGCCGGCACCCAGCCAGAGGAGGGCGCCGGAGGCATCCAGCCCTTGCGCGCCAGCGGCCACCGCGCCGGCGCCGAACACCAGCACGGGCACGTACAACGGCAGCGCCAGCAGGGCCACAAGGATACCAGAGCGCCTCATGCCGACCGTCAGCGCGGCGACCACCGCGCCGAGCAGGCTCAGCAGCGGCGTGCCCAGCGCCAGCGTGGCCAGCAGCATCGGCAGTTCGCTGCGCGGCAGGTGCAGCATCTCGCCCAGCAGCGGCGTGGCCAGCACCAGCGGCAGCGCCGTGGTGGCCCAGTGGGTCAGCACCCGCACCAGCACCAGCCAGGCCAGCGGCACCGGCGCCAGGATCCATTGTTCGAGCGAGCCGTCCTCGGCGTCGCCGCGGAACAGCGTGTCCAGCGACAGCAGGCCGGCCAGCAGCACGGCCACCCACAGCACCGCCGGCGCCACCTTCGACAGCGCCTGCGGCGAGGTGCCCAGGCCCAGCGCGAACAGCACCACCACCAGCAGCGCGAACAGGGCCGGCTGCAAGGCGTCGCCACGACGGCGCCACAGCAGCCTCAGGTCGCGCCCGACCAGGGCGCGGGCGGTCTGCATGAGCGAGGGCGCCGCGTTCATGCGGTCATCCTCCGCGAATGGCCGTTTCTTCCCTCGCCATCCAGCCAAGGCCGGGACAGAAGGAAGCAACCCTTTCCCGCGCTTGCGGGGGAAGGCAGGGATGGACGCCGAACGAAGCCGCACGCAGCCAGCTCTCGCTGCTGTTTCCGTACTGCACCCCCTTCGGACCGCATCGCCGGATACGAGGTGGAAACGGAAACCTCCGCAACTCCGGCGCCCACCCACCCCAACGCTACCCCGTGAACGGGGCAGGGAGCGGTTGGCTGGTGACGGACGGGCATGGCGGTCGCGCTCATGCGTTGCCTCCGCGCGCCATCACCAGCATCCGGGTCTGCACCGGCGGCGCCGCATAGGCGCCGTGGGTGGTGACCAGGGCGGCGCCGCCGTCGCGCAGGTGGGCGGAGATCATCCGGTTGACCAGGGTGATGCCGTCCAGGTCCAGGTTGGCGTAGGGCTCGTCCAGCAGCCACAGCGGGGCGGGCGACAGCCACAGGCGGGCCAGCGACAGGCGCTTCTTCTGGCCGGCGGACAGTTGCCGGGCCAGGGCGTCCTCGTAGCCGGCCAGGCCCACCATCGCCAGGGCGTTGCCGGGCATCTGGCGGGCGCGGCGGCCGTGCAGGCCGCAGAGGAAGTTCAGGTTCTCCAGCGCGTTCAGGTCGGCCTTCAGCGCCGGCAGGTGGCCCAGGTAGGCCATGGCGTGGGCGCGGCGCGACGGGCCGGCGGGCTGGCCGTCGATGTCGACGTGGCCGGCGTCGGCGCGCAGCAGGCCGGCCAGCACCCGCAGCAGGGTGGTCTTGCCCACGCCGTTGCCGCCCTGCACCAGCAGGGCTTCGCCCGCGTCCACGGCGAAGTCCAGCGGCCCGAACACCGGCTCGTCGTTGCGCGAGAAGGCCAGGCCGCGCGCGGCCAGCAGCGGCGGCGGGGAAACGGGAGCGTCGGTCATCGGGTCGGGCGTTCCCGCGGCGGGGAGGCTGGAGTGTCCTGGGTCTCGGCCGCCCATTGTAAGCCGAGCGCCCGCGGTGCCGGCCTGCGACAGACGGTCGCGCCAGAAGGTCGCAGCTTGCTCAACCCATCCAGTCGGTATGCGGCTCGTCGTCGGCCTGCGGCGGGCGCGGCCACATCATGCGCAGCCGCACCGGCTCGCCGGCGCGCCAGAGCAGGGTGCCGCCCTGGCCGAACTCCAGCGCCAGCGCGTCGGCCTGCGCCTCGGTGGGGTCCAGCACGCACCAGCCATGCTCGACCATGCCGCCCTGGTTGTTGCAGCCCAGCGAGGGGTGGTAGTCGAAGCCCAGCGCCTCGATCCGCCGTTGCAGGCGCAGGTGCGCTTCGTCGTTGAAGGCGCGCGGCGATTCGCCGGGCGGGGGATTCCAGGCGGTGATGAACAGATAGCGCTCCGCCATCAGTTGGCGCTCGACGTCGGGCGCGGTCATGCCCACGCAGAACAGCCATTCCTCGCGGCCCACTGTGACGAAGTAGTGCGCCGCCGCCCAGGCCGTGGCCAGCCGCGCGCGTTCGGCTTCGGGGACGCTGTGCAAGGTGGCGGGAGGCTCCATGGGCGCATCATCGCGCGTCTTGCGGAGCGCGTACACTCCGCCTTCCTCCCCCATCGAGCGCCGGACCGCCGGGATGCCGCAGCCCCAGACCAAACTGCCCAAGGTGGGCACCACCATCTTCACCGTGATGTCGCAACTGGCCGCCGAGCACGGCGCCGTCAACCTGGGGCAGGGCTTCCCCGATTTCGCCGTTCCGCCGCGGCTGGTGGACGAACTGGACCGCGCCATGCGCGCCGGCCACAACCAGTACGCGCCGATGACCGGGGTGGCGCCGCTGCGCCAGGCCATCGCCGAGAAGGCGCTGCGCTGCTACGGGCGGCAGGTGGACCCGGACACCGAGGTCACCGTCACCAGCGGCGCCACCGAAGCGCTGTTCAACGCCATCCACGCGGTGGTGCGGCCGGGCGAGGAGGTCATCGTCCTCGACCCCGCCTACGACAGCTACGAGCCGGCCATCGAACTGGCCGGCGCCCGCGCCGTGCACGTGCCGCTGGACCCGCAGACGTTCGCCGTGGACTGGGACCGCGTGCGCGCCGCCGTCACTCCGCGCACGCGCCTGCTGATCGTCAACAGCCCGCACAACCCGTCCGGCGCGATGTTCGGCGAGGCCGACCTGCGCGCGCTGTCCGCGCTGCTGGAAGGCACCGGCATCTACCTGGTCTCCGACGAGGTGTACGAGCACATCGTGTTCGACGGCCGCCGCCACGAATCCGTGCTGCGCTACCCGGAGCTGGCCGCGCGCGCGTTCGTGGTGTCCAGCTTCGGCAAGACCTACCACTGCACCGGCTGGAAGATCGGCTACGCCATCGCGCCGCCGGCGCTGAGCGCGGAGTTCCGCAAGGTCCACCAGTACAACGTGTTCTGCACCTTCGCCCCGGCCCAGCACGCCTTCGCCGCGATGATCCGCGACGAGCCGGAGCACTACGAGCAACTGGGCGCGTTCTACCAGGCCAAGCGCGACCGCTTCCGCGAGCAGTTGCTGGGCACGAAGCTGAAGCCGCTGGCGGTGCCGGGCGGGTATTTCCAGTTGGTGGACTATTCGGCGGTCAGCGATCTGCCGGATGCCGAATTCGTGAAGTGGCTGACGGTCGAGCATGGCGTCACTGCCATCCCGCTGTCGCCGTTCTACGAAACCCCGCCGGCCGGCCAGCGCCTGGCGCGGCTGTGCTTCGCCAAGAACGAGGCCACGCTGGACGCCGCCATCGAGCGCTTGAAGAAGCTCTGACCCCTGTAGGAGGGGTTTCGTTTCGTTTTAAATGCAAGCAGGAATTCCGAACCATGCAAGACCTCCGCATTTCCCTCGTCCAGGGCGCCACGCGCTGGCACGACCCGGCGGGCAACCGCGACTACTACGGCGCGCTGATCGCGCCACTGGCCGGGCACACCGACCTGGTGATCCTGCCGGAGACCTTCACCAGCGGCTTCAGCAACGAGGCCATCGGCCAGGCCGAAGGCATGGACGGGCCGACGGTGGAATGGATGCGGCGGCAGGCGGAAGCGCTGGGCGCGGCCGTCGCCGGCAGCGTGCAACTGCGCACGCCGGAAGGCGTGTTCAACCGCCTGCTGTGGGCCACGCCGGACGGCGGCCTGCGCCACTACGACAAGCGCCACCTGTTCCGCTACGCCAATGAGCACCAGCGGTACGCCGCGGGCCGCGAGCGGTTGACGGTGGAATGGAAGGGCTGGCGGATCAATCCGCTGGTCTGCTACGACCTGCGCTTCCCGGTGTACGCGCGCAACCGCTACGACGTGGAGCGGCCGGGACAGTTGGACTTCGACCTGCAACTCTTCGTCGCCAACTGGCCGGCCGCGCGCGCCTACGCGTGGAAGACCCTGCTGCGCGCGCGCGCCATCGAGAACCTGTGCTACGTGGCGGCGGTCAATCGCGTCGGCAGCGACGGCAACGGGCTGGCGTATTCCGGCGACAGCGCGGTGATCGACATGCTCGGCCAGCCGCTGGTGGAGATGCCGGCGGAAGAGGGCGTGGCCACCACGACGATCTCCGCGCAGGCGCTGGCCGAACACCGCGAACGCTTCCCCGCCATGCTGGATGCGGACCGTTTCGACCTGCACTGACGTGCGCGCGCTCTGGACCCTGGGCCATTCCACGCGCGGCTGGGAAGCGTTGCTGGAACTGCTGATGGGCGCGGACATCGCGGTGGTGGCCGACGTGCGGCGGTTCCCGGCCTCGCGTCGGCATCCGCAGTACGCCGCCGCGGCGATGGCCCCGGCGCTGGCGCGTGCCGGCATCGACTACCTGCCGCTGCCGGCGCTGGGCGGGCGCCGCGACCCGCGCCCGGATTCTCCCAACACCGGCTGGCGCAGCGCCGGCTTCCGCGGCTATGCCGACTACATGGACACCGCCGCCTACCGTGCCGCACGCGACCGCCTGGCCGGCACGGCCGCGCATCGCCGCACCGCCATCCTCTGCGCCGAGGCCGACTGGCGGCACTGCCACCGGCAACTGATCGCTGACGACTTTAAGACCGCCGGATGGGACGTGGTGCACCTGCTCGGCCCCGGCCACCACGAACCCCACCCTTATTCGGACCCCGCCCGCGTGGTCGCCGGTCGGCTGGACTATTCGCTGCCGCCCCCGCCGCAGGGCACCCTGTTCTGATCCCCGGGTGTGGGAGCGACGTGAGTCGCGACTGCGATACCGGGAAAGCCCTATTCGCCACGGATTGCGCGGATCGGCGCGGATAGGGCGCTAGGGATATCACTCCTTTCCCTCCTGTAGGAGCGACGTAAGTCGCGACCGCCAACCCGAAGCCTTCATGACCTTGCGCCGGTGCAGGGAAAGCGGATGAGGCAGCGCATCCCTGGTCCGTACATGGCCGCTTCGCCTCGCATCGCTCGCGATCCATCGTGCGAACGCATCGCTGCATATCCGTATCGCCAGCTCATGCCATGGCCGGCGCCGCGGTCGCGACTTACGTCGCTCCTACAGGCCTGAGAGAGGGCGCCCGTGTCGCCTTATCCGCGTGCATCCGTGCAATCCGCGGCGAATAGGAATTCCCGGTTGCCGCGGTCGCGACTCACGCAGCCTGCTGCGGCAGGATCTGGCACACGGCCTGGCACAGCGCCAGCACGCGGCCGGCGTCGTCGCGGACTTCGCCGGCCAGGAAGAGGTGGTGGCGGGTGCGTTCCACCAGCCGTGCGTGGCAGGTGATGTGCGGCAGGTCGGCGGTCACCGGGCGCAGGTACTGGGTGTCGAGCGAAGTGGTCACGCTGGGCGGGGCGATCAGGTAGGAGAACGGCCCCAGGGTGTTGTCCAGGGCGGCGACGATGTAGCCGCCCTGCATGTGGCCGATGGGATTGCGGTAGCGCGCGAGCACCGGGAAGCGCATCGACAGCGACTGGCCTTCGACGTACTCCACCGGTTCGCCCTGCATGTCCAGCAGGCAGGGCGGGGGAATCTGCAGGGACGCGCCGGCGGGCAGGCGCGCGCGCAGCAGGGCGTCGAGGTCGGGGTGTGGCGTGCTCACGGTGTGAAGCTCAGTTCGAAGGACACGAAGAACGGCGCGCGCGGCGGCGCGGCCAGCGGTTTGCCGGCGATCTGCTTCTGCACGCAGATCGCCAGCGGCGTGGCGCCTTCGCGCCAGGTCCGGGCCGCTGTGCCGCCAGCGTCGAGTTCGGCCACCACCACGAATGGCGAGGTGTCGGCCGCGGGCGTGGCGCAGGCGGCGATGGCCGCGTCCAGCACGCGCGACTGCGCATCGCGCAGCGTGGCGGCGGTGGCCGGGTCGAGCGAGGCTTCGTCGGCATCGGCGCGCTGCCGGGCCTGGGCGTAGTCGGCCGGCGCCGGCTGGGCGAAGGCCAGCGCGGCGGCCAGTGCCAGCACCGGGCCGGCCGCGTGCGCCAGGCGGCGGGCGAGGGCGGGCGCGGCGGTCATGGCGCCTTCGGCGGCTCGATCCGCCACAGCTTGCCGTCGTCCTCGTCGGTCAGCACGTAGACGTTGCCGTCCGGGCCCACGCGCACGTCGCGGACGCGCTCGCCGATGCCGTCCAGCAGGCGTTCCTCGCCGGCGATGCGGTCGCCCTGCAGGGTCAGGCGGATGAGGTTGCGTTCGGCCAGCGCGCCCAGGAACAGGCTGTCGTTCCACGGTGCGCCGGGACGGCCGGTATAGAACGCCATGCCCGACACGCCGGGCGACTTCTCCCAGACGTGGTGCGGCTGCTCCATGCCGGCCTTGGCCTTGCCCTGGGCCTCCGGGATGGGCTGGCCGGAATAGTTGATTCCGTAGGTGATGACCGGCCAGCCGTAGTTGCGACCGGGCTGCGGCAGGTTGATCTCGTCGCCGCCGCGCGGGCCGTGCTCGCTCTGCCACAGCTTGCCGGTGCGCGGGTCCAGCGCCATGCCCTGCATGTTGCGGTGGCCGTAGCTCCAGATCTCCGGGCGTGCACCGGCGGTGCCGACGAAGGGATTGTCCTGCGGCACGCTGCCGTCCAGGTTCAGGCGCACCAGCTTGCCTTGCAGCTTGTCCAGTTCCTGCGCCAGCGGGCGGTGGTTGCGTTCGCCCTGGCTGACGAACAGATGCCCCTGGCCGTCGAACACCAGCCGCGAGCCGAAGTGGTTGGGGCCTTCCAGCTTGGGCTCCTGCCGGTAGATCACCTCGACGCCGGACAGCGCGCCGTCGTCCAGCGTGGCCCGCGCGACCGCGGTGCCGGCGATGCCGCCGTCGCCGGGTTCGGCGTAGCTCAGGTAGATGCGCCGGCTGTCGGCGAAGTCGGGCGCCAGCGCCACGTCCAGCAGGCCGCCCTGGCCGGTGGCATACACCTCGGGCACGCCGGCGATCGGCGCGGAGACGGCGCCGTCGGGCGTGACCCGGCGCAGGTGCCCGCTGCGCTCGGTCACCAGCATGGCGCCGTCGGGCAGGAAGGCCAGTGCCCACGGATGGTCGAGCCCGCGCACGACCTCGGTCACGCGGATCGTGCCCAGGGCGCTGGGCAGGGTCTGCGCCGGTTGCGAAGCCGGCGCGGCCTGCGCCTGCGCGGGCGCGGCGGCGTCGCCCTTGGCCGACGGGCCGCAGGCGGCCAGTGGCAGGGCGGCGAGCAGGGCGAGGGCGGGCCGGGGGGCGAGGCGTCGGGTGGGGAAGGCGGTCAACGTCGTGTCTCCTTGGGGGAAAGGGGATGGGCGGCGGTCGCTAACGGTAGCCGGCGGCCTGCAGTTCGAACAGTTCGGCGTAGCGTCCGCCCTGGGCGAGCAGTTCCTGGTGCGTGCCGCTGGCCTCCAGCCGGCCTTCGTGCAGGACCAGGATGCGGTCGGCCATGCGCACGCTGGAGAAGCGGTGCGAGATCAGCACGGCGGTGCGGTCGTCCGAGAGTTCCTTGAAGCGCTGGAAGACCTCGAACTCGCTGCGCGCGTCCAGCGCCGCGGTCGGTTCGTCCAGGATCATCACCTGCGCGTCGCGCATGTAGGCGCGGGCGATCGCGATCTTCTGCCATTGCCCACCGGACAGGTCCACGCTGTCCTTGAAGCGCCGGCCCACCAACTGGTCGTAGCCGCGCGGCAGGCCTTCGATCACCTCGTCGGCCATCGCGCGCGCGGCGGCGGCGCGGATGCGGTCCCGGTCCTGCATCGCCTCGATCCGGCCCACGCCGATGTTCTCGCCGGCGGTCAGGTGGTAGCGCACGAAGTCCTGGAAGATCACCCCGATGTTGGCGCGCAGCGCGTCGATGTCGTATTCGCGCAGGTCGCGGCCGTCCAGCAGGATGCGGCCCTCGTCCGGGTCGTACAGCCGTGCCAGCAGCTTCACCAGCGTGGTCTTGCCGGCGCCGTTCTCGCCCACCAGCGCCAGCACTTCGCCGGCGCGCAGCTCGAAGTCCAGGTGGCGCACCGCCCAGCGCTCCGCGTCCGGGTAGCGGAAGCCCACGTTCTCGAACACGAAGCCGCGCTCGATGGGGGCGGGGAACGGTGCCGGGTCCGCCGGCGAGGCGATCTCCGGCTCGATCTCGAAGAACGAGAACAGGTCGTCCAGGTACAGCGCCTGCCCGGCCACCTGCGAGAAGCCCACCAGCAGCCCCTCCAGCAACTGCCGCAGCCGGCGGAAGCTGCCGGCCAGGAAGGTCAGGTCGCCGATGCTGAAATCGCCCTTGACCGTGCGCCAGGCGATGTAGCCGTAGGCCACGTAGTAGCCCAGCGTGCCCAGCGCCGCCAGCAGCGTGCCCCAGAACGCGCGCCGCCGCGCCAGCGCGCGGTTGGCCAGGAAGAACTTCTGCGCCAGCGTGCGGTAGCGCTCGATCAGGAAGCGGTGGAGGTTGAAGATCTTCACCTCCTTGGCCGTCTCCACGCTGGCGCCCATCTGCCGCATGTATTCCAGTTGCCGTCGCTCCGGCGTCCACTGGAAGTTGAGCGAATAGCCCAGCGCGTTGAAGTGCGACTCGCCGATGAAGGCCGGCACCAGCGCCACCGCCAGCAGCGCGATCAGCCACGGCGCGTACACCAGCAGGCCGGCGGCGAAGCCCGCCACCGTGATGGCGTCCTGCACCTGGCCGAACAACTGGCTCATCAGGTTCATGCGCCCCATCGTCTGCCGGCGCGCGCGGTCCAGCTTGTCCTGCAGGTCCGGGTCCTCGAAGTCCTCCAGGTCCAGCGTGGCCGCGTGTTCCATCAGGCGGATGCTGGTGGCGTTGGTGAACAGCTCCGACAGCAGCGCGTCGGCGTAGCTCACCAGCCGGCCCAGCAGGTCGGAGAGGATCGCCAGCGCGAACTCCAGCGCCAACAGCCCCAGCAGCGTGTCCAGTTGGCCGCTGCGCCAGGCCTCGCCCAGCGAATCGAAGCCCAGCCCCAGCCCGACCAGGCGGATGGCCTCGTCGATGATCAGCTTGCCGATGTACAGCGTGGCGATGGGCAGCAGCGCGCGCAGCAGGCGCAGGCCCAGACTGGCGAGGGTCAGCGCGCGGCTGGTGCGCCAGATCTGCGCCAGGAACGGCGACAGGTTGCGCATCGCGTCGAAGCGCTCGCGCAGGTTGGGGCGGCCGGCGCGGGAGGCCGTGCGCGCCGCGCCGGCGGCGTCGGGTGCGTTCGGGGAGGAAGCCATGCCCGGATTGTGCCTGTCCCGGTGTCCGATGTGGGTGATCCTTCCTTGTGGGAGCGACGTGAGTCGCGACCGGGAACAGAAAACGCCATTAGCCATGGATCACGCGGATGAACGCGGATGAAGCTGATCGAACAGGCTCTATCCGTGTTCATCCGCGCGATCCGTGGCATGCGCTTGTTCGCCTTTCCGGTCGCGACTTGCATCGCTCCCACGGTGGCAGGACGGCTTCAGCGCATCGCCATGGCGGGTGACAAGGGCTGGATGTTCACGGGCTGGCCGGGTTCGATGCGCTCGCCGCCGCGCACGATCAGGCGGTCGCCGGCGCGCACGGCGCCGTCCACTTCCACCAGGCCGTCCACTTCGGTGCCGGCCTTCACCGCGACGCGCTCGGCCTTGCCGGCGCCGTCCACGCGCAGCACGAAGTCGCCTTCGCGGCGCAGGATCAGCGCGTCGCGCGGCACCGCCACCACCGTGCGCGGCGCCGCGCTGGGCAGGCCCACGTCCACCGCCGTGCCGACCGGTATGTGCAGGCCGTCGATGGCGATGCGCAGTTCCAGTTGCCGCGAGGCGTCGTCGCCTACCGGCACCAGGGCGCTGACCGGGTAGGCGTGCTCGCCGTCCGCGCTGCGCACGCGCACCTGGGTGCCGGTGGCCAGGTGCCGGGCCAGGTCCACCGGCGCGCGCACGCGCACCTCCTGTGCGGCGGTGTCCACCAGCCGCGCCACCGAGGCGCCGGTAGTGAGGTATTCGCCGAGCTGGGTGTGGCGCTCGACCACGATGCCATCGAACGGCGCGCGTACCACCATGCGCTCGCGCTGGTGGCGCGTCTGCGCCAGTTGCGCCAGCACGCGTGCGCGCTCCTGCGCCAGGGTGTCGCGGTCGGCGCGCGATTGCTCGTACTGCGCGCGGGCGATGTTCTGCTGCGCCGCCAGTTGCGCGTAGCGCTGTTCCTGCCGGGTCGCCAGTTCCAGTTGCGCCTGGATGCGGGCGAGCTCGGCGCGGCCTTCCTGCTCGCGCAGGCGCAGGGCGGTGTCGTCCAGCACCGCCAGCGCCTGGCCGGTGCGCACGCGCTGGCCGACGTCGGCCACCTCCACCACGCGGCCGTTCTGTTCGCCGGCCACGCGCGCGTCGCGGCGGCTGATGACGCTGCCCGGCGACCAGTGCTGCGGGGCGAGCGCGGTGCTGACGGCGGACGCGACACTGACGACGGCCGGTGGTGCCTCGGGTTTCTCGGTGGCCGCGCTGGCGCCGGCGTCCGGCCACAGCAGGGGCAGGGCGAGCGCGCCGGCCAGCGCGGTGGCGATCAGGGTCTTGTGCAGGAAGCGCATGGGATTCTCCGGAGCAGGGTCAGGAAACGGGATGGGGGAGCGGCAACGGCGCGGCGGCATCGGCGGCCTTCGGCGCGCGCTCGCCGGCCAGGCGCAGCAGCGCCGGCACCAGTACCAGGGTGAAGACCAGGCTCAGCGCCACGCCGCCGACCGACACCGCGGCCAGGCCGCGGTAGATGACCGCGCCGGGGCCGGGATTGATTGCCATCGGCAGCGCGCCCAGCACGCCGGTCAGCGCGGCGATCAGGATGGGGCGCAGGCGCTGGTCCAGCGCCTGCTTCAGCGCTTCGTCCAGTGACGCGCCGGCGGCCTGCGCATCGCGCGCTTGCGCCACCAGCAGGATGGCGTTGTTGATCACCATGCCCAGCAGCATGATGAAGCCGATCATCGACAGCAGGTCCAGGGTCTGCCCGGCGGCCAGGTCCAGCACGCGCAGGCCGGCCACGCCGCCCAGCACCGCCATCGGCAGCGTCGCCATCACGAACGCGCTGTCGCGCAGCGACTTGAACATCGCCGCCATCAGCATGAACAGCACCGCCAGCGCCATCGCGAAGTTGGCGCCCATGCCGCGCACCACCTGGCCCAGGCGGTCGGCGCTGCCGGACACGCGGATGGCAGCGTCGGCCGGCAGCGCGTCGCGCAGCGCCGGCACGATCTCGCCGTGGACGATGTCCAGCGCTTCCTCCAGCGACATCGCCGCAGGCGGATCGACGGTCAGGGTGACGGTGCGGCGGCGGTCGATGCGGCGCAACTGGTTGGGGGCCAGCACGGTGTCCACCCGCGCCAGCTCGCCCAGGCTCAGCACGCCGCCCAGCGGCGTCGCCAGCGGCGCGGCGCCGAGGCGCGCGGCTTCTCCCTCGCGGTCGCTGCGCAGGACGATGGCCAGCCGCCGGTCGCCGTCGAAGTGTTCGCCCAACCATTGGCCGTCGCCGAGCGCGCGCACCACGGTGCCCAGTTCCGGGCGGCGCCAGCCGACTTCCGCCAGGCGGCGGTCGTCCGGGGCCACGCGCAGTTCCGGCGTGCCGGCGTCGGCGTTGGGCCACGCCTGCACGTTGGCGCCGGCGAAGCGCGCGGCCAGCGCCTTGCGTCCGGCCTCCGCCGCGCGCGTCAGCGCATCGCCGTCGCCGTGCTGCAGGTGGATGGCGATGGCGCGCGGCGAGCCGCCGAAGCCGCCGAACAGTTCGCCCTCGCTGGCGAAGGCGCGGGTGTCGGGGAAGCCGGTGACGATCTCGTCGCGGACGATGCGCTCCAGTTCGCCGATGTCGTCGGGATCTACGACGCGCGCGCCCAGCGAACCGCCGCCCGGCCACAGGTTGAGGTACCAGTTGCTCAGTTGCGGGCGCTTCTCGCCGTCCATGTACGGGCGCATGCGTTCCAGCACGGCCGGTGCGATCTCGCGGTTCACCCGCTCCGGGCTCATGCCGGGCGGGAAGTTGAAGAAGGCGTCCACCGCCGCGCGCTTGACCGGCGGCAGGTAGTCGATGCGCGGCATCAGCAGCGCGGCCAGCAGCACCGGCGCGGCGACCAGCCCGGCCAGCCAGGCCCACTGTTGCCGGCGCGTGCGGGTGACGCGCAGCGCCCAGTCGCTGGCCTGCGACCAGGCGCGGTGCCGGTGCGCGGGGCCGCCGCGCCCGCGCAGCCAACTGCCGGCGGCGGCCGGCAGCACGGTGACCGCGACCAGCAGCGAGATGCCGACCGCGATGGAGATGGTCAGCGCCAGGTCGGCGAACAACTGGCCCTCCACGTCGTCCATGAACACCACCGGCAGGAACACCGCCACCGTGGTCAGCGTGGACGCCACCAGTGCGCCGCCGACCTGGCGCGCGCCTTCCAGCGCGGCGCGCGCGGCCGGCATGCCTTCCTCGCGCAGGCGCAGGATGTTCTCGGCCACCACCACCGCCGCGTCCATCACCATGCCCACGGCGAAGGCCAGGCCCGCCAGCGAGATGACGTTGAGGCTGCGCCCGGTCAGTTGCAGCACGATGAAGGTCGCCAGCAGCGACACCGGGATGGCGCAGGCGATCAGCGCGGTGGCGCGCACGTCGCGCAGGAACCACCACAGGCAACCCACCGCCAGCAGCACGCCGGCGGTCAGGCTGCCGGACAGCAGGCCGAGTGCGCGGTTGATGAACACCGAGGCATCGAAGCTCTGCGCGATGTCCAGGCCGAGCGGCTTCAGTTCCTGCTCGCGCACCTCGGCGACGACGCGCTTCACCTCCTCCAGCGTGTCCAGCACGTTGGCGCCGCTCGCGCGCAGGATGCGCAGGCCGATGGCCGGATTGCCGTTCTGGTAGGCGAAGAAGCGCTGCTCCGGCCGCTTCACCTCGACGCTGGCGACGTCGGCCAGGCGTACCGGGCGGCCGTCGCGCCAGGCCAGGATCAGGTTGCCCATGGCCTCGGGCGCGTAGCGGCCGGCGAAGCGCAGCACGTATTCGCGGCGGCCGGCCTCGACCACGCCGCCGGAGACGTCGGTGGCGCGCGCGGCGACCGCGGCCACCTCGGGGATCTGGATGCCCAGCGCGGCGGCGCGCGCCAGGTCCAGAGTGATGGTGAGCTCTTCCTGCGCGCCGCCGTTGACCTCCACCCCGGCCACACCGTCCACCGCCGACAGCCGCGGCACGATGCGGTCCTCGATCATGCGCCGGTAGTCGAGGATGTCGCCGGCCGTGCCCGGCAGCTTCTGCACGAAGAAGTAGGTCAGCGAGTTGTTGGCGTTGTCCGCGCCGGCCTGCACCACCGGCGGCGTGGCGTCGCGCGGCAACGGCGGCAGGCGGTTCATCCGCGACAGCACTTCCACCAGCGCCGCGTCCATGTCGCTGCCGACGGCGAAGGTCAGGTTGATCCGGCTGTTGCCGGCGTTGACGTTGGAGGCGATCTCCTCCAGCCCCGGCAGGCCTTGCATCACCGCCTCGATGGGCTCGACGATCTCCGATTCCATCTCCTGCGGCGAGGCCGCGCGCCAGCCGGTTTGGATGGACATCTGCGGGCGCTCGATGTCGGGGAACAACTGCACCGGCAGCTTGCCCAGGCTCAGCAGGCCGAAGGCGCAGACCAGGGCGACGACCACCGTGACGGCGGCGGGATTGCGCAGCGAGGCTTCGGTGAGTTTCATCGGACTGTCCGGGAAGCGGCGGAGCGCACGATGCGCCCGCCGCGCACGCCGCCCATGGTCCGGAAGTCATGCCGCGCGCGCGGTTGCGGCGAACGGTGGAGACGGCACGACGAAGCGAGCCGCCGGTGCTTCTCTCCGCATCATGTTTCCCGGGGATTCTCCCTGTAGGAGGGGCTTAAGCCCCGACCACGCCACGCCGGCCCGATACGGATTTCATGGACGGCTGGCATCACGCCATCGCGTTTCGTCGCGCAGCCGCTGCCGGGATTCCGGCGTGCGCGAGCGGACAGCCGGACAGGCCGAACGGGCTGGATGAACCGGACAGGCCGAGCGTTCCCCGGCGGCCCGGGCAGATCAATGATTCGAACACATCGGATGCACCGAGCCGGCCGTGCAGCTTGCGGCCGTGCAAATCGCGTCGTGGATGCGGTCGGGTCGGGGCTGAAGCCCCTCCTGCAAGGGTCTACAGCAGGGTGGCGAGCTTGTCGCGGTGGCTGCGGGAGAGTTTGAGTTCCTGGCCGCAGTCCAGGCGCAGGAAGCATTCGCCGTTGGTGTGCGGCCGCAGTTCCACCACGCGGCGCGCGTTGACGATGGTGGAGCGGTGGATACGCGGGAAGCGCT